>CAYPDL010000021.1:11839-41497 GCA_964409475.1 uncultured Desulfobacteraceae bacterium | reverse complement strand
GGGAACTGAATGGGGACTAATTCATCAAAGTCAACAACGTCCCATAGATCCTCACAAAGCCCCAGCCGAAGAGCGGGATTATGAGGCCGATGCCCCGGAAGCCTTTGCCGAGGACGAAAAGATCTACGAATGAGAGGCCGGCCGCGGGGAAACGCGACTCCTTTTAGGGGGTCACCTCTGCGTTTGACGTTACGCTTAATTTTCAATAAGATGCCCAATAATTAAACCATCAACCATCAGCCATGAACCATCAGCTATGAGCTACGCACCATGAGCCTTTTTCCGCCGGAGTACCACCTTAAAGTGTGCCTATCCACCTCCTGACAGGAGCCACTTCTCTTGTTGGGAGGAGAACCTTCATTACGAATCCGCGGGATCAGCACCCGCTTCAATTGTCGGATGTCATTTTTGTTCACCAGCTCCCCGGAGACGATTATATGTGTAGGAATCTTCAAATTTTTGTCAGCGGACCATGCTCGGGAACGCGTCGTGGTGAAGCCATAGTCCCTGACGCTCGGCATCTCGGTCTCCCGTTTTGAATTCTCATTAAGAGAAGAAACCCAATGCCAAATAAAGACAATCAGTCACTTGAAAGATCAATTTTTAAATTTCAACATAATGTCCTGCTCTGTAATAAGGTTAGAGCGGCATGGTGATATTGTACCCTTATGGGAACTGAATGGGGACTAATTCATCAAAGTCAACAACGTCCCATAGATCCTCACGCGCAGAGCTGCTCGGCACGGGTTTCGGGATATTCAATCTTGTGAGTGGCGGCGCGCTGCTGTTGGCGAGTCTCATCGGGGGCTTTCTATGGAGCTCTTTCGGGGCATCGGCCCCGTTTGTGGCAGGTGCAGTTTTCGCGGTCGTGGCGGCCGTCGGTTTGCTGGCGGCCTTACGGCACCGCAATCGTCGGGCTACGAAATGACCGAATGAAAGACAGCCGGCTGCCTAACCTGCACCGGATGGCTGCGAAAGGCGTAGGGCGGAGGCCACAGGGAAACATGGCAAGAAGGTATTTTGAAGATATTACGGAAGGTGAACCCCTTCATTGTCAAGACGTTGTCATAACCCGGGAAGACATCATTGAATTCGGGAAGAGATTCGATCCCCAGCCGTTTCACACAGATGAGAATGTTGCAAAGGAATCGTTCTTCGGCGGTCTTATCGCCTCCTCACTCCACACCCTTTCCGCTTGTACCCGCGCAGTGGTGGAGGCACAGGGCGACACGGCGATTCTTAGTGGTGTCGGTATGGATGAGGTCAGGATGTTCAATGCGGTAAGACCGGGCGACGTGCTTTCTGTAGAGGCCTGGTGGGTTGACCTTAAACGATCCGAAACCAAACCGGGTATGGGTTTTGCTGGAATCAGGTGCAAGGTTACCAATCAGAAGAAGGAGCCGGTTATTGAATATGGCTATCGTTACATGTTGGCTTGCCGTGATTCGTCCCAGCCCTAGGGACGGTTTGGAAACCGCGTTGAACGTATTGGAAGAGACATTCTCAAAGATGACCCCACAGGACTTTTATAAGGGGTGCGACAAGGGAGGACCAGATGTATAAGATTCATCCCATCGTCATGGGAACCAAGGTTTTTGACAAGAGCATGATGACCTATCAATGGGGGATGGGAGGGGAATATACCATTCCGATATACGCCTGGTACCTGGAGGGGGGCGACCGGAAGATCCTCGTGGATACGGGCGAGATGAACCCGGTTCAATCAGAGGCCAGGGAACGGGCCATCCATGGGAAAATTTATACCTTTGAAGAAGGGTTGGCCCGCTGGGACCTGGCCCCGGGGGATATCGACATGGTCATCCACACCCATCTCCACAACGACCATTGTGAAAACGACTACAAGTGTGAAAATGCGGAGATCTACGTCCACAAAAAGGAGATGGAAACCATTCACCATCCCCATCCCCTGGATTACCGCTACCTGGTGGATTATATCGAAGATGTGGAAGAAAACGGGCAGATTCGAACCATCGCCGGGGACAGGGAAATCGCCCCTGGCATCGTTGCCGTTCATACGCCCGTCCATACAGAGGGCGGGTTGACCCTTTTGATCGACACCCCCGGCGGCAAGGCGGTCATCACGGGTTTCTGCGTGATTCAAGAGAATTTCGATCCGCCCATACAGATCAAGGCCATGGAAATGGAGGTGATCCCTCCCGGGACCCCTGTCAACGTATATGAGGCCTATGACATCATGATGAAAATCAAGAGGGCAGGGGATATCCTGATCCCCCTTCATGAACCTGCATTTGCTTCAATGGAGACGATTCCTTGACCATAAAAAGAGGCGTGGATCTGAGAAGATGATGCCTATGCTGGCGGGAGGACAAACCTGAATACCAGGCCGGGCAAAATACCAAAAAGGATGACAAGGGCGGCCAGACACGCGCCCCAGAACACGCTGAAGAGAGGATGGGAAATGGGGGCCGGGGCCGGATCGGGGGCCTCCTGGGTGTAGGCGTGACGCACCAGGTTGAGATAGTAATAGATGGAGACGGCCACATTGAGGGCCGCGACCACGATCAGCCAGTTGTACCCATGATCCCATGCGGCTGTCAGGAGAAAGAGCTTTCCCATGAATCCGGCTGTGGGGGGCAGACCCACCAGGGCCACGGCCCCCACTGCCAGGACCAGGGCAAGGCCGGGGGACCGCTCATGAAGGCCGTTCAGGTCATTTAATTCCAGGTTTCTCCCGTCTGCCGACAGCCTGCAGACCACCCAGAAGCAGGCAAAATTCATCAGGACATAGATAAAGATGTAGAAGGCTGCCGCAGCCGTCCCCTCGGCTGTTCCCGGTATCAGGCCGATCATCACATAGCCTGCGTGGGCAATGGCCGAATACCCCAACAGACGTTTGATATCCGTTTGAACCAGGGCGGCAAGGTTTCCGTAGGTGATGGAGAGGGCCGCCAGCACGGCCAGGATGGTGGTGATCTCCAGTCCCGGCTTGAGCAGGGAGGCGAATCGGACCAGGATCACCACGGCCCCGACCTTGGGCAATGTGGAGATATAGGCCGCGGTCTCGTTGCTGCTGCCCTGGTACACGTCCGGGGCCCAGAAGTGAAAGGGAAAGAGGGCCAGCTTGAAGAGGATCGCGCAGAGGAAGAGGGTCAGTCCCGTGACGGCCATGGGGGCCTGGGACCAGGCCCACGGTTTTTGCGCCAGGTCGGCCAGATAGCTGGTGTGCTGGCCGGCCAGGATGTAGGAGAATCCCAAAAGGCCGATGGCCGTTGCCGCTGCCCCGAAAAAGATGTACTTGATGGCGGCCTCGACGGCGCCTTTGTCCTCGGATCGGAGCGGCACCAGGGGAAAGAGGCTGAAGGAGGCCACCTCCAGGGCCAGGTAGATGCTGATCAGCTCCACCGTGGAGGAGAGGAGCATGAGCCCCCAGGCAGAGAGGGCCATAAAAAGGAAGTATTCCGTCTCTTTGTCCCTGTCCAGGGTGGGCTGGCGCACGGCATTGAGGACTGATACGGCAAATCCCAGGGAGACGGTCATCTTGAAGAACTGCGAGAGGTGGTCCACCTGGTAGGACCCTGAAAAGAGGACGCCCCTCAGATTCAGTGAGATCACAGAGATGACGACGCCGACCCCGGCCAGCAACGGCACCCAGCGGGGTGCACTGGGGATCCGATTTCCACCGGCGATGCTCTGGCCAAAGAGGGCCCCTATGAGGAGGAGCTGGTACAATTCGGGGATCACACATTCGAGTCTGAATTCTACGGTCATGGCCCCTGCCTCTCTTCTATATCTGTCTTGACGGCTGCTTCAACCGGCAGGGCAGGCTTCTCGGCCGTTGAGACGTGTGCGGATATGCCTTGCGCCTTGAACCCGGACATCAGGTGGCCGAGCGTTGGATTCATGACTTTGAAAAAGAGGGTGGGCGCGAGACCGATGTAGAGGACCAGGAATGCCAGCGGCAGGAGAGATATCCATTCCCGGATCCTGAGGTCCTTCCATCCCTTAGGGCTCGCCGGTTCGCCCCAGGCCATTCTTTGCGTCAGGCGGAGCATATAGGCCGCCGCCAACAGCGCCCCCGGAACCGTCAGGGCGCCGACCCAGAGGTTCCTCTCAAAGGCGGCCGTCAATACCAGGAATTCGCCCACAAAGTTGTTGGTGCCTGGAAAGGCAAAGCTTGAAAAGGCCATGAGCCCCCAGAAGCCCATAAAGGCAGGGAGATATTTGCCCAGGCCCTGATTGTCGGCGACCTCCCGGCTGTGGCTCCGTTCGTAAATGGCCCCCACCATCATGAAGAGGGCCCCCGTGGTAATCCCGTGGTTCACCATCTGAAACAAGGCGCCCTGGCTGCCGTGGAGGTTCAGAACAAAGATCCCCAGGGTGACGAATCCCATGTGGCCGATGGACGAATAGGCGATGATCTTTTTGATGTCTGTCTGGCCCAGGGCTACGGCGCCCCCATATAAAATGGATGCAATGGAGATAGCGATTATCAGGGGGGCGAAGGTCTCACTGGCTGCCGGGGTAAGGGGGAGGCAGAACCTGAGAAATCCATACGTCCCCATCTTCAGAAGGACGGAGGCCAGGATGATGCTCCCCGCGGCCGGGGCCTCCACGTGGGCGGCCGGGAGCCAGGTATGGAAGGGAAACATGGGGACCTTGACCGCAAAGGCAAGGGCCATGGTCAGGAAGGTCCAGCACTGAAAATCATAGGGAAAGGATCGCGTCATGAGTTCCGGAATAGAGAAGGTCCCCCCCTCGATCCGGAAGGCGATGAGGGCCACCAGGAGGAGGGCGCTCCCGGCCAAGGTGTAGAGGATAAACTTGAGGGCCGCATACTGTCGATGAGGCCCCCCCCATACGGCGATGAGGAGATACATGGGGATGAGGATCGCCTCCCAGAAGAGGTAGAAGAGGACCAGATCAAGGGCCGAAAAGACCCCCACGCAGGCGGACGAGAGGAAGAGGAGGCAGAAATGAAATTCCTTGATGCGCCGGGAGATGTATGACCAGGAGCAGAGGATACAGAGGGGAAAGATGATCAGGGTCAGCCCCACCATGAGGACGCTGATCCCGTCCAGTCCCACATGATAGGTGATCCCCCACGCAGGGGCCCATGGGAGCTGCTCGACAAACTGGAAATCCGGGGTGTCGAGTCTGAAGCCGAGGAGGGGCGCGGCCAGAAGGAGTTCCACGATCGAGATCACAAGGGAAAAAACCCGGACATGCTGCGGCCGTCGAATGAAAAAGAGGCCCAGGCACCCCAGAATGGGGAAGCCGATGAGGATGGTAAGGACTGGAAAATGGGTTCCCTGCATAGCCGCCTCGTTAAAACCAGAACCAGATCAGGGCAAACAGGCCCAATGCCAGGACGGCCATCCAGGCCAACTGATCCTGAAGTCGGCCTGACTGCATCCTGGCGGACACGCCGCCCACCCCCCTGACGGCGTGGGCCGCACCGTCCACCATTGTATCGATCCCTTTCTGGTCAAACCATCTGGCGCCGGTTGCCACCCCCAGGAGGCCGCGCAGGCCCACCTTCCTGTAGACCTCGGACCACCGGGCGTCGATGGCGGCCAGGGGCCTGCAGATAAGACGCACCACCGCGCTCGCGACCATTCGGTAGATCCGGTCCACATCCGGGGTGCGGTCTCGCCGCGGTCGCAGGAAGCGCCGGATGGCAACAAACCCGAGCACGACAAGGCCCAACAAGACCAGTGCGAGGAGGATGTTCCAGACAGTGTAGGGATGATACGCCACAGGAAGGGGGAGGAGCCGGTAGAGGGTCCCCGGAAATATCCCCTGGATCACGCACAGGGCCGATCCCATGCCCAGGGCCGCGACCATGTTGCCGGGCAGGGGAGTGGGCCGCCCGGTCTCGGCCGATCCGGTCCCCCAGGCCGCGTCGACGAGCCTGAGGCATGCGGCTGCAAAGCCCCCCAGGACCGCTATGCCCAGGAGGATGGAGATTACGGGTCGTCCACCTTCCATGGCCCCATAGAGGATCATGGGCGTGCTGACAAAGCCGTTCAAGAAGGGCGCGGCCGAGATGGAAAGCGCCCCGATCAGATAGGCGATCATGACCAGGGGGAGGACCCTGCCCGACCTTCCCGCGCTCACGAGGTCTTCCTTTCCCGAGACCGTGATGAGGCACCCGGCGGCCATGAAGAGGAGGCCGTTTGAAAAGGTGTGGGCCCAGGCCTGGGCCAGGGCGCCGTTCAGCGTCATGGGCGTCCCCATGCCGATCCCGGCCAGCATCAAGCCGATCTGGGAAACCATGAGATAGGAGAGCATCCGCCGGATGTCCCTTTCCAGGATGGCGTACAGTATGCCGTAAAGGGCCATGATGGTCCCCAGGACCGTCAGGATGTCGAGGCCCGGAAAACACCGGGCCAGGGCGTAGATGGCAGTCTTTGTGGTGAAGACGGAGAGGAAGACGGCGCCCGGCAGGGTAGCCGCGGGATAGGCCTCGGTCAGCCAGGCATGGAGCGGGACGACCGCGGCGGTGATGCAGAAGCCCGTAAGGATGAGCCAGTCGTAGTGCCGCATCAGGGCGGCATCCGCCGGATCAAAGGCAAAGGACTCCACGGCCTGATATCGCAGCAGGATCCCGGCCAGGAGAGAGAGTGCCCCGATGGTGAGAACCATCAGGTGACCGAACCCGGCCGCGGTGGATGCCGGGGTCCGGTTCAGCCAGATGAGAAAGGTGGAGGAGACCGTCATGAGTTCCCAGAAGATGAAAAGGGACCAGTAGTCTTTGGCCAGGATCGCGCCGAACGCACAGGCCACATAAAAGAGGGAGGCCATGTGATGGGCCTTTTCCTTCACATGAAAGGCGTAGAGCGTACAGATCAGGGACTCAACCGCGAAGAGCCCGGTAAAGAGGAGGGAGAGGCGGTCCACCCGTCCCAGGACAAGTTTCTGACCCAGATAGGGGACCACCCAGTGATTTCCCTGCTCCAGGGTCACAATCAGCACCAGGGCCGCTATGGGCGGGATGAAGAGGAGCCATCGCCATAGGCCGCCTCGGAGAAAGAGGAGGAGGAAGGCCAGGGCCATGAAGCCGGCCCCCGGATGGAGAAAGATGCTCGATAACGGGTAACCCATCCCTAAAACCCCCCGAACACATCCACAAAGTTTAAAAAGGCCTGGGGATAGATCCCCAGCAAGAGCGAGATGATGGCCGCGGCCATCATGGGGATGACCATGGTGCGCGGGGCCTCGGCGTATTGACTCATGTCCACGCCCTCGGCCGGGGCCAGGAAAAAGGCCTTGTACACCACCGGGCCCAGATAGGCCAGGTTCAGCAGGGTGCTGACCAGGATGACCCAGATGAAGAGCGTCATGTCTGCTGCGACAGCCCCGGTCACCATATAGAATTTACTCACAAACCCGGCGACCGGGGGGAGGCCCATAAATGAGAGGCTGGCCAGGGCAAAGGCCCCGAAGGTCCAGGGCATGCGCCTTCCTAGTCCCTGCATGAGGCGGATGCTCCGGGTGCCCGTGGCCACGAATACGGCGCCGGCCGCGAAAAAGAGGGTGATCTTGGGAAAGGCATGGTGGGCGATGAACGAGATGCCCCCCTCCATGCTGTCCGGGGTCAGCATGGCCACCCCCATGACGATAAAGGAGAGTTCGCTCACTGTGGAGTAGGCGATCCGGGCCTTGATGTCGTCCTTGGTCATGGCGATGAGGGCCGCGATGATGACCGTAAATGCGGCCGCACACGCGGTGGGGAGTCCCAGGCCCAGGGTCTGCATGGCGTCCAGGCCGAAACAGGAGAGGATGATCCGGCAGACGGAAAAGACCCCTGCCTTGACAACGGCCACCGCGTGGAGCAGGGCCGAGACCGGCGTGGGGGCCACCATGGCCGAGGGGAGCCAGTTGTGAAGCGGCATGATGGCCGCCTTGGCCAGCCCGGCGATGAAGAGGACATAGGTCGTCATCACAAGGCCCGGATGGGCGTCCGGCGGAAAGATCCCTCGCTGGATGTCCCCTAACCGGAAGTCAAGGGTCCCGCACAGGAGATAGGTCAGGACCAGGGCCGGAAGAAAAAAGAGCTTGGAACTCCCCACCAGATAGACCAGGTACTTCCGGCCCCCGGCATAGCCTTCCCTGTCCTGGTGGTGGGCCACCAGCGGATAGGTGACCATGGTGATGATCTCATAGAAGAGATAGAGGGTCAGGACATTGCCGGCAAAGGCCACCCCCTGGGCCCCGAAGATGGCGGCCCCGAAACAGACATAATAGCGGGTCTGGGCATGCTCTTTGAGGGTGCGCATGTAGCCGATGCTGTAGCTGGTGGCGAATATCCATAAAAACGAGGAGACGATGGCGAAGACCATGCTGAGCCCGTCCGCGCACAGGGAGATGGTGATGCCGGGGAGGATGTGGAATAAGGTGAATTGATAGATCGTCCCCTTGAGGATGGCGGGGGCCATGAAGAGGACCGCCAGAAAGGTGAGGCTGCTGCAGACAAAGGAGGCGGCCTCGCGGCGGTTCGGATCTCTCCCCAGGAGGCGGATGATAAAGGGCGAGGCAAAGGCAATGGCCACCGGTATGAGGGGACGTGCGCTGGTGATGATGTGGGGATCAGGCGTCATCGATTTACCCCCTCAATTGCGAGATATCGCCCGCGTCCGACGTGTGAAAGCGTTTGACCACGATCAGGACGATGGCCAGAATCAGGGCGGCTTCTGCCGCGGCAAGCCCCATGACAAAGAGGGCCCCTAACTGGCCCAGGATCGCATTGGCCGGGGTGAGCTGGGCCGCCGCCACAATGGAAAGCCCGGCCCCGTTCAGCATCAGCTCCAGAGAGATGATCATCCCCACCAGGGTCCTCCGCCATATGAGGCCGCCGAGTCCAACGGCCAGCATGAAAAGACCCACCATCTGATACAGGGCCAGCGGGTTCATTTTTCCCCCCACTTGTGCCAGGCCAGGAGCACGGCCCCGGCCATGGCAATGAAAAGGGCCACGGAGATGAGTTCAAAGGGGAGGAGATAATGGTACAGCATCCCCTTTCCCAGGAGGGCGGGCCCGATATTTTCGGGGATGAGAAAACTCTCGGGCGGATGCTTCAAAATGACTGTGGCCAGGATGAGGCCGGGCACGAGCATGGCCAGTATGGCCTGGAGCCCTCTGCGGAACGGATGGGGCCGGGGCGCGGTTCCGCCAGGGCCCGGCCGGGTGAACATGATCGCAAAAAAGATGAGCACAGAGACTCCGCCCACATAAATAAGGATCTGCATGAAGGCGATGAAGGGGGCGGCCAAGAGGAGATACATTCCGGCCACCCCGAACATGGCGGCCACCAGACCCACCAGGGCCCGGACGAGGCTGGTCGCGGCCACGGCCATTACCGAACCCCCCATAATCATGAAGGCGTAGAGGCCAAAGGCGACTTTCGCCATAAGTTCCATGGAGTACCCCCGGAGGAAGTGACTAAAGTGAGCTAAAGTTGAAAATGCCAAAAATGATTCATCGCAAAATAATTTAGGACAAAATAATTATAGGCGAACACTATGAAACCCTTCATCCGGAGTTTAGGCGTAAGCCTTTTATTGACCATCAGATTGTTGGCTGATTATCCTTCCTGTCTCCTGTGTTTTTTGTGCTTCGGCAAATTGTTCAAGCAGATCAAAGACGAACTCGTTTTTGTCCGTGCCTGCCAGGTATGCGCGGTTGGAAAACCTGAGGGCGTGCACCGGGCAGTTTTCTGCGCAGAGGCCGCACAGACTGCACAGGGTATAGTCGTAAATAAAACGGGACGGTCCCTTTGGGGCCTTTTTCAAGGCGGCTTTGTCCTCGGTCCCTGCATCTGCATCCGGCCTCCCGGGAGTCGATCCCTCGGTCTTCTTCTGTTTGGCCACGGAGATGCACCCTCCCGGACAGACGGTGACGCAGGTCATGCACGCAATGCACCGGGGCCTGTCGGGATCATCCGGGTTGGGGGCCAGTTCGATGGGCCCCCGGAAAGAGGCCAGGTTGTCCACCGTGCGCCGGGGATAGTGGACCGTGACCTGAGGCCTGAAGAAATAGGACCCCGTCACCTTCAGTCCCACCACCAGGCTCCACAATCCCGCCACATCGTTCCAGATCTGTTTCAGAGCACCCGTCATTCGCTTCGCTGTCATGAAGTTGTCATGAAGTTGTTTTCAGTTTCCCATGTTCCGCGTTCCGAGCTCCGCGTTCACAATGTTGTTTTGCCAAATCCATCACCCCATTACATCTTCATCACCAGAGCCGTTACCATCAGGTTAATAAGAGATAGCGGCAAGAGCCACTTCCAGTTGAGGTTGAGGAGCTGATCGAACCGGAGCCGCGGATAGGTCCATCGGAACCCCATTATCAGGAGCAGGAGGAGGTAGACCTTGATCAGAAACCACCAGAAGCCCGGCACGACCGGCCCCTGCCAGCCCCCCAGAAAGAGGGCCGTGGCCACGCTGCATACCACGATCATCTCGGCATATTCGGCCAGAAAGAAGAGGCCGAAGCCCATGCCTGTATATTCCGTATGATAGCCTGCGGTCAATTCACTCTCCGCCTCGGGGAGATCAAAGGGGGCCCGGTTGGTCTCGGCGACCGAACAGACGAAAAAGACAAAAAAGGCCACCGGCTGGGTGAAGAGGTTCCACTCCCAGGGCCAGGTCCCCTGGCGCGTCACGATCTCGGAGAGATTCAGGCTGCCGGTCATGAGCGCCACTGCCAAAAGGGACATGAGAAGGGGAACTTCATAACCCACTGACTGGGCCACGGACCGGGCCGCGCCCAGGAGGGCCCATTTGTTGTGGGACCCCCACCCGGCCATGCACACGGCCAGGACGTTCATACCGCCGAAGGCCAGGATGAGGAGGAGCCCCAAGTTGGCGTGCGAGCCTGTCAAGATGGGACCGAAGGGGATCGGGACAAACATGGGAAGTATGGGGATAAAGGCGATCATGGGGGCCAGCCAGAAGAGGAGCCCGTCGGATCCATAGGGTCTGGAGGGCTGTTTGCTCAGGAGTTTGAGGGAGTCGGTCAGGGTTTGCAAGATGCCGTGGGGTCCCACCTCAAATGGCCCCGGCCTCCTCTGGATATGGCCAGCCACCTTGCGTTCCAGGTAGACCAGGAACATGGCGCTCACCGACACAAACAGGGCGATGGCCACCACGCCGATAATGATGCGTACAAACGGGAGCAGCTCCAGAGGCATATGGTATGCCTCAATCCTCTCCACAGATTCCCATATCCGATTCATAGGGTGTTATCCAAAAAAATAGGCACAAGGCGTTAGGCGCAAGGGATAGAGATGCTCGTCACTCATCCGTCCAGCATCAAAAGCCAGAGATCAGAAGTCGGAGATCAGAAGTCAGGAAAACCAGAGCCCAGCATCCTCCATCCACACATAAATCTCCTTCAGCTTTCAGCTTCTCCGCATTCCAGCATCCCAGCCCGGCTGGCGGGATAACTATGGATACTACACCAACTTATCTCGGGGCAAGTGTAAAAAAGAGGCCAGCATTGTCCCGGTCAGTGATGAAATGCGGAATCCCCCCCTTTCCGAAGCGTCAGGGGAAAGGATATCCCCTTATTCGAACAGACTGTTGACAAGGTATGATAAGTAATGATAAAAATATAGCATGAACATTTTTCAGATGCCGCCATTCAGGAAATATGTGAAGAAGCTTCCACGGCACCTTCAGCAGGTTGTTCTGGATGCGGTGGAAGATGTATTAGCGAATACGGAAATAGGTGAATCCAAAAAAGGCGACCTGGAGGGCATTCATGTGTACAAATTCAGCATGGGCCGGCAACTGACCTTGATGGCCTATCGAGTTGAAAACGATTCTCTTGTACTGTATCAGGCAGGCCCTCATGAAAATTTTTACAGGGATTTCAAGAAATATCTTAAAGAGGCCGGGAGGTAAACATGCAGACAGCAGAAAAAGTGATCCAGTCAATCTATCTTCTCCCAGAGGAAGAAAAGGAAAAACTGGCCCATCACATTATACACTATGGAATCATGGGCGCTCATCCCGATTCTCCTGAAATTCTGGACCTGAAGCAGTGGCAGGACGACATTGCAAGAAAACCCTTTAATCTAAACCAGGCTTCAGAATATCTCGGCATCTCAGCGGTAACCCTGAGAAGATGGGTCAAGAATGGCCGTTTAACCGCCTGTAAGGCGGGGCGGGCATATACCTTTGATGTGTTGGACCTCAGGAGATTCAAGAAGAAACACCTCACCTCAAAAGTGAGTGAATCCCAACAAATTCAGCCTCCAATTTAGGGAAGCCATCTTCAAAGAGCATCTCGATGACCTCTTTCAGGTTCTTGTTGAGTTCATCCAGCGTTTCGCCTTGGCTATGGGCCCACCGGGAAACCCGGGACATAGCCGACATAACGGCCTGTGTCCGGGCACTTTTCCACCAATGCTGTGAATACCTTCATGTTATAGCTCCCTTTTCATGGCCCAAGGTGATGCGTCAGACTTCTTGGTTTCTCGCCCTCTTTCCTTTCACCTGTCGACCTCCGGAATAACCAGGTCCAGTCCCCATTTGTCAACCTTCTATCTCTATGTTATTTTCCCGGCACCATTCTTTAAGTGCGGCCTCCTGCCGTTCGTTTTCAAATTTGTACCAATCCTCAAGGGCGCCCTTGCTTTCCAGTAGGTCTTTATATCTTGAATATGCACCTTTGCGCCGAAAGATTGAGGACACCGTATCCAACTCTTCAGGTAAATATTTCGATGTAAATTCAATTACCAGGGCCTTGCCGAGGTCGAGGTCATTTTTGTGTGGGATGGATATATATTTCTCCGGATCGTCAATGTCTTCCGGAAGTTCATCCGAATCACCCATTTCCGAAGTGTAGAATATCTCTCCGGTTTCCCTGCATAAATAGGCGTTATGCATGTATTGGTGATCCATGCTGACAAAAAGGAACGCATTTTCAATATCATCGAATGAGATAGCCATAATTCACCAACTCCATTTGGGATTAATGCTCAGGTTGAGAGGTGCGTCTGAAGAACATTTTCTAAGGATATCGCCTTGATTTTTCCTTGATCATAGGCATCAATCCTATCCTCAGCCTCTCTTGCCCATAATTCATCAAGTTCCTTGTCAGACTTATCAAGAGTGAAAATCAGCTTATCGATGAGTTGTGCCTTTTCGGAGGGGCTAAGGGTTAATGCCTCCTTTAAAATATTATCTGTAGTGGTCATTTTTTCCTCCTTTGTATTCCTATCATTCTATACTATTCTTTCAAAATCATCATACCGCACGGCGGCCGGGGCCACCCGCACCCCGATGGGTTCGACGCGAAGCGCCGGACCCATCAAATTAGTATATAGTCTCTGAATAACCCCCACCGATGTTTTTTGCTTGACGGTGAAAAGTCCAGGTTTTTGCAGTTTGCCAACTGGAAGCCTGAAAAAGCAAGGGATATCCAGAATTCCGGATAAGCTGCCATACTGAAAATTCCCGGTTTCTCACCATCCTTGCTATCACCTGTCGATCTCCAGAATGAACAAGTGCAGGCTCCCCAGGATGGAGACCGCATCGGAGAAAAGGGTTCCGCGGGCCAGTTCGGCAAAGAGGGTCAGGTTTGAGCGCGAGCGGAACTCACAACCGCGGTGACGCAATTGTTGGCCGGCTTATTCTGCATGCAAGGCATCAAGAACAGCAGCGCGGGATTCATTGCGGCGATGCGCAACAATGCTTTAGCCGGCCCTTCAGGTTTTCTCCTGCCCTGCTCCCGATTCTGCTGGGTTCGCACACTAACCCCTATCATCAGTGCAAAATCATGTTGCGAGACATTGAGTCTCTCTTGTACCGTCTTGATTTCAGGCGGCTTGATTTCAATAGTGGCTATTGCTCATAATGGGTCCACATGCGAATCACCTTAACCATCTTGATGCCATCGAGGATTTGGTAAACCATTCGATGCTGGATATTGATTCTTCTCGAACAAGCGCCGGCCAGATCGCCAACCAATCTTTCATATGGGGGCGGTGAGCGATAGGGATCCTCTCTAAGGATATCGAGTAGTCGCTCAGCTTTTGGCTTTAAACCAGAACGGGAGAGTTTCTTCGCATCATTTTTGGCTTGTTTTGTGTAAACCAGACGCCAACTCACCAATCAAGCTCCTCTTCACACGCTTCAATGGGAGTTTTCAAACCATCGAGAATGGATTCTCTCATTCCCGGTATCGATGACAGGTATAATGTTTCCTGGATGGCTCTCCAGTCTTCTTCAGAAACGAGGACAGCTGAGTTTCGTTTCCCAACAATCTGGATTGGATCATGGGACTCCGCTACATCATCGACAAGGGTATAGAGCCGTTTTCTTGCTTCGGTAGCTGTAAGGATAGACATTGTTTATACCTCCATATTTAGCGTACGCTATATCGTACGATTTTTTATGGGGTATGTCAACTTGTTAATCGGCGAACAAGTGTTTTTCCCTTGACGCTGAAAAGTCCAGGTTTTTGCAGTTTGCTGACTGGATAGCTTGAAAAAGCAGAGGGATACCCAGAATTCCGGATAAGCAGTTGTACTGAAAATTCCCAGGTTCTCACCCTCTTTTGTTTCACCTGTCGATCTCGGGAATGACCAGGTCCAGGCTCCCCAGGATGGAAACGGCATCGGAGAAAAGGGTCCCGCGGGCCAGTTCGGCAAAGAGGCTCAGGTTTGAAAAACTGGGGGATCGGAGCTTGACGCGATACGGCTTGCGGCTGCCGTCGCTGACCACATAGACCCCAATCTTGCCCCGTGCCCCCTCTACCGCAAAATAGGCCTCCCCCTTGGGGGGCGCCCATCTCGGTTTGGGTGCGCCTGCTGCCATAACATCGCCATCGGGCAGGCGGGCCACGGCCTGTTCCACGATGTTGAGGCTCTCCCTGATCTCGGCCATACGGACCCGATACCTGGCCATGGCGTCCCCGTCCGGATCCACGGGTATCTGAAACCGGAACCGGTCATAGACCGAGTAGGGCTCGGCCCGGCGCACATCGTAGGGCTCATTGGATCCCCTGACCACCGGCCCGGTGGCGCCGTACCGCCGGCACATCTCAAGCGGGAGGATGCCGATCCCTTCGCAGCGTCGGCGGAAGATGATGTTTTTGGTGACCAGGTCGTCGTACATGGGGAGCCGGTCCCGCATATGGCCCACAAAGGTCCGACACCCATCCAGGAATCCATCCGTAACGTCTGCCGCGACCCCGCCCACCCTGAAAAAGCTGTAGGTGAGCCGCGATCCGGTCAGGTCCTGGAGCAGATCCAGGATCATCTCCCGGTCCTCAAATCCGTACATGATGGGGGTGAAGGCCCCTAAATCCAGGAGGTAGGCCCCCCACCAGACCAGGTGCGACGAGATGCGATTCAGTTCGGATACGATGATGCGGATATATTCGGCCCGTTCCGGGGCCTGGATCCCGGCCAGCCGTTCCACTGCCCCCACGTAGGCCCAGTTCCAGGCCATGGCGTTCAGGTAGTCCACCCGTCCCATGTTGGGGATATACTGGACCCAGGTCCGCGTCTCGGCCATTTTTTCGTGCATGCGGTGGATGTAGCCGATGACCGGCTCGGCAGAGAGGATGTATTCGCCGTCAAGTTTAAGCACAATGCGGAGGACGCCATGGGTGGAGGGGTGCTGGGGCCCCATGTTGAGGGTCAGGGTGTCCCGATCCCCTGACCCTGAACCGGATGAGACATGCCATCTCTTGGGCGGTGTTTTCATGATTCTACATGGACATCGGGTTTCATGGGATCTTCACTCACAGTATCCACTTCTCCGCCTGCCGCTTCCCGGGGCGGTCCCTTCAGGAAGAGCTCAAAGCCGGGATCCCTGTCTACAATGTCGCCCGGGTCAAGCAGCTCTTTCAGTGAGGACCTGGCTCCCTCCTCCTTTAGGAGGGGATGCCCGTCCATATTTTCCGGCACCAGCAGGGGGCTCAGTTCAGGGTGGCCGGCAAAGCGTATGCCGAAAAAATCGTGACACTCCCGCTCGTGCCACGCGGCCCCGCTGAAAATAGGGCTGATGGACGGGATTTCAGGCGTTTCATGGGGAACAGCCACATAAAGGGCTATACGGCCCGGCCGGGAAAAGTGGTCGAAATGGTAGACGGCCACGATTCCGTCCGCGCTGTCCATGCCGGCGATATCTTCCAGGAAAAACTCACCCTCATAGAGACGTCCGGCCGCTTTTTCCAACTCCTCAGGCAGAAGAAAAACAGACCAGGTGTTCCCGGTCTTGTCATAATCCGCCTTGCCCCTGCACCGGGCTGTGAGGCCCTCCATCCACGCCGGAGTCATGCGCGCCCCCCCTCCGACGCCTCGGGCCACCAGCGCCTCCCGGTGATTTTTTTCTGGAGCTGGAACAGCCCCTCCAGCAATGCCTCGGGACGCGGCGGACAGCCGGGGACATAGACATCCACCGGTATGATCTGATCCACACCTTCCATAATCGCGTACTGTCCCTCGAATTTGAAAGGCCCCCCTGAAATAGCACAATTGCCCATGGCAATGACCCATTTAGGGGCCGGCATCTGTTCATAAAGGAGTTCAACGGAGGGCGCCATTTTTTTGGTTACGGTGCCTGCCACGATCATGAGGTCTGACTGGCGGGGAGAGGGCCTGAACACCTCCGCGCCGAACCGGGCAATGTCGAACCGGGCCATGCCGACGGCCATCATCTCAATGGCGCAGCAGGCAAGGCCAAAGGTCATGGGCCACAGGGACATGGAACGGCAGACATTCAGGATGTTCTCGGCCAGCTCCAACCGGAGGAGAGGGGGATCCACCGGATGCCCGGCCGGGGTTATGATATTTTTTTGGGCCACCTGAATACGCCTTTTGCCCAGAAATAGAGGACCGCCAGGGCAAGGACAGAGAGAAAGATGAACAACTTGATAAAGGCCGATATGCCGGCGGCATCGGAATAAAAAAGGGCGACCGGAAAGAGGTAGAGGACATCCACTTCAAAGGCCAGAAAAACGAGGGCGTAGACATAGTAGTTGATGTGAAAGCTGGCCCTGGCCTCTCCAAGGGGGGCGATACCGCACTCGTAAGGCGTTTTCATTCGGTCGTCTTTCGCCCTGGGAGATATGAGATAGGCCGTGGTCAGCGCGGCCCCGGCCATCAGGAACCCCGCAGCAAAAAAGACCAGGATGGCCATGTGCAGCCAGTTGAAAACCATCTGTTCACCCTGTTTCCGGTCACATAAGAGCGTTTTTGGTGTTGGGGAAACTATATCATCAAAGCAGGGTATTTTTGCAAGCGGTTTCTAATGCCGCCAACAATTCTCATTTTGCGATTCAGATATTCCGCATGTCCTGTTTGTAGTGTCGCCGTAAGGTGATTTGAGGGCCTCATGGCCCCACTACAAACCTATTAAGTCTGTGCACAAGCCAAAATGAGAATTGCTGTAACGCCGCCCTCAAAATCGGGACATTCGGTCTGGTCCGGGAAATGAGGGGCAACTTCGCTGTTGACATAATAGGTCCTTTTCCCTAAAGTTTTCCCATCGGGCACTTTCTTAAAACCTATTGGCGTGTGCAGTTGAATGTATCTTGTCCTATGTTGTTGCCGTATCTGTCCGGGTCCGTCCACATGAGGCAAAATAATATGAGGGGGTCGTCAGAATGCGTAAGACAGCTATTGTAAAGGATGAAAGGTACCTGGATCATCTGCCGGGCAAATGGCACCCCGAGAGACCTGAACGGTTGAAGGCCATTTATTCCATGCTGAATGACCGTGATATGGAGGGGGTTTTTGTGGATCTGCCTGCGAGACGGGCTACGAGGGACGAACTCCTTCGGATCCACTCAGCCCGGTACGTGGACATGATCCTGGGCACGGCCGGAAAGGGATACCGGTCTCTGGACCCGGATACGGCGGTCTCGGAGGGATCGTGCGAGGCCGCGCTCCTGGCCGCCGGGGGGGTCTGCGAGGCCGTATCTGCGGTCGTATCCGGAGAGATGGACAATGCCTTTGCCCTGGTGAGGCCGCCTGGCCACCACGCAGAGCAGAGCCGGGCCATGGGTTTTTGCCTCTTCAATAACGTGGCGGTTGGGGCCAGGCATGCCCAGGCATCCCATGGTATAAAACGGGTACTGGTGGTGGACTGGGACCTGCATCACGGCAACGGGACCCAGCATTCCTTTGAAGATGATCCGTCCGTCCTCTATTTTTCAACCCACCAGTATCCCTATTATCCGGGCAGCGGCGCGTCCGAACAGATCGGGAGGGGGAGCGGAGACGGCTTTACCGTGAATGTGCCGCTTTCATCCGGGAAGAGCGACGGGGAATATGCGGCGGTATTCGATCGGATACTGAAACCTATCGCCCTGGAGTTCGATCCTGAACTGATCCTGGTGTCGGCCGGGTTTGATATCCATGAAAATGATCCGCTGGGCGGGATGCGGGTGACATCGCAGGGATTTGGGAGGTTGACGCGAACGCTCATGGAAATTGCCGACGCCTGCTGCAGCGGGAGGGTGGTCATGACCCTTGAAGGGGGCTATGATTTGAAGGGACTCGGCAGCTCAGTCAAGGCGGTCATCAGGGAGCTGGCCGGTGTTTCAAACCCCCTTCCTGAACATGCCCTGACCCGTTCGGAAGAGGAGGCAGTCGATAGAATCGTGGCGACGGCGGCCAGGGTTCACGGCAGGTTTTGGAAGAACCTGGCCCGGATGAACCGCAAAATTGAATATTGAGTACTGAACATCGAATATTTTTCAACCAGTGCGGATCCTCCTTCGTTTAAGGGCGCATGACAAAAAGCACTGAAAGGGTAGACCGGACAGACAGGGGGCAATAACATACCATGATAGCCTACAAATGTAGATTTCTGTCATGTTCACACGTATTTTTTCCGGCGTTTTTCAATTTTCAATTTTCAATCATCAATCCAGCATCATGGGCAATATAGGACGATTTGGGAAATATGGCGAACAGAAACGGATGGACCGGCTGAGGCAGGCCCGAACCAGACCGTTAAGCAGGAGGACCGTGGAGGGATGCCACGCTTCAGATGCCTTGCATCGTAGAAAACGGCACCCCCGGAAGGCCCAAATCGCCATCAGGCCTGCCGAAGCATCGGACGTGGAATTCATCCGGGCACTGAGCCGAAAGGCCTTCCAGCAGTATGGTCCCTATGAAGACCTGCTGCCGAGCTGGTTTCTCTCGGGCATTGGCCTCGCACTTGTGGCTGTTGTGGGAAAGAGAAGCGCGGGGTACGCGATGCTGGAAAGAATCGTTGGCCAAGCCGTTTCACCCCGGACGTCCGAGCTGCTGGCCGTTGCAGTGGAACCTTGGGCAAGGAATCACGGCGTAGGGGACCGCCTCGTGGGAGAGATTATCCGAAAGGCTGATCAACTCTTTGTGGAAAGGCTGGCCCTCCATACGGCCGTGGACAACCTGCCCGGTCAGGCGCTTTTCCGAAAGCATGGCTTCGTCGTATATGGGATCGAGAAGGGATTCTACCCGCAAGGCCAGGATGCGCTGGTGATGCAAAGAAATACTGAATAAATGGAAAAGGGCAGCAGGGGAAGAAAATGTCGCTTAAGGGGATCATGAATTTCAGAATTCCGATTTTCGTCAAGCTCGCCACTCTCTCGGCCCTCCTTATTTTTCTAGTAATTTCCACAATTAGCTATTTGATACTGGGAAAGCAGAAGGAACAATTCACCCGGGAGTTGATGAACCTGGGAGAAAACATGGTCCGGATTGCCGCCAACAATTCCGCTGATAAGCTGTTAGGGGAGGAAGAACTGGATCTGTTTAGGCTTGTGAACGATATTTCGGAAAACGAGCATATAGTCTATGCCTTGATAGCGGATAACAAAAATATCATTAGGTCCCACACGAACATTGACAAAGTCGGCAAAGTATACACGCCTCCCAATGAGGTGGCTTTCCAAGAGAATGAAAACGATACGAGAATAGGTCGGTTCATGGAGGGTGGCGAGGAAAGATTTTTTTTTGAGAACCCGATCTCTTATCAGGGATTAACTATCGGCAGGGCCTGTCTCGTTATTTCTCAGAAAATGATTCTGGAGAGCATCCGTCATGCTCAGGCCTATGTACTTGTTATCACTTTCGTAATTATTGTTATAGGGATTCTTTTAAGTATTGTATTCGGCATCTATTTTTCAAGGCCTATAAAAAAATTGCAGGAAAGTACCCGGGCGCTTGGCACGGGTGATTTTGATCAACGGATTCATTTTAAACGGAATGACGAACTCGGGGATCTTGCCTCAGCCTTTAATGAGATGGCCCAAGGCCTCTCAGAGAGAGAAAAGATCCGGGAGACCTTTGGGAAGTACGTGACCCCGGAGATCAGAGACGAGATCCTTTCGGGTCGGATTCCCTTTGATGGAGAAAGGAGAATAGCTACCCTTCTTTTCTGCGATCTTCGCGATTTCACTCCTTATGTTGAAGGAAACACTCCCGAAGAGGTCGTTAAGGGATTGAGATCATACTTTACCGCGATGCAGAAGGCCATCAGCAGAAACAACGGTCTTGTGCTTCAATATGTCGGCGATGAAATTGAAACAGTGTTCGGTGTGCCTCTGATATATGAAGATCACGCTCAAAAGGCTATTATGGCTGCGCTTGAGATGAGAGCGGTCCTTGAGGAATTGAATAAGATTAGGACAACACAAGGGCTTGCCCCGTTCAGACATGGGATCGGGATCCACACTGGGATAGTTTTGGCGGGAAATACCGGGAGTGAAGATCGGCTTTCTTATACACTTATCGGAGAAACGGTCAATCTGGCTTCAAGGATTGAGGGGCTTACAAAAAAGATCCAGTGTGATATCCTTGCAAGTGAAGAAACCGTAATGGGTCTTACAGGAGATTTTCATCTGGAAAAGGAGCCGCCCCAGATGGTCAAAGGGTATTCCAAACCGATCACGGTGTACCGGGTCGTTGGATAATAGCGATTGAGACCTTGAAGGATGAGAATTCAACGTCCAGGATCTTTTTGTTTAGGTCCGTGGCAGTGGAATTTACGGCAGAGGTTCGATATGGAAAGTAGAGATACGTTGTACGATAAGAGTCGGCGGGGAGGAATCTTTTATCTGGCTGTCGGCTTGTGCCTCCTGTTCTTGTCTTCCTGTGTCACAACGGGATCAGCACCTGGAAAAACGGATACAAAGGCCCCCGACACGGCGTATGAAAAACCGGCGCTATTTCAATCGAAGGATTATGTTATTTATGAGCTAACAGGGGGCGAAACGCCGGAAAGCCTGGCTCAGAGGTTTCTGGGTGATTCAAAAAGAGGGTGGGTTATAACGGAGAACAATCAGGGAATACCCTATGAAAAAGGGCAACGGATTGTTATCCCTCTAAAAGAGCAGAGGAGAGGTGGGCTCACCGTGAACGGGTACCAGAAGGTACCGATCCTTGTTTATCACACCTTCGCAGAAAGCTGCAAGTCCAGCCTGTGCCTCCCTAAACAGGTTTTTGATAAACAGATGGCCTACTTGAAAGACAGGGGATACCATGTGATTCCATTGAGCGACCTAATAGGTTTTCTGGAATTCAGGACCGCTTTACCCGAGAAAGCGGTAGTTATAACAATAGACGACGGTTATCGATCGGTTTATGATATCGCGTTTCCGATACTGAAAAAATACGGTTTTACTGCAACCCTTTTTGTATATATGGATTTTATCGGCATTCCCGGGAGTTCAGTAACCTGGGAGCAGCTCAAAGAGATGAAAAAAAACGGTTTTGAGGTGGGTTCCCACACGTTGTCCCATTGCAACCTTACAAAAATGCAAGAAGATGAGACCGAACAGGCCTATCTGGAGAGAATTGAGAAGGAGCTGGTTTTGTCAAAAAGAATTACGGATGAAAAGCTACACCAGGATACTATTTCCCTTGCGTTTCCCTACGGCGCTTATAATCAGAAGGTATTAGACCTCTGTGAAAAGGCAGGCTATCGACTCTGTCTATCGGTAAAAAGAGGGGGCAATCCATTCTTTGCTTATCCTCTGGCCCTGGGAAGGAGTCAGTTATTAGAACGGGATATTGACTATTTTATTAAAAATTTGGACACATTTCATGCTGTTTCTCTAAGGTGAAGCAATGTTGGAAAAATTGCCGGTTTTTATCGCTCTGGTTTGTTTTGCAGCGTGGGTCAATGGATGCGCAGTCCCTGTGAAGGATGACCGTTCTGACACGGCGGATCTGGTACACGCATATCTTCAAGCGGGGAAACATCATGAGGCGGCGGGAGAATGGGTTGCCGCCCTGAAAAATCTCAAGCTTGCCGTGACAGTCGATCCCGACAATCAGGAGGCCCTTGAAGGGTGTACTCGTTTGGAAAATGAAATACGGTCTTCTGCGGAAAAACGTTATAACGCCGGCCTGAGTCTTCAAGAGAAAGGGAAATATGCCCTGGCAAGGAAGGAATTCTTGGCAGCATTAAGACTGAATCCGGATCATGAAGAAGCGCGGGAGATGGTAACCGCCAGAAAGCGGATAGTGATAAAGGGACATATCCTCCACAAGGTAAAACCCGGCGAAACCCTTTCGGAATTGGCCGCGCGCTACTATGGGGATTACCGAAAATTTGCAATGATTGCTCAGTACAATAATCTTGGTGACTCTGCAGCCCTTCGTGTCGGCCAAGAGCTGAAAATCCCTGAAAGCCTCACTTTAACTTCGGTAGATTCAAAGGAGGTTGCCGAGGAGGAGGGCGCCACGAAAAGGGCCCCGGAATCTCAGGCCTTGGGAAATGACGTTGCTGAAGCTGAGGACAAAGGGTCGACTGAAGAGAGCGAATTGGCACTGAAAGAAGCTGAAATGGAACAGATTGCCATATATCGCGATCACGGGATCGAACTCTTCAACGATAAGGCGTATCAGAAAGCGATCGTTGAATTCAATAAGGTCTTGGCCTCAAATCCCGATGACAGTGTTACGTCGGATTATCTTTACAGATGTCACTTCGATCAGTCCATGGATCTTTACGAGAAGAAGGAGTACCTGGCAGCAAGAGATGGATTTCGAGTGAGTCTTAAGTATAGGGTCGACTGCCAGCAGTGTCACACATACATGAATAACTGCGAAAATTCCTATAAGAAAATGCATTACACAAAAGGAATGCAGTTTTATCATAAGGAGCGGCTCGAAGAGGCCATTAGGGAGTGGGAGTTAGTGAGAAAGGAAGACCCGGACTACAAAAAGGTGGATTATTTGATCAATAAGGCTCGCAGCATCCAGAAAAAAATGGATGAACTGAAGGCTAAAGAGGCAGGGGAGTAGGCGGGCAGTCAGGTTTTCGAAATAAGGGTTCCGGGCCGGATGCTCTTTTCACCGAATTTGTCGCAGATTTGATCCAGGGCCGTGTTCAATTCCTCCCGCTTGAGGGATGCCCTGTCCGGCCCGAAGAGGAGAAGCTGGGTGTCATTTTCAGGGGATGTGAGCTGGCTCAGGGACACGCCGATGAGCCTTACCGGCCTTCTGCCCACCTCGGTTTTTCCGAGCAGACGGCAGGCTGCGGCGTATATTTCGGCGCTGTCATTTACCGGTTCAGGAAGTGTGACGGCCCGGGTGATCTGTGTGAAATCGGCATATTTCACCTTCAGCGAAACGGTCTGACCCCTGACGCCTGCTCGACGCATCCGGCGGGCAACCCTGCCTGCCAGGGAGAGGATCTCTTGCTTGGCCTGATACGGGTCCCGGATATCTTTGTCAAATGTCTCTTCATGTCCGATCGATTTTGCTTCATGTTCAGCCACCACCTCCCTGTCATCGATTCCCATGGCGAGGCAATGCATGGCGACGCCGTGCCGCCCGAAGGTCTGTTCCAGGACCGCAACGGGCATCTGCCTCAGGTCGTGAAATGTTTGCACCCCAAGCCGGGCCAAGACCTGCCGGGTAACCTTTCCGACTCCCCACATCTTATTGACAGGCAAGGGATCCAGGAATTCCCTGACCCTATCTGAAGGGACCACGGTCAGGCCGTCAGGCTTGTCCATATCCGATGCGATCTTGGCGACAAATTTCGAAGGGGCCACGCCGGCCGAGACCGTCAGACCGGTCTCATCGAGTACCTTCTGCTTGATTTTGAAGGCGATCGCCTGCGGCTGACCCGCAAGCCGCTCTACACCCGTGACATCCAGGAAGGCTTCATCTATGGAGAGGGGTTCCACCAAAGGGGTGAAACAGTGAAAAATTTCGAATATCTGTCTTGACACCTCTTTGTATCGTGACATCCTGACAGGGAGAAAGATTCCATGGGGGCAGAGACGCATCGCTGTGGCCATGGGTTGGGCAGAATGAACGCCGAATTTCCTGGCCTCATAAGAGGCGGACGACACGACGCCTCTTTCTCTGCCGCCCCCCACAATGACGGGTTTCCCCTTCAATTCAGGATGATCCCGCACCTCCACAGCCGGATAAAAGGCATCCATATCCAAATGGATGATGGATTTTTTTCTGGCATTAGATTTCGTATCAGACTTCATTTTTTTGGCACGGATTACGCGGAGTACACGGTCATTTTTTTGTTGCGGAAAGAATTCAAGCATCTGAATTCTTCCCGCGAGCAATCCTTCGGAAGAGAAGAAGACCAGGCCTGTGGGCTAGACAAAGCGGGGCGAAACCCAACCCATTGCAGGCCAGTCTGATAACCGATAATCAAACGAACAGCCTTCGCTCATCACGCTCAAGGCCTTTTCAATCGCCAATAATCAATCAACAATCATCAATTATATCAGGGCCTTTCTGCCAGAAGCACCCTGATCTCTTGATGACGGCCGTCCCTCACGATGTGAAGGGAAAGGGTCTCTCCTGCCCGCATCCCGTTGATCTGCTTGGCCAGTTGCTCCATGCCTGTGATTCGATTTTCATTGATGGCGGTGATGATGTCGCCCCCTAAACGGAACCGGACCCCGTCAATGGCTATCTCCCGGTTTCCACCCCTCAGGTCGGCCTGATCCGCAGGTCCCCCGCGAACAACCTGAATCACCAGGACCCCCTCCTGCACGCTGAGGCCAAGACCTTTTGAGATATCGCGTGTGATGGAGACGCCCGAAATGCCGAGCCATGGCCTCGCCACCCTGCCGGCGGTGATCAACTGGGTGACAACCTCCTTTGCCAGGTTGATGGGGATGGCGAAACCGATGCCCTGATACCCGCCGGAGAGGCTGAAAATAGCCGTGTTGACCCCGATGACATCTCCGTTGGAATTGAGGAGGGGGCCCCCGGAATTTCCTGGATTGATGGCCGCATCGGTCTGTATCAGGTCGTTCATCTGGTTGCCGTCCTCTGTCCGGATGCTCCGGTGGAGGGCGCTGACAATGCCGGTGGTGAGGGTATGGGTCAGGCCAAAGGGGTTCCCGATGGCAATCGCCTTCTGTCCCGGGCGGACAGTCCCGGAGTCCCCCAACCGGGCCACGGAATTGACCTCTCGGGGGGAAATCCGGATGACAGCGAGATCGGAAGCAGGATCGCGGCCCACCAGGGTGGCCTGGATCTTTTTCCCATCGGCCATGGTAACAGTGATGTTCTGGGCATTGGCAACCACATGGTTGTTGGTCATGATGTAGCCCCGGTTGTCGATGACAAAGCCGGAGCCCTGCCCCTGCTGTGGAATGATCTCCATCCAGAAATTCATGCCGAGGGTGGTGGTGGCGATGTTGACGACCGCCGGATGGACCGTTTCAAAGACATCGATGTTGATCTTCTCGTCTGCAGAGACAATAACCGGCCTGGATTTCCCATCGGATTCAGGGGCGTTAAAGTCGAGGGATTGAGCGGTGGGCCGTGAATCAAAGAATCGCGAGGGTTCATCCTTCTTGAACCACAGGAAGACCAAGAGAACAATTGCCCCGATCAATATGAATTTGGTTTTGTCTGTTGTCATCAAAGCTGAAGCCCCCGGGAGACACCGATCTTGCCGGCAACATATGGATAGCGCGGAACGCCCTTTTGCCGAACATGTCCACGATTACCACTTCCAAAATATTTCCGTCAACTTAAAAACCTGCACCCCCCTTTCCCAGCTCAATTCCCTGGAGCCCTAAACAGCGAATCAACATAACCCTGCACCCCATCGGACAGAGGAGACCGAACGCTGGGACAGCAGACGGTCATTATGCACAAAACCCGATTTGGGCTAAGTTCAGTCATTATTGCTGAAAAATATCTAACCGCACAGGTCGAATATTTTTCCACCATCAAAACTCTATGATATATCTGCAAATGCCGGAGGGCGCGGTATCACTGAGAGCTGAGACCTGCCTTACTTTGTTGACATCGACAGGTGCATTTGTTAAAAAAATCGAATCGCTCTTGTGATCTTACTAATGCGGCATAGCCGCAACCAAAATGTCTCACACAAAGACGCACACAGATTTCCTTATTTTTTACAGAGGGTTAACCAATAAAGCACTAACTTGTTCGCAAGTTGCAGAGTAGTTATAGACATAAGGTAACGCGGCACAGCGACAAGCAGGAAAGGTCTCACGCAAAGCCACAAGTCGAGGCTTTTCTTGCTTTCTGTGTCAGGGTTCTAAGGGATAAGACACTAAAAAAGAGTCGAGGTATATTATTTTGAGGTGAAAGGAGCATGTGAAATGGAAGCATTAACCCCGTTGTATGAAGTGAATGAGGCCCTGGTAGCCATGGGCGCCGAAAAACTGAACCTCTGCATGCAGTGCGGCATGTGTGCAGGATCGTGCCCATGGCGGATTGTTGACGGCCCCTTTAACATCCGGAGGTTGATACGGATGGCGCAGTTGGGCGTTGAGGGATATGAATCGGACGATATCCTGTATGGTTGCACCACCTGCAACAAGTGCGTCCTGAAGTGCCCCCGGGGCGTCACCATCATTGACGTGGTCCGGGCGATGCGGGCCATGATCGCCGAAACAGGGGCCATTCCGAGTGTGTTGAGGACGGCTACAGGGAGTGTGCACAGCAATGGAAATCCTTGGTCCGAGCCGAGGGAGAAACGGACGGCATGGATGAAGGGCCTCGACGTGCCCATATTCAATGAAGGGACCGAATATTTTCTCTTTGTATGCTGTACGTCCGCCTATGACGTGCGGAGCCAGAATATTGCCAAGTCCATGGTCAAGGTCCTCTCTGCCGCCGGGGTCAGCTTCGGCGTCATCGGTGAGGAGGAGAACTGCTGTTCTGAATCGGTCCGGAAGATAGGGGATGAGGCCCTTTTCACCAGTACAGCGGGAAAAAACATCAAACTCTATAAGGAGAAGGGCGTCAAGAAGATCGTCGCCACCTCGCCTCACTGCTATTACACCTTAACAAAGGAATATCCTGAACTGGGTGGAGAATTCGAGGTAATCCATTATACCCAGTTGCTGGCACGCCTGCTGGAAGAGGGAAAGCTGAAGCTGTCGAAGACCCTGGACAAGAAGGTCACCTATCACGATCCCTGTTATCTCGGCAGGCACAATGATGTCTATGATGAACCCCGGGCCTTGATTTCGGCGGTCACCGGGGGCAATCTGGTGGAGATGAAGCGGATCCGGAAGGAAAGCCTCTGCTGCGGGGCCGGGGGCGGACGGCTCTGGATGGAGACCAAGCCGGAATGGCGATTTTCAGACCTGAGGATCCATGAGGCATGCGAGACCGGCGCCCCCATCCTGGCCACGGCCTGTCCCTACTGCATCTCGATGCTGGAAGACAGCCGCAAGACCGTTAACAAGGAAGATGAGATCGAGATCAAAGACATCTCCGAACTGATTGCAGAGGTACTGTAACCCGTTAGCCGTTATCGCAAAAGGCCTTGCATTGGAACAGGGCTTTTTGCGGTCCCCAGTCTTTGAAAGCAGACACTGATGAAAATAATCTACCTGGACTGTTTTTCCGGCATCAGCGGCGATATGTTCCTGGGCGCCCTGCTGGATGCAGGTCTTCCCCTTGACCGATTGGAAGAAGGACTTTCAAGCCTTCCCCTCCACGGTTACCGGATCGAGACCCGACGGGAGGCCCGGCGCCAGATATTCGGCACCCGGTTTTCGGTTGCGGTGGAGGAGGGCCAGCATGCCCATCGGGACCTGAAGATGATCCGGACGATTATCCAGAAAGCGGACCTGCCCGAGACGGTCCGGGAAAAAAGCATAAGCGTATTTGAATCGCTTGCCCGGGTGGAAGGGGAGATCCACCATCGGCCCGCCGAGGAGGTCCATTTTCATGAGGTGGGGGCGGTAGATTCCATTATCGATATTGTCGGGACCATATATGGCCTTGAATATCTAAAAGTGGAGAAGGTCTTTGCCTCTCCGCTCCCCTTGGGGTCGGGTTTCACCCGGAGCGCCCATGGAACCATACCGGTTCCGGCCCCGGCCACGCTTGCCCTTTTAAAAGGGGTCCCTCTTCTGGATGGAGGGACCCCGCATGAGATGGTGACCCCCACCGGTGCGGCCCTGATCCGCGGATTGGCCGGCTCATTCGGGCCGATGCCCCCGATGACCATTGACACGATCGGCTATGGTGTGGGGAGCAGAGATCTGCCCGACAGGCCCAATCTGCTGCGTATCCTCATGGGCAGGGATCGACCGGGAGATGCGACAGAAACCGTTGTGGTCCTTGAGACCAATGTGGACGACACCAGCCCTGAATGGCTGGGATTCCTCATGGAAAGGCTGTTAGATGCGGGGGCCCTGGATGTGATCTTTATCCCGGTCCAGATGAAGAAGGGCCGGCCGGGTGTGCAGATCCAGGTCATCGGGGGCCCTGATCAGGGGGACCTTCTGATGGCGATTCTGATGGAGGAGACCACCACTTTGGGTATCCGGTTCCGCTACAGCCAGCGGAGGGTGGTCCCGAGATCCTTTAAAGTGGTGGACACCCCCTGGGGTAGGATCCAGGTCAAGACGATCATGCAGAGAGATGGCCGTCCGCTCCTGGCGCCTGAATATGAGGTGTGCAGGGAAATCGCCTTGAAATACCATATCCCCCTGCGGGAGGTTTATCAGTGGATCGCGGGCCTCAACAGGGAGGCCTCAGAACCCGCTTGATGTCGCGCACTCAATCTGATAATTTATCGGTCCCCGATGCCTTCAGGCAGACCGGGTTCAATGGAAAGGCGGCGCTCATCCTGGCCACTTGGTTCGGCTCAGGACTGATGCCGAGGGCATCCGGCACATTCGGGACCCTGGCCGCCATCCCCCTGATCCTGATCGGCCGTCTGGGCACGGGGTGGTCTGCTGTCGCACTGGTTGTCGTCATGCTGACCGCGTTATGGGCCTCGCAGCGGACCCAGGAACTGTTAGGGAGAGAAGACCCTTCTGAGGTGGTCATCGACGAAGCAGCCGGTTTTTTCGTAACCATGTTCTTGGTGCCCCTTACATGGCAAAGCGTCGCCCTGGGATTCATCCTCTTCCGGTTCTTCGATGTTGTGAAGCCGTGGCCGGCCCGACAGGCGGAACGTCTCAAGGGCGGGCTTGGGATCGTCATGGATGATCTCCTGGCAGGGGTCTATGCCCACCTGTTTTTGAGGGGGATACTGTGGGTTGTGAGTTGATTGAGGGATTGAGGAATTACGAATTATTATAACTGGTTAGATCAAAGACTAATGCTCAACAGCTCGTACGTTCCGACTTTTTACGAGATCATCAACTTTAAACTTGTAACTTCAAACTTCAGACTTTCACATGCACGGTGAAATCATAACCATAGGCAATGAGCTGACCTCAGGGAGGACCCCT
>CAYPDL010000021.1:0-11739 GCA_964409475.1 uncultured Desulfobacteraceae bacterium | reverse complement strand
CATGCACGGTGAAATCATAACCATAGGCAATGAGCTGACCTCAGGGAGGACCCCTGATCTCAATTCAAGGTATGCCGCGGGGAGGCTGACGGCCTCGGGCCTGAATGTCATCCGGATCACGTCCGTGGGAGATGACGCAAAAATGGCCGCCGATGCCCTAAAAAGGGCCTCGGCCGCATCCCAGTTCGTGATTGTCACAGGTGGGTTGGGTTCCACCGAGGACGATATGACCTGCAGGATCGCGGCGGATGCGCTGGACCGGCCGCTCTGCCTCGATCAACGGATGCTCCGGAAGATCAGGGAGTACGTGGAGGCCAGGGGGATCGAGATGACGCCTCCCTTCGAGAAAATGGCCTTCATGCCGGAAGGCGCCAGAATGATCCATCCCAAGGGCGCTGTCTGCGGGTTTTCCCTCGTTGAAAAGGATATCCGCTTCTACTTTCTGCCGGGCGTCCCCGACGAGATGCGCCATATCTTGGACGCCTTTGTCCTGCCGGAACTCCTGGCCTTGTATGAAAGGCCGCCGGTGATGCGGCAGCGACTCCTGAAACTATATGGTCTCAATGAGCCGCGCATCGCCGATATTTTTGCGGAATTCCTATGTACTTTAGGCGATGTGGTGCTCGGGTTTTATCCGCAGTTCCCGGAAAACCACATTACCATCAGCCTGCGCGGGAAGGACGAGCCTGCCGTCACAGCGGTCCTGGACAAGGTGGAACGCGACATTATGACCCTTGTCGGTCCTTATGTTTTTGCCACAGGCGATCAGGATATGGAGGAGGTGGTGGGCCGCCTCCTCAGCCAGAGCAGGAAGACCCTGTCCGTTGCGGAGTCGTGTACGGGGGGATTGATCGGGCATCGGTTGACGAATGTGGCAGGGAGTTCCGGCTATTTCCAGGGCGGGGTTGTTTCCTACAGCAATCAATCCAAGGCAGATATCCTCCATGTGGATCCAAAGACCCTTGAAAAGCATGGGGCCGTGAGCGCCCAGACCGCAGAGGAAATGGCCCGGGGGATCAGAAAGCAGATGAAGAGCGATCTGGGCCTTGCCGTCACAGGGATTGCCGGGCCTGACGGTGGGACCGGGGAGAAGCCGGTGGGGACCGTGTATATAGGGCTGGACAGCGCTGACGGGACGGTTTCACGGAAATATCACTTCTGGGGTCTCCGGAAACAGGTGAAGCTTAACACCTCGACGATGGCGCTGGATTGGGTCAGAAGGTACCTGAATGGAGATACGTTCCTTCCTGGCATTTGAACTCCCCCCGGAGATTCGGGAGACACTTTCTGTTGTATCCGACGATGGCCGGACCTTACCCCTGAATGTCCGATGGAGTCGCGTCGTCAACATTCACCTCACGGTCGTGTTTATGGGGAATGTCCGGGAAGATCAGATCGGTTTGATCGGAGAGGTGGCGGGCCGCATATGTCATGGGCATGCGCCGTTCCGTATTCAGGTGAAGGGGGCCGGTTTGTTTGGCAGCCGGCGGAACCCGAGGGTCCTCTGGGTCGGGCTCGGGGGCGAGACGGACCGTATGTCCGGTTTCAGAGACGTTCTGCAGAAAAATCTGGCGCCATTCGGGATAAAGGAGGAAAAGCGGCCTTTCAGACCCCACCTGACGCTCGGGCGGTTCCGAAAGGGCGCAAAAACTGATCCGAGTCTGGAAGACCTGTTGTTGAAATATCAGGACCTGAACGGTCCCGGATGTCTGCTGAGAGAGCTTGCTTTGTTCAAGAGTGATCTGAGGCCCGGCGGGGCCGAGTATACCAGGCTGGGCGTGTGGCCGTTAAGGGGATAGATGCGTTGCGGGCAACTCCTTGCATCCGCAATCGAAAATCAAAAATAGAAAATAGAAAATGGGGGGTCCTATGGAACGAGATCGGGCGATTGAACAGGCCGTTTCCCAGATAGAGAAACAGTTTGGCCGGGGTTCTATCATGAAATTGGGAGATGAGAGTTTTTTGGATATACCCTCTATATCCACAGGGTCCCTTGCCCTCGACCTGGCCCTCGGTGTTGGCGGCGTTCCCCGGGGCAGGGTGATTGAAATCTATGGTCCCGAGTCGTCAGGCAAGACGACACTGGCCCTTCACGTCGCTGCCGAGGCCCAGGCAAAGGGAGGAATGGTGGCCTTTATAGATGCGGAACACGCCCTCGACGTCACCTATACCAGAAAATTGGGGGTGGACGTGGACAGCCTGCTGGTATCTCAGCCCGATACGGGCGAGCAGGCATTGGATATCGCCGAGATACTGGTCAGGAGCGGGGGCATTGACGTCCTGATTATCGATTCTGTGGCGGCCCTGGTCCCGAAGGCCGAGATCGAAGGAGAAATGGGCGATCACCATGTGGGCCTTCAGGCCAGGCTCATGTCGCAGGCCCTCAGAAAACTGACGGCAACTATCAGCAAGTCCAGGACCTGCGTCATCTTCATCAACCAGATCCGGATGAAGATCGGGGTCATGTTCGGCAACCCCGAGACCACAACCGGGGGGAATGCGCTCAAGTTTTATTCGAGCCAGCGCCTGGACATCCGCCGCATCGGGGCCATCAAGGAGGGCGACCAGGTGATCGGGAACCGGACCCGGGTCAAAGTGGTAAAGAACAAGGTGGCGCCTCCCTTCAAAGAGGCCGAGTTCGATATCATCTACGGAGAGGGCATTTCGAAGGATGGGGATATCCTGGATATGGGCGCTTCCCTGGGCATCATTGAAAAGAGCGGGGCCTGGTATTCCTTCGGGGAAGACCGGATCGGACAGGGGCGGCAGAATGTCAAGCGGTTTTTATCCGAAAACAGGGATATCCGAGACAAAATTGCGGATCTGATCCGGGAACGTACAGGGCTCAAGAAGGTGGTTGAGGAGAAATCGGAGGCAGAAGGATCTTGACGCCATCCTGCTGATGACAGGTTTCGAAATTGGGTTCAAACTAGCCACAATTTTCCTTTTGTTGTCACACAGGGCCACAAAGCCTACAGAGAAAGGAAAACCAACTGCATGGGGTTATGAAATCTCCGTGTCTCCGTGTGAGGGCTTTTAGGTTCCGGCTTGTCCGGGTTAGGAATTGAGGGATTGAGAGAATGAATTTCAGAGAAATCAGGAAGGCTTTTTTGGACTACTTCAGGACCCGTGGCCACCGGATCGTTGACAGCTCGTCGCTGGTCCCGAGAGATGATCCCACCCTGCTGTTCACCAATGCGGGGATGGTCCAGTTCAAGGGGGCCTTTTTGGGCGAGGAAAACTTGGGATATACCCGGGCGGCCACATCACAGAAGTGCATGCGCGCCGGCGGCAAGCACAACGATCTTGAAAATGTCGGATATACTCAGAGACATCATACCTTCTTCGAGATGCTGGGAAATTTTTCCTTTGGCGATTACTTCAAGGAAGAGGCGATCGCGTGGGGATGGGAACTGCTGACCGAGGGATACCGACTCCCGGCCGAACGGCTCCATGTCTCTGTGTATAAGGATGATGACGAGGCCTACAGGATCTGGGAGGAAAAGATCGGGATCCCGGTGGACAGGATCGTGAGGTTGGGGGAAAAGGATAATTTCTGGGCCATGGGAGATACCGGGCCCTGCGGGCCCTGTTCAGAGATCCATATCGATCAGGGTCCGGCTGCAGGATGCGGACGGCCCGACTGCGCCCCCGGTTGCGACTGCAACCGGTATCTGGAGATCTGGAACCTGGTCTTTACCCAGTTTCAGCGGGACCCGGACGGGACCCTAACGCCCCTTCCGAGGCCCAACATCGACACTGGGATGGGGTTGGAGAGGATCACTGCGGTTGTTCAGGGGGTGACCTCCAATTATGATACGGACCTGTTCAGGGATATTATCGGTCGCATCCAGGAGTTATCACAGAACTCATATGGGAGCCATGAGAAACAGGATGTGGCCTTCCGGGTGATTGCGGATCATGCACGGGCCGTCGCATTTCTGATCGGCGACGGGATCATTCCCTCCAACGAAGGGAGGGGATATGTCCTGAGGCGGATCATCCGCAGGGCTCTCCGTTTCGGACAGGTGCTGGACCTGAAGGAGGCGTTTCTTCGGTCCGTCTGCAGCAAGGTCATCGATGTCATGGGCGAGGATTATAGTGAGCTGATGCGGGGGAAGAGCTTGATTGAGGGGGTGGTGGAGAACGAGGAAAGACGGTTCGCCGACACCCTCAATTACAGCATGCGGGTGTTGAGTGAAGAGATAGAGGAATTGAAGGCAAATGGACTCGACACCATCCCCGGTGAGGTGGCCTTCAAGCTGTATGACACCTATGGGCTCTCCCTTGATATCGTGGAGGATGTGGCGCGCGACGAACACCTGGCCGTGGATACGGACGGCTATCGCCGGTCCATGTCAAGACAAAAGGCCCTTTCACAGGAATCGTGGAAGGGAAGCGGGGAGGCAGAAATCCCCGAGGTCCTACGAGGACTTTTGGCGCGTGGCCTTACCACCCGCTTTGTGGGATACGATCGCCTCGAAGCGGAACCGGCGGTCACAGCCCTGGTGGCGGGCGGAAAAGAGGTCGGGTCCATCACGGCAGGGGAAGAGGCCGAGGTGGTGTTGGATCAGACCCCCTTCTACGGAGAGTCGGGCGGACAGACCGGAGATTCCGGCTGGATTCGGACCCAGGCGGCAAGATTTTGGGTGACGCACACCTTCAAGTCCGGGACCGATCTTTTCGTCCACAAGGGCCGTCTCGAGACCGGTGAGATGGCGGTCGGGGATACGGTCCAGGCAGCGGTGGAACTTGAAAAACGAAGGGCCACGGCCAATAACCATACGGCCACTCACCTCCTTCATGCGGCCCTCAGGGAGGTATTGGGCGATCATGTGAAACAGGCAGGGTCTTTGGTCTCTGCAGACAGGCTCCGGTTCGACTTCAGTCATTTTACACAGGTGTCTTTGAAAAAGCTCGAGGAGATCGAACGTCTGGTCAACCGGCATATCCGAGACAATTTGCCCCTCCGGACCCAGGTGATGTCAAAGGATGAGGCCATGAAAACCGGGGCCATGGCGATCTTTGAAGAGAAATATGGCGATACGGTCAGGCTGGTCACCATCGGTGATGGGGTCAGTATGGAGCTGTGCGGAGGGACCCATACGGAACGGACCGGAAATATCGGCCTGTTTCGGATTGTCAGTGAAGGGGCCGTGGCCGCCAATATGCGTCGGATCGAGGCCCTAACAGGCGAAGCGGCCTTTGAGTATACCCTGAAGAAAGACCATGAGTTGAGGACCGCGGCCTCGCTGCTGAAGACGACGCCTGACCAGGTGGGCGATAAGATCGAACGGCTGTTGAAGGCGATGAAAGAGAAGGAGAGGACGGTCGAATCCCTCACTGCCAGACTTCTCACCAAGCGGTCAGACGACCTCCTGGCCGGAACCCGGGAAATCAGAGGCGTTCGGGCTATTGCCCGGGAGGTGGAGGCCGGTTCGCCAAAAGAGCTTCGGGAATGGGCGGACCGGGTGAAAGACAAGCTCGGCTCGGGCATTGTCCTGTTGGGCGCAAGCTCAGGGGGAAAGGCGATGCTGACCTGTCTGGTAACCCATGATTTAAAGGGAACGTTTCATGCCGGGGAGATTATCCGGCAGGTCTCGGGCATCGTGGGGGGGAAAGGCGGCGGCCGTCCGGATATGGCCCAGGGCGGGGGGGATCGTCCGGAAAAACTTATCGAGGCCCTCGAGGCCCTGTATGGCCTAATCGAAAATGGAATGTTTCAGTCGTCCCCACCATGACATGTCTTCGCCTTTTCCTTCGGCTATTTTTTCCTTGCAGATCTTGATCTTTTCAAGGGCCGAGTAGTATTGCCCTACGTCGGGATAGTGTTCGATCAGATAGAGATACCGCTCCATGGCCGGCCGGTATTTCGCCATTTTAAAATAAAAATTACCTACATATACCTCATGTTCGGCCAGTTTTATGTAACACTCCCGCACCTTCCGACGGGCCTTTTCGGCATAGGGACTCCTGCGGTACATCTTGATGAGCCGCTCAAAGTCCTCCTTTGCCTTACGGGTATAGGACTGGTCTCTATCAATGGTGCTCACCCGCCTGAAATTGCACATTCCTTTCTGGAACATCACGTAGGGGATACTGGGATTCCTGGGATGGAGTTTTTCAAACTCCGTATAACTGTCATAGGCCTCATCGAAAAGCTCTTTTTCGTACTGGGCGTCGGCCATCTTGAGTTCGGCCTGGGTGGCGAATTCACTATACGGATACCGGTCCTTTATCTTCTGAAAGATCTCGGCCGCAGCCGAGAAGTTCCCGTCGTTAAATTCCTCCACCCCCTCGGTCATAAGTTCGGCAGGGGTCAGCTCTTCCTCCCCTCCAAAGATGCTGTGCCACAGGGCGCATCCGTTCAACAGGAGGAGCATGCAGATCCCGACAATCAATTGTGGTATCCATCTGGTAGGTCTGAGAGGCGGCATCATGTCACGTTTTCAAGGTATCTTTCTGCGGCAAAGGCTGCTGTGGCGCCTTCCCCGACAGCGGTGGATATCTGACGAAGGAGCTTGGATCGGATATCGCCGGCAGCAAATACCCCCGGCACAGAGGTTTCCAGATCATTGTCGGTCACGACAAAGCCATAGCGGTCCAGATTTAACTGGCCCTTTACCAGTTCATTGTTGGGATTGTAGCCGACAAAAACGAAAACGCCGTCCACCCGAAGCCGGGACAGGTCGCCTGATTTCACGTGTTTCAGCTCTATCTCCTCCACCCCTGCCTCGCCGAGGATGCGATGGGGGACGGTATCCCATGCGAATGCGATTTTTTCCTGTGCGAATGCCCTTTCCTGAAGCAGCTTGGTCGCCCTCAACGCGTTTCGGCGATGCACCAGATGGACCTTGCTGGCAAACCGGGTCAGGTACAATGCCTCCTCTACGGCCGTATCGCCGCCCCCGATGACCGCTACCTCCCGGTCCCTGTAAAATGGCCCGTCGCACGTGGCGCAATAAGAAACGCCCTTGCCTGTCAGGCGCTCTTCCCCTTCGATTGCCAGCTTCCGCGGCATGGCGCCGGTGGTCAATATCAGGCTTCGGGACTCCAGAGACCCCTTATCCGTGACCACCTCCTTCTTTTCCGGGGAGAGATTGAGTCGGATGACCTCCTGGCTCTGGATGGTGAGGCCAAAATTTTCTGCCTGGCGTCTCATCCGGTCCATCAATTCAAAACCAGTGATACCATCGGGAAAGCCGGGGTAATTTTCCACTGTATCGGTGAGCAGCACCTGGCCGCCGGGGCTGAGCTTCTCCATCAACAGGGTCTTCAGACGTGACCGTGCAGCGTAAAGTCCAGCGGTCAGACCCGCTGGACCACCGCCGATAATGATTAAATCTTCCATAGCGTATTCAACATACTCCAAACAAAAACCCCGACCTCTTCATTCCGCCAGGGTCGGGGTTCCAATATGAAATGATTACAACAGTTTTTTTAACTCCTTCTCGATATCGCCCTTGGGCAGCGCGCCAACGATGGTATGGGCCACTTTGCCTTCCTTGAAAAGGATTAGCGTCGGGATACTGCGGATGCCGAATTTGGCAGGGGTTTCACGGTTTTCATCCACATCCATCTTGGCAATTTTTATCTTGCCTTCATATTCCTTTGCCAATGCCTCAACAGCCGGCCCGACCATCTTACACGGGCCACACCATTCCGCCCAGAAGTCAACCATAGCGGGCATATCCGCCTGAACAATTTCCTTGTCAAAATTTGCATCCGATACATGCAACAGATCGGCCATTCTTTGTCTCCTTTCAACACAATATTACGATGCGATTCCGGATAAACCGAAACCTAAAAAGTTTTATGACTGTGAACCGGTTCAAAGGTCCAGGGGTTAGCCCCTATCTTGTAGCACCCTCCACTCTTAATCCGGAGGTTTCCACCCTGAGACGACGCCGGCCTTTTTGGCTGCCAGGGGCGGCGTTCAAGGGACAGATAAGCGCCTTTTCCATGAACTCATCTCTTCAAAAAGAGACAAAATCGAGTCCGAGGTTTCGCCCCAATTGAAGATTTCTGTATGCTGACACGTTTACCCTGCGGGTTCTTCCAGCAGTTTATTCAGATTCTTGACGATTGTCACCGGTACCGGTCCGGAGTTGGCATAAAGGTCCAGGACCTGATGAGAAACCTTAATCTTCTTCTCCACCGTGTCCCAGCCGATTCCCTTTTCTTCCACTTGTTTCATAAGTTTGATAAGCTCTTCAGAACTCATGGTCATCCCCCCTATTTTTTTTTGGGTGGGTTTAGGTCGGGGGGGTAGATGAACTTGGGATCTATCTCGTACGTCCACGGGAGCCCCCACCACTGCCATCCATAATGTCGTCTATGGTTAAATCCATAGATCTTATTTCGTTTTGCAAGCTGTCGATAGAATTTCTGCTTGTTGCTGTCTGAAAAGAAGGGGAATTCAGGCCCTTCAAAACCGTTCTCTACATCGTAGACTTTCTTGAAGCCGGCATTCAGAAGTTCCTTTGCCGCAAGTCCGCTCCGCAGGCCGCTCCGGGAGATAATGAGAAGATTGTCTGTCTGTTTGAAGACCAGGCTGATTTCTTTGATAAAATCCTTATTTTTGATGTTAATTTTATATTCGTAGGTGTCATCGTTTTTCTTCAGTTCTGAACTCATGAACATTAAGGGAAACAGATATGCATTGATAGGATGCCCCACAAGCTGATACTCTTCCCGGGTCCTGACATCGATCAGGTAGGTGTCAGGGACCGTATTGAGCATGTCGTAGGCTTCGATGCATAGAATCTTTTTAGGTTCCTCCGCAAAACCGGTGTTGGAGGAGGAGAGTAGCAGACCGATGCCGAATAAACAACCTGCCAAAACTAAAAAAAATCTTCTGTTCATGCCGTCGTCTTTTCTGCGTTTTTTGCCTGCCAAACGGCCAGACTCTGAAGCGGGCGGCCGCGTATTGAGCGCATTGGATGGAGATTCAAGAAACACTTGAGTTTAGACAAATAATCCAGTACCGTGGGTTTGTCAATGAAAAATCGGCGATGTTGAGACAATTTAAAAGGGCGAATCCCCACAGCGAGATGCTCAGGGGCGTTTGCCCTTTTAGAGGAGAGGAGTATTTAAGATGGCTATCAGTAACGTCTATTTCTGTGATCTCAGGACCTCTGCGAAGGAAAATCTTCCAGCCAAATTGAAGCGGCTCATAGAGACCGCCGGGCTGAAAGAGATCGTCTCGACCAGGAACCTGGTCGCGATCAAGATCCACTTCGGCGAAAAGGGGAATGCCGCCTTTATCCGGCCCATCTTTATCCGGCCGATCGTGGATGCGGTGAAGGATCTGGGTGCGGCCCCCTTTGTGACAGACGCTAACACCCTGTATGCCGGGACACGGGGGAATAGCATCTCTCACCTGATCACCGCCATGGAGAACGGATTCGCCTATTCGGTGGTCAATGCACCCCTAATCATTGCGGACGGCCTTCGGGGCGCCTCCTTTTCAAAGGTCAGGATTGAGCAGGAGATCATCAAGACCGCCTACATCGGGAGGGAGATTGTTGAGGCCGACGCCTTTATCAGCGCAGCCCATTTCAAAGGACACGAGCTGTCCGGTTTCGGGGGAACCATCAAGAATGTGGGGATGGGATGTGCGGCCAGGAAAGGGAAGCTTGATCAGCACTCGGACCTCTCCCCAAAGGTCAAAAAGAAGAAATGCGTCGGCTGCGGGGAGTGCGTGAACCACTGTGCGCAAAAGGCCATATCCCTGAAGGAAGGGAAGGCGGACATTGACCCTGAAAAGTGCGTGGGCTGCGGCGAGTGCATCCTGATCTGCCCGAACGGGGCCATCGATGTCCAGTGGAATGCCGATATTCCCCTGTTTCAGAAGAAGATGGCGGAATACACATGGGCTGTGTTGAAAGGGAAGAGGGATAAGTCCTTGTTCCTGAATTTCCTCACCAACATCTCTCCGGCCTGCGATTGCTATGGGCATAATGACGCCCCCCTGGTCCCCGATATCGGCATCCTGGCGTCCAGAGACCCTGTGGCCATTGATCAGGCCTCGGTGGATTTGGTGAATCAGCAGGCCGGGACTGCAGGGTCGTGCCCCACGGGGTGCAGGGCACCGGGTGAGGACAAGTTCAGGGCCGTGTACCCCAAGATAGACTGGGCCGTTCAGCTTGATCATGCAGAGCAGATAGGGCTTGGGCGCCGAGTATACAAGCTGGTCATGATTTGAGCTTCATCGAAACCGTTTTAAGTACAGATATCGTCAAATAGTTGAATTGTTGAGTGGTTGAGTAGGAAAATAAGCATGTCAACTCAATATGTTAGAGCTTAAAGCCCATCAATGTCCAACTTTGCGGCAAATGATACAAATCCACACAACAATCAGTTGACCACTCGACTACTCGACCACTCGACGAGGTTTACAAGTATGGAGAGAGAGCGCTTTTGATTGACGAACCGCTTTCCCCGGGCTATAAGAGACACCGCTGTTTAACGGCAGGGTGTTTGTTTATGGTTGCAACCGTGCTGAAATCTATCGGATATAAATATAAAGGGATCCCGTGTTATGAAAAAGGATGAGCTGATAAAGATTCTTCAAAAAGTCCTGGAAACAGATGCAACACTTGATTTTTTAAAAAAGCTGGAAGAGAAAGAGATCGAGACGCTGGTGGCCTGCGTCAGAGACAAGGTGGGTCAGGGATGACCCGGATGAAAGAATGGAATGTCGGCGCTCTCCTGGAGGTCTCAGGAAGCTACTGGCAGGCATGCACCTTACATGCAGGCGTCAAACTGGACGTTTTTTCGATCATCGAGGCTGGAGATGTCACAGCTGAGCAGATAGCCGGACGACTCCGGTGTGATGTCAGAGCGGTGGCCGTGCTCCTGAACGCCCTTGCAGCCATGAAGCTTGTTGAGAAGACCGGGGACCGATATGTCAACATCCCCTTCAGCAAGAGCTTTCTGGTTAAAGAATCTCCTCAATATATCGGATACATGGTGATGCATCACCATCACCTGGTGGAGGCATGGTCACGCCTGGATCAGGCAATCGTATCCGGAAGGCCCGTACGTGAAAGGCGCCATTCAGACCATGAGGAGCGGGAGAGCTTCCTCATGGGGATGTTCAACATGGCCATGGGAATTGCCCCCCGCCTGTCAGGCGTCATCGATCTAAAGGGGAGGCGCCATCTCCTTGATTTGGGGGGCGGTCCCGGCACCTACGCCATCCATTTCTGTCTTGCCAATCCCGGTCTGAACGCGACAATAGCTGATCTCCCCACGTCCAGGCCGTTTGCAGAAAAGACCATCTGCCGTTTCGGTCTCTCGGACCGGATAACATTTATTCCCTGCAATTACCTCCAGGATGACATCCGCGGCTTTTACGATGTCGCATGGCTGTCGCATGTTCTTCACGGCGATGGGCCCGATGAATGTCAGATGATCATTGACAGGGCGGTTTCGGCGCTGGCCCCGGGCGGGATGATGATGATCCACGACTTTATCTTGAACGATACATTCGACGGACCTCTTTTCGCGGCCATTTTTTCCCTAAATATGCTGGTGAATACCCACAAGGGGCGCTCCTATACCGATGGCCAGATTCGCGAGATGATGACAAAGGCCGGGCTGGGGCAAATCAAAAGGCTGCCGTTTGAAGGCCCCAATGCCTCAGGCATCCTGTCCGGGATTCTCTGATTCTCCCCGCACCCTCCCATTAAAGGCCAGAGGTCAGAAGTCGGACAGCACCTCTTCCCTGTAGAA
>CAYPDL010000020.1:0-41530 GCA_964409475.1 uncultured Desulfobacteraceae bacterium | reverse complement strand
ATCAACTCCTGGCTTCCGGCTCGTAGAGCCTACAGCTCGGAGAGGGCTGTCCTTGGGTGAATTTCAGGGATACACTGCCGTCTCCATGCAATGAGCCAAGGTCTTGCGTCCTTTGAAAAAGAGACCCCCACGGCCCGGTCATGTTGCCCGCCTTCTATATAAAAGCCTAACGAGTTACGATTATTCAGATATTTTGCGTTATGAATAAAGGTTCGATACAAACCATCGATGGAAAATTCGGGGGCCGAACAGCTCGAAACCTCCGACATCGGACAAGGGAATAGAAAGGGAACCGGTTATGAACGACGCCGAACAGAAAGTCACAGGCCTCAAAAAGGTAACGCTTTCTTTTGAGGCAGGAACAACGAAAAGTGAAATGGATTTGACTTCCGGGCCTCAATTCTATGACCTGGTGGTAGGGATCGGCGCAGAGGGATTCACCCCTTTCGAATATGCGTTGCTGGATAAAAAGGTGGGGGATATCATCCAGTTGGAGGTCTATACCCGAGGAATGAAGGAAACGTTTGGCCATATCGATATTCCGCTGCCGCAATCGGCAAGGGAGCTTGACTTCTTCTTTTTGAATATAACGTTGGATCAGATCGATACGGTGGATCAAAGCGGGTTGGTTCGGGCCATGGCTGGCGCGGTCAGGGACTGCGGCGGGGATTGCTGCGGGCATCATTGATGCAGGTCGAAAAGCCGGCTCGTTTGTGCCACCGTGCAAAATAGGGGCTAAGAACTGCGGCTACCTTTTTTCTGTTTCAGGTATTCTAAGCCTTCATCTTCTAAAAGTTGAGGCTCTTCCGGGCACATTTCGTGGCAGGTAGATTCTCCTCAACGCTGTCTGAGGAATGCTTCGATACGGTCCAGACCTTCCCTTATGTTCTCGATGGAATTGGCATAGGAAAACCGGAGATACCCTTCAGCATTCTGCCCAAAGTCGATCCCGGGAGATACGCCGACCCCGGCCTTTTCAAGGATCTCAAAGGCCAAATCATAAGAGTTTTCGGAAAGATGTCTGGCATTGGCCAGCATGTAAAAGGCCCCTGCTGGCTCCACCTTGAGACCGAACCCCAGTTCCCGGAGCCGCTTAATCATGTACCTTCGCCGCTCATCATAGACGGCCTTCATCCGCTCCACATCCGGTCCTGCCTTCGTGAGGGCGGCGATGCCTGCCCATTGGGAGACACTCCCGGCCGAGATATAGAAATTCTGCTGCATCTTCTGCAGGGGACGGATAAAGTGCGGAGGGGCAATGAGATAACCCAGGCGCCAGCCGGTCATGGCGTAGAGCTTGGAAAACCCGTTCAATACAAAGGCATTGTCCGTAAACTCGAGGATCGAGTGTTCCTTTTCCCCATAAACCAGGCCATGATAGATCTCATCGGATATCACAGGGAGCCCCAGGGCCGCGATCTCCTTTATCCGATCGGCCGACAGGAGATTGCCGGTGGGATTGGAGGGGGAGTTGATCAGGATGGCCCTTGTTTTTGGCCCGATCTTTTTCTTGATTTCCTCAGGCCGAAGTTGAAACCCCTCTCCCTCTTCCACCCTGATCGGTACGGCCCGCCCCCCCAGGAAGGCTGCAAAGTTGGGATAGCAGGGATAATGCGGGTCAGACATGATGATCTCATCGCCTGCCTCCAAGAGGGCGGCGAATATCAGAAAAAGCGCCGGCGACGTGCCTGACGAGACGAGGATTCGGTCGGGTTCAATCGTGACACCGTATTTTTCGAGATAATGGGCACAGATCGCTTCCCGCAGCTCGATGAGCCCGAGGCTGTGGGTATAGTGGGTTTCCCCCCCCCGGATGGCATCGCACGCCGCATCGCAGATGCACGCGGGGGTGGGGAAATCCGGCTCGCCGATTTGAAGATGGATGATATGCCGCCCCTCTCTTTCCAGCTCATGGGCCCGTTCGAGGACATCCATCACGATAAAGGGAGGGATCTCTGTTGCCCTTTTTGTTATTCTATCCATTAGATCACCTTATTCAGGGAATACTCAATGATCCCCTGGGCCCCGGCATTCATGAGTTGCGGGATCAAATCCCGGACTACCCTTGCGTCGACAACGGTCTCCACCGACACCCAGTCAGAGTTGTATAACCCGGCCACGGTGGGGGCGTTCAGACTCGGAAGGATACGGATGACGTCTTCCACACGTTCCTGCGGGAGGTTCATCTTCAGGGCCACCATGTTCTCCGCCCGAAGGGCGCCCTTCAGCAGGAGGATGATCTGCCCGATCTTGGCCTTCTTCCAGGGGTCCTGGTAGGCGGTCCGATTGGCGATCAACTGGGTGTTGGTCTCCATCAGGTCATAGATGATCTTGAGGCCGTGGGCCTTGATCGTGCTCCCGGTCTCCGTCACCTCGACAATGGCGTCCGCAAGACCCGAGACCACCTTTGCCTCGGTAGCTCCCCATGAAAACTCCACGTTCACGTCAATATGTCTCTCCGCAAAAAACCGTTCCGTGAAATGGACCAGTTCCGTGGCGATCTTCTTTCCCTGAAGATCTTCCAGCCGCTCGATCCGGGAGTCTGCAGGCACGGCCAGGACCCACCGGGCAGGCTTCTGGCTGACCTTGGAGTAGACCAGATCGTCCACCATCACCACATCGGACTCGTTTTCCTCTATCCAGTCTCTGCCTGTCAGGCCCGCATCCAATGTGCCGGTTTCAACATACCGGGACATCTCCTGGGCCCGGCAGATGGCGCATTCGATTTCATCGTCATTAATATCCGGAAAATAGCTCCGGCCGTTTACATTGATCCGCCACCCTGACTTTTCAAAGAGGTGGATTGTTGCATTCTGCAGGCTCCCCTTGGGGATGCCGAATTTCAATCTGTTCATTTCCCGTAAACCTTTTCCGGATCAAATATTTTTTCGCCAACCACGGTCACCCTGCCGTCAACCTCTACACGCTGATGGAAGCAGGTCTCATATCCCGTGTGGCAGGCGGCGCCCCCTATCTGGTCCACCCTGAAGAGGACAGCGTCGTTGTCACAGTCCGCGTAAATCTCCCTGATCTTCTGAACATGGCCAGAGGTGCCGCCCTTGTGCCAGATCTCCCGGCGCGTGCGGCTCCAGTAATGGGCCTCTCCGGTCTCCAATGTCTTTTGCCATGAGGCCTCGTTGATATAGGCTAGCATCAGCACCTTCCCGGTTTCATGGTCCTGTGCGATGGCCGGCAAGAGACCTCCCCCTTTGGAAAAATCGAGCCTGATGGGGTTTTCTTTCATCCCGGACATAACATACCCTTTCCTGTCACATTTTTTAATTTTATAAGCTAACACAGCCCAGAAAAATATCAAGACAAATCCCAAAACTGACCATCTAAAATGGATTCCCTCCTGTTCGTGATATGAAGGGGGCTTTGTGTTTTGACAACGGGGGTGTCGATAGTCTATACTGCGCCGGCTGACTAATGGGGGACAAGACACGGCCGCCGCCACACATCTTGCAATCGATCATCTGGAGGAGCATATGGAAATAGAAAATACGGGCAGGGAAAAGGATCGTTTTATCGTCGCTGTGGCCGGGAGAATGGACGCCGTAACGGCGCCTGAATTTGAAAACCGCCTGCTGGATTGGATCAATGGGGGAGAGACCAACCTCATCGTTGATTTGGGGGGGCTTGAATATATCAGCAGCGCAGGGCTTCGAAGCATCCTGACCATTGCCAAAAACCTGAAGGCGAAACAGGGAAAAATCGTGCTTTGCACCCTCCGCGATACGGTCAAAGAGGTGTTCGAAATTTCCGGATTCAGCACGATCATACCGGTCTGTGAATCCGTAGAGGCCGCGGTGAAAGAGACATAAGGCGCTGAACAGGCGGATCTTCAAAGGAAGGTTATATCCGATGCCAGAGATAACCTCGCCGGCCAGGATGGAGCATCTGAAACGGCTGATCCAGTTCGTGGCCGGTCATGCGGAAACGGCCGGCTTTGAGATCCACCGGATCAGGGAGATCGAATTGGCCGCGGAGGAGATCCTTGTCAATATCTTCAACTATGCCTATCCCGGCATGGAGGGCGATGTCTCGATAATGTGCCGGGCAGAGGATGGCAGTCTGAGGCTGGAATTCTCCGACACAGGGGTTCCCTTCAATATCCTGGATGTCCCGGACCCGGATGTAACCGCCGATATCTCTCACAGAAGAGTGGGTGGCTTGGGCATATTTTTCGTAAAAGAAATGGCGGACGAGGCTTGGTACCGACGGGAAGGAGACCGCAATGTCCTGATGCTGATCTTTGATAAACATCGCCAGGGAGCTGAGGGACGGGGGCGTACCGGCAATGTTGAAACATAGGGGGATCGCCTTCAAATTTGTCTTCCTGATTCTCATCAGCGATGCCGCCATTCTTGCCTTTATTTTCGGATACAATTATCGGGTCTCCCGCCAAATCATCGAGAAAAACATACGGGACAACGCCCAAAACCTTGTCAAGGCCACAGCGAACCGGATCGACACGGTGCTTCTCCCGGTTGAAAAGATACCGCAGACCCTGGCCTGTTTCCTGGAGAATCCCCCCCCTCTGAGCGAGGAGGAACTGAAAGATCTGCTCAGTGCGATCGTCAAGAGGAACCCGGATATCTACGGGGCCGCTATTGCCTTTGAACCCCATGCCTTCAGTAGAGACAGACAATGTATTGCCCCCTATTGGTGCAAGAGCGGGGACAGCATAAGATTCACCTGTCTGAGTGGCGATTCCTATAGATATTTTCTCCGGGACTGGTATCGAATTCCCAAAGAGGTATGCCATCCGGTCTGGAGCGAGCCCTATTACGACAGGGGCGGGGGCGAAATCATGATGGCCACCTATTCTGTCCCGTTTTTTAAGACAACTGCAGGAGAAAGGCAATTCATGGGGGTTGTCACCGCAGATATCTCCCTCTCATGGTTGACGGATATCGTCTCCTCCATAAAAATAGCCAAGTCAGGCTATGGCTTTCTGATTTCCACGAAAGGAAAATTTCTAACACACCCGCAGACCGAACTCATCATGAACAAGACCATATTTGATGCGGCCAGGACCAGGGACGACCCGGATCTCCAGAAGATTGGAACGGCCATGACTGAGGGCAGGACCGGATTTGCCCTCTTCACCAGCATGGTTACCGGGAAGAGGTGCTGGATAGCGTATGCGCCCCTGGCCTCCAGCGACTGGTCCCTGGGCGTCCTCTTTCCCCAGGATGAACTGGTGGCTGATATTACCCGCCTGAATCATGTGGTCTGGGGCCTTTGCATCGTCGGATTTATGTTTCTCCTGGCGGTTATTATCATGATCGCCGGGTCCATCACCCGTCCCCTGAGGGGCCTGGCAAAGGCAACCGAGGGGATTGCCGAAGGAAATCTGAATGTTGCACTCCCCCCCATCCGGTCCCGGGACGAGGTGGGCGTGCTCACAGACGCCTTTGCCCGTATGGAGGAATCACTCAAACAGTACATTCGGGATCTGACAGAGACGACCGCTCAAAAGGAGCGGATCGAGAGCGAGCTGCAGGTGGCCCGCGACATCCAGATGGGGATGCTCCCTAAGAAATTTCCCCCGTTTCCAGGTGTCACAGAGTCTGACATATACGCCACCCTTGAGCCTGCAAGACAGGTGGGGGGCGATCTCTATGATTTTTTCATTATGGATGACGACCATCTCTGTTTCACCATCGGCGACGTGGCAGGGAAAGGGGTGCCGGCCGCCCTCTTCATGACGGTCACCCAGACCCTTAACAAGACAAAGGCCACGCAAGGGCGTTCCCCCGGGGATATCCTTACCAGCGTTAACAGAGATCTTTCCCTGGAAAATCCGTCGTTCATGTTTGTGACCCTGTTCGTGGGCATTCTCAATATCCATACCGGGGAACTGGAATTCTGCAACGGGGGTCATACTCCCCCCTATATAATCCGTGCAAGCGAGACGATCGAGGCCATGGAGCTGACAGACGGGCTTGCACTCGGCATCGAATGGGATTTCTCCTACCGGTCAAAGAAGACCTGGCTCAAACCAGGCGATACGGTCTTTCTCTATACCGACGGCGTCACAGAGGCAATGAATCAAAAAAAGGAACTCTTTACACCAAAACGGCTGGAACAGGGGCTGTCCGGGTTGAGGGACCGGCCCCTCGACCAGATGGCCGCAGGGATCATGGAACGGATCAAGGCCTTTTCTCAGGGAGAGCCCCAGGCTGACGACATCACGATGCTGATATTGAGGTTCCATGGGGAGGGCCGATGATCGGGAGGGTAGAGACATTCGGATAAAGGGTCTGGCAAGACCGGAATCAAGGGGGGTGCTGCAATATGGCTGCAATAGAGTTTGAACTGGATGACAGGGTGGCGGTTCTGACCATGAATGACGGAGAGAACCGGTTCAACCTACCCTTTTTGGAGGCGTTTCTCCAGACCCTGGATCGGATCGAGGCCGGTACCGACGCCCGTGCACTGGTGGTGACCTCTTCCCACGAAAAGATATTCTCTAACGGGATCGATCTGGACTGGCTGGTCCCGTTTATCCGGGAGGGGGACCAGGACACTGCCGCCGCCTTCTTTGACGCCATGAACCGGCTTTTCAAGAGGATCCTCCTCTATCCGATGCCCACCATCGCGGCCATATCGGGTCATGCCTTTGCGGGCGGCGCCATTATGAGCTGTGCCTTCGATTTTCGGTTCATGCGCTCTGACAGGGGCTTCTTCTGCTTTCCCGAGGTGGATCTCGGAATCCCGTTCCTTCCAGGAATGATCGCGCTTATCGGAAAGGCCATTCCCCAGTACAAGATGGAGGAATTTCATTATACAGGGAAGAGGGCAACGGCCGAGGAGTGCGCGGCCCACCACATTATCACCAGGGCATGCCACATAAACGACCTTATGAACGAGGTCTTTTCCTTTGCAAAGGGGTTCAACAAGCGGAGAGAGGTGATTGCCGTAATGAAAGAGCGGATGTACAAGGATATTGTCCATGCCTTCGAGATGGAGGACCCTCCGGTGATTGCCTCGGGCATGTTTTATGTCTAAGGGCCACGGTGTCTCAGCCAGAGCTCCGTATTTCTTAACGCATCTCCCTTTTCCTTGCTCAAGTTCTTAAAAAACGAAAGCGTTTCCCGGATAGAGCCCCCGTTTTTTTCCAGAACCGCCTCAAAGAGGTCAAAATGGCGGTGATACAGACCCACTGCCAGGATGGTTGCGTTGTTGAGGGGTCTATGGCCGAAGCGGGCAAATCGGTCTGTGTTGAAACCTTTTTTGATGTCCTTGAATCGTTCAAGGAATTCCGTAAAGACCTCCTCTCTCCGGGCCAGTTTTTCCTCGCAGGTAAGCGATGATCCATAGAGCAGCTCCAGTTCATCCATCAGAGACGCCAGGAACCTGGAGAAGAGACGTTCGTCTTCGATAGATGCCTCTGCCTTCCGGGTAAAGGGGTGTAACGGTCCGAAGGATTGCTCGAAAAAGAGAAACGCCCCCACCTTTCCTACCAGGACAGCCAGACCTTCGTTGAATGCGCTCTGCCCCTTGAGATAGAGGGTCGTGTGCGTCATTTCGTGGAGGATGGTCTCCGCCAGATCGGGGGTGGACCCCTGGATCAGATTAAGGGTGACAGGGTCTTTGAACCAGCCGAGGGTGCTGTACGCATCGGCAACGCCAATCGACACGTCCAGATCCCGAGCTACGAGGCGATCCCGCTCCTCCTTGGCCCTTTCCAGGGAAAAAAAGCCTAAGTACGGGATATCTCCTATAAATGGGAACCACCAGGTCTCTTGACAGAAACGGTCTTTGGGAGAGGCAGACACCGTATAGACGGGACGTTGGGAAGAGGAGAGATAAACGGTTTCATAGTTTTCTGTCTCGCTTAATCCCAGTTCCTTTTCCCCGAACGCCTTGATACGGGCAACCAGTCGAAGCCTTTCCTGTTCATCAGGGGGAAGGGACCTGTCATTCAAGGCATCCTGGATGGGGATCGAGTCATTGAGGAGACGAAACTGACCGGCGGCCGCATGAAACAGATAGGCTACATCGCATCCTGAGCAGAACAGAATCAGGGTGAACAAGACCCCTATCATTCCCTTCCTTGTCACGGTAGAATATCCTTATTCCTTTTTCTTTTTTGAAAAACGAAATGCCTCCCGCTCCCCAAACCTGATCGAACACCCTTTTGCTTAGCACACATGTCTTGTCGCTTCAATCACGAAAACCCGCTCTCCCCTTGACAACTGACCGAAAAGGGAATAATGAGAGGCGTAAGGGAAACCTCTGAACCTTTGAACCCTAAAGAAGGAGGCATTGCCATGGCTGAAGAGCAGGTTGGGGTGATCGTCAAGTTTTTCGCCAAGCCGAGTGTGGCTGCGCTGGAGGTGACGCACGGAACCATCAAAAAGGGTGATTTGCTGAGATACAAAGGCCACACCACCGATTTTACAGAAGAGATCGCCACCATGGAGATCGATAATCAATCTGTCGATGAAGTCAAGGCCGGCGATCTCGTAGGGGTGAAGGTCAAGGAAAGGGTCAGAGAAGGGGACAAAGTTTATAAGGTGTCGGAGTAGCCTTCGATCTCTTTCATGAGCCTGGGGATCAGTCTTCTGATAACGCCCTCTTTGTCAAAGGCATTTACCGCAGAGAACCGCGAATAGTCAGGGTGATCCCGGCTAAGAAGGGGTATTTTTGCCTGAAGCCCCGGAGCTAATCTGTCAAACCGGATGATCAGTTCTACCAACGTAAATTCCTCACCTGGGTAGACCTCCAGCCAACCCAGTCTCTTCATGCATTCGAACCGGACGCGATCCAGCAGAAACAGATGCAGATCCATCACCGACATCTTGTTTTTTGGATCCAGCTCATGAAACTCGAATCCCGAACCCAGCCCCTTGAGGCTCATAATCAGATCGTACAGGTAAAAGGCGCCCTTGTCTCTCCCCTGCGCCAGACAGGAGAGGGTTTTTAAGGAGAGATCACACAGCCGGGTATCAGGCCCGAAATCCTCCTTGAACCGGCTTGTCCAGTTCCGGAAGCCCCGTCTCACCGCCAACAGGAGCCTCCCCTTTTCCAGATCAATTACTCGCGGCATAACCTCCGCCCCTATTATTGTTCATCCCCTTCTTCCGAAAAGGGGATGGTAAGTTGGTACACGCCGCCTTCCATAACAGCCTGGATGGGTCTTTCCGCAGCGGATTCAAACACCTTCAGCATGGATGTATTCGTAGCCAGCACATCGGCCCTGAAGCCATCGATCCCCTTTTCCTTAGCGATTTTCGTGAGCACTCCGAAGAGGAATGTTGCGATCCCTCTTTTTTGGCAGTCTTCATCCACGACAAAGGCCACATCCGCATAGGGAAGGTCATGGAGTTGTACATACCGGGCCTCGGCAATGATGCGTCCCTCTCCCGGCTCACCAATCAACCCGACGATGGACATGGTCCTTCGGTAATCGACATTCACATACTCCTGCATTTTGGCATGGGGCATGGTCTTTATTGGAGAAAAGTAGCGGTAATAGACCGTCGTGTCCGAAAAACGATAAAACAGGCGCCTCATTTCATCCACATCAGAGGGTTTGATAGCGCGGAAACGAACCGACAGCCCGTGTTTGAAGACACGGTCGCAGGCCAGTTCATCAGGGTAGAGGTGCCCTGACTCCGCAAGGTAACGCTGGTCAGGGAACAACAGATGCCTTTCCTTGGCAAGACAGACCAGCTCTGCCCGGTCATCGGGATGGGCGATGTCGATGAGGGCCAGGGCGCGCTCACGGGTCGTCCGGCCCGTCATGGTGGCAACGCCGTACTCCGTCACCACCAGATCCAGGGATTCCCGGTTGGAAAACTGGTTGGGGTAATCTTCCACTGAAATGATAATGTTAGGTTCGCTTTTCAGGTTGCGGCTCGGCAGGGCAAAGATGGTGCGCCCCCCCCTGGAAAAGGCCGCCCCCGTGAAGAACTCCTGCGCCTCCCCCGGTCCGGCCCCCACATTCCCCTTCCCGGTGTGCAGGGCAATGCCGCCGGTCAGATCCACCTTGCGGGCCGGCAGCACCACAATGAAATGGTCATTGGCCCCGATTCTCATGGGGTCTGCCACCACGTCGATCCCCTGAAACTCGATCAGGGGGTTTCGGTGCAGCCAGCACATCAGCTCTTCCGTGCCGATGGCATAGGCAGTTACCGACTTGCCCAGAAAAATGCCCTTGCGCCGGTTGCTTACGGCCCCGCTCTGGACCAGGTCCATCAGGGCGTCGGTAAAAAAGGGAGAATGGATCCCCAGATGCCGCTTCCTCTTCAGATGGCGGGCCAGGGCATCGAACAGGGGGCCGACGGAAAACGCAATACAGCTCCCGTCTTGGATCAGGTAGGCCACATTGGCCCCCACCTTTTCAAAGACATCGTCAACCGGCCAGCGGGGAAAATAGATGGGCGGCTCGGTAGCCTTTACAAGATAATCAAAGTCATCGATGTGAACGAACGTATCGCCCAGGGTGAGGGGGGCCCGATCATTGATCTCGCCAACAACCAACGAGGCCTGGGCCATGGCCTGCCTGGCGGCGTCTATTGAAGGCCCGAGGCTGCAATACCCCCAATCGTCAGGAGGCGTAATCTGGATAAAGGCCGCGTCGATCCCGATGGCTCCGGATTCAATGAGGTGAGGGATACGGGAAAAGGGGGTCGGGATCAGGTCTACCCGGCCGGCAGTGATGGCCTCGCTGGCCACCCACCCGGAAAAAAAGGTCTTGAGCCGGAATTTTTGTGTATTTTCTTCTGCAATGGATATGGCCTGCCCGAAACTCACCAGTTGTATGAATTCCAGATCGCGGAGATTTCCGGTGTCAGAGGCCATCAGGCTCCTGACCAAGGTCCTTGGCTCTGCGACCCCGGTCCCCAGAAAAATGCTCATGCCGGGCCGGATCTTTGAAAGGACCTTGCCGGGTTCTACAAGTTTGGATTCCCATCCCCTTTTTTCTGCTACGGACATCGATATACCTAATTAATTTAGGAATTAAGAATTAAGGAATTCAGGAATTAAATTTAAGAAAACCAACCCAATCCCTCAATCCCTAATTCAGTAGGGTCAAAGAGAACGGGCCACTACTACGCGGTAATGCCGGCTGTAGTCTTTGATACGGGTCTCTTGCTGGTACTCTCCCGTCCGGGCTATGATGTCGAGGGCCTTTTGCGTCTGCCAGGGCGCCATTTCCAGGATGATCCATCCGCCGGGATTCAAAAAATCGTGCGCCCCTCTAATGATCTTTTCGATGTAATACATCCCTCCCTCCCGGCCCTCTAAGGCCTGGCGGGGTTCATAATCGCGAACCTCCGGGGACAAGTCATCGTATTCCTCTGTAGAAACATAAGGAGGGTTGGAGACAATCATATCAAAACGGTCAGCCCCCTCCAGAAGGGGTTCCCACAGATCTCCCTGGCAAAAGCTGACCATGTCAGATACGCCATGCTTCAGTGCGTTTAGCCGGGCAACGCCCAGGGCTTCGTTGGATATATCTGTGGCCCAGACTCTTGCATCTGGGATTTCCTTGGCCAGGGCAATGGCAATGGCCCCGCACCCTGTGCCCAGGTCGAGGATTTTTAGGCCTTGATCTTTTGGTTTAAGGGCTTTTGTGAGGGCAATGCCCTGTTCCACAACGATTTCGGTTTCGGGCCTGGGAATAAGCACATGGGGGTCTACGGTAAAGTTGAGGGACCAGAATTCCTGGGTCCCGGTGATATATTGGAGAGGTTCGTGAACGACCCGCCGTTTGATGAGGGAACGGTAAGACGAGAGTTCAGTTTCGGTGAGCGGCTGATCGAAATTAAGATAGAGGTCCATCCGTTCCACATGGAGATGGTGGGCCAGGAGCACTTCAGCGTTTAGACGGGGGTTTTCGATCCCTTTGTCTTTCAGGTAATCGCTCGATACCTTGAGGAGATCTCTTATTTGCCATGTCTTTGGAGACATCCCCGGCTCAGTTCCCGTTGGCGTTTTTGAGCGACTCCGTCTGAAAGTGGGTAATGAGGGGTTCGATAACAAGGTTTAGTTCCCCCTGTAAAAGGGCCTCCAATTTGTAGAGGGTAAGCCCGATCCTGTGATCCGTGACCCTGGCCTGGGGATAATTATAGGTCCGGATCCTTTCACTCCTGTCGCCGGAACCTACCATGGTCCGCCGTTCCTCGGAGATCTTGGATTGCTGCTCGGAGGTCTCTATATCCATGAGTCGGGACCTCAGGACCTTCATCGCCTTTGCCTTGTTCTTGTGCTGAGATTTTTCATCCTGGCAGGTCACGACGAGCCCGGAAGGGAGATGGGTGATTCGTACTGCCGATGCGGTCTTGTTGACATGTTGTCCGCCAGGTCCTGATGCACGGTATACATCTATCCGCAGGTCCTCGGGGTCGATTTCCACGTCGATTTCCTCGGCTTCCGGAAGAATCGCCACGGTAACCGCCGATGTGTGTATTCGTCCTTGAGTCTCTGTCTCGGGGACGCGCTGGACCCGGTGAACCCCGCTTTCATACTTAAGCCGGCTGTATACCTTCTGCCCTGCAACAAGGACGATGATTTCTTTAAGCCCTCCGATCCCTGTCAGGTGCTGGCTGAGAATTTCTGTTTTCCATCCCCTCAGTTCTGCGTAGCGGCTGTACATCCTGAACAGATCGGCCGCAAAAAGCGCTGCCTCTTCCCCGCCTGTACCCGCCCGTATCTCCAAGAGGATGTTCTTATCGTCGTTGGGATTCTTGGGGACCAGGAGGACCTTGAGTTCCTGTTCCACCTGTGAAAGCTTTGTCCCCAGGGCGTCGATTTCTTCCCTGGCCAGGTGTCTGATGTCATCGTCGGGATCCTCCAGCAACAATCGGCTGCTTTTGATCTCATCTTGAATCGACTTGAATTCCCGGAAGCTGTTCACAATGGGAGCAAGATTACTCCGTTCCTTGGCATAAATTTGATACAACTTCTGATCCCGGATGACCTCGGGACGTCCCAGATCGGCCTCCAGCTCATTATAGCGCTCTTCAATTTCCTCGACTTTGGCAAACATCACCACAAACCTCAAGAGATCATTTTCCCGCTTTGTTCAGAGATCCTCACGCCCGGCTTTGTCCGATGCAATCCGGTCCCTGTGCCACCCCACCCCACCGGGCGTCCATGAACGCCATGCCGGCAAACAAAATCCGGCCCAATTTTTAAAGTTTCATTCCAACGGAGGCGCCATCGCTGGGCGCTTGCGGAGACAGTGACCCAGCCGTCACCAGACGCCGTCGGGCGCGACGATCAGGCAGGTGTTGGGGGTGGAGAGTCCTTGGGTCTCGACATCGACCCAATTAATAGGGCGCCATATCTGTCTTAGCCTACGGCCTTGCTTTCGGACTGGGCCTTGTTGAATGTGGCATACTTTTTTCTGAAGCGTTCCACCCTTCCTGCTGAATCTACCAGCTTCTGCTTGCCCGTGAAAAACGGATGACATTTTGAACAAATTTCAACGTTGATTTCCTTGACAGTGGAACCGGTCTCAAATTCATTGCCGCATGCACAGTGGACTGTGGTTCTGTAGTATTCCGGATGGATTCCCTTTTTCATCTTTTTTTATCTCCTAATTAAAATTGATGGTCTCGTAAAAAGCCTGAACCAAAAAGGTCTCACACAGAGACACGGAAATTCTACTAAAAAATGCGCTTGCTGTGGCTTTCCTCTGTGGGCTCTGTGGCTTTGTATGCTTGAATTGTCATTCGCAATTAATCGCTCATTGAGCCCAGAAATTCTTTATTATCTTTTGTTCCCTTAATCTTTTCAAGCAAGAATTCCATGCTGTCCACCGGCGTCAGGGGCGCAAGGAGCTTGCGCAGAATCCAGATGCGGTTGAGATCCGCCTCATCCAACAGGAGTTCTTCCTTACGGGTCCCTGAGAGATTGATGTCGATGGATGGGAAAACGCGTCTGTCGCTCAACTTTCGATCCAGGTGAATCTCCATATTGCCCGTGCCTTTGAATTCTTCAAAGATAACCTCATCCATCCTGCTCCCCGTGTCAATGAGGGCCGTGGCAATAATGGTGAGACTGCCCCCTTCCTCAATGTTTCGGGCTGCCCCGAAGAAGCGTTTGGGCTTGTGAAGGGCGTTGGAGTCGAGCCCGCCTGAGAGAATCTTTCCGCTGGGGGGAACAACCGAGTTATAGGCCCTTGCCAACCGGGTAATGCTGTCCAAGAGGATCAGGACATCCAGCTTGTGCTCGACCAGTCTTTTGGCCTTCTCAATGACCATCTCCGCGACCTGGACGTGGCGGTGAGGGGGTTCGTCAAAGGTGGAACTGATCACTTCGGCGTCAACAGATCGAGCCATATCGGTGACTTCTTCCGGCCTTTCATCGATGAGAAGGACGATCTTGTGGATGTCTTTATCGTTGGCCGAAACGGCATTGGCGACATCCTGAAGGAGCATCGTCTTTCCCGTCCTGGGAGGGGCTACAATCAGACCCCGCTGCCCCTTTCCGATCGGCGTCATCAGATCCATGATTCTCGTAGAATAATTGTCAGAGGAAACCTCCAATGGGATCCTCTTATCGGGATAGAGAGGGGTAAGATTGTCAAACAGGATTTTTTCTCTGGATATCTCCGGGTCCTGATGATTCACCTTTTCCACCTTCAAAAGGGCAAAATACCGCTCCGATTCCTTTGGCGGCCGGATCTGCCCGGAGACTGTATCCCCCTTTCTCAGGTTAAACCGACGGATCTGGGAGGGAGAGATGTAGATATCGTCAGGGCCGGGAAGGTAGTTGGCATCCGGGGCTCGCAGGAACCCAAAACCATCTGGAAGAATTTCCAGGACCCCCTCGCCATATATCAAGCCGTTTCGGGCGGAATGGGCCTGCAGCAGGGCAAACGTGAGATCCTGCTTCCGCATCCCCGAAGCCCCCTCGATGTTAAACTCTTTCGCCATTTCAGTCAGTTGGCTAATCTTCATTTCTTTAAGTTCGACAAGATTCATCTGTTCTCTCCGTTAGTCACAGCCTCGTCAAGAGGTGGTTAAGTGGTTAAGTGGTTGTGAGGTCAAGCAGTCAAGAGGTTATCGTTGTCTGTTCATATTTCGTTTCCCAGCACATCCGAACCTCCAGTTGAGGAGAGGCCCTTCGCCCGGCCGGATCGATACAGATGGACCTTTTCCAGAGGAACGGTTTAGCCACTCAACTGTATGACGATTTCTATAGAACATCCAGGATGGTATGTAATCCGATTGAAATCTCATTATATTTCCGCCGCGTGCGTGTTTGACTCTCGACCAGAATGAATATGGACGTTAACGCAGGTCGGCTGTAATGACATAATTTGAAAGACGCGATAGCCCTCTTACGGACAGGAGGCCGTGTATCGAAAACCCTTTTGTGTGAGTTAGTAAAAGTTACTCAGCAGAGTTGTTATGGAGTCTACACAGATATCCGGTCTATACCGAATCCTCCGAAAGGCAGGAAAAATTTAAGATGCATATTATTATAGTCGCATTATTTCTGATGTCAAGGCCTTTTAGAACAGGATTCCGAATTATTGTTGCAAATCCAGTGATTTCAAGCGGTCTAACGCATGTTTCATATCATACGGCAAGGCCGATTCGAACTCCACATAGTTTTGGGTCACCGGATGGATGAACCCTAAACGGCTCGCGTGCAGCATCTGCCTGTCAAAGTCAGGCAGGAGTTCAGCTTGGCGCGTGGAGCGTTTTTTCCGGCGGTCGCGCCGGTATCCATAGACAGGATCTCCTGCAACGGGATGGCCTATATAAGAGAGATGCACGCGAATCTGGTGGGTGCGCCCTGTCTTAATGGAAACAGATAGAAAAGAAAAGCCGCACTGAAATTCCACCAGTTTACGCCACAGGGACAGGGCATGCCTGCCTCCGGACTCTACAACCGCCATCTCTTTTCGTCGGACGGGATGCCGGGCTATGGGGAGGGCGATTTCCCCCTTTTCTCCGCTCAGGTGCCCATGCACGATGGTCAGGTATTGTTTTTTCACCAGGCCTGCCTTGAGTTGCCCCGATAGAGAGGCATGGGCAAGGTCGCTTTTTGCCGCCACCATAAGCCCCGACGTGTCCTTGTCAAGCCGATGCACAATCCCGGGCCTTAGTGTCCCCCCGATTCCAGAGAGGTCTTTGCAGTGCTTGAGAAGCCCGTGGACCAGGGTCTTGGTTGAATGCCCGGGCCCCGGGTGAACCACAACCCCTGCAGGCTTTGATAAAACGATCAAGGCGTCGTCTTCGTATATAACCTGGAATTCGACGTCATCGGGCGTAAGAATCATTTCTGATGGAGGGGGAATGGCAAGAAAGACCCGATCCCCCGACTTCAGTTTATGGCTCGCCTTTGAAGGGCGGCCGTTTACCCTGGCATGCCCCTCCTTTATGAGCGATTGTATCCTCGACCGAGAGAGACCCATGGAACGGTTGCAGAGAAAGACATCCAACCGGGTATCCTGATCGTTCTCTGGTATTTCACAGAAAAATATCCTGTCTGGATTCCGTGACATTCATAAACTTGCTGACGGGTGCTGAGATCGTTTTATCGATGCGCAGAGGAAAGGGACGATGCAACAAATATGTGGATCAGGAAAACATTCCGTCGAGGTCTTTCTCCACCTGCGATTCGCCGATTTGTTTTGCAAGGGATATTTCTTTGATCAGCAGGCTTCGCGCGGTTTCCAGCATCTTTCTTTCACCAAAAGAAAGCTCCTTTTCCACCCTCAGCATTAACAGGTCGCGATACACCTCGGCAACCTCAAAGACAGAGCCGGTTTTAATCTTGTCCATGTACTCTCTGTAACGCCGGTTCCAGGTCTGATTGTCAAGGGCAACGTCTCTTTTTTCCAGAATGGAGTAGAGCCTTGGAAGCTCTGTTTCGTTGATAATCTCCCTCAACCCCACATTATTCACGTTACTGGTTGGTATCATGATAATCATATTGTTATCGAGAATTCGCATGACATAAAAATCCTGTTCACAACCGGAGATTTCCTGGTTTTCTATCCTCTCGATGATGCCGACGCCATGCGCAGGGTATACGGCCAAATCACCCACACTGAACATTTAGACCTCCTTAACTCAAATCATGAGGCATCAGGGAAGGCAGAAACATATCCCTCGATTCCTCAGGACGGCCGCTTCAAGCGGCGGCCATTTTGGGCCCAGTTCCGTAGGCACGGAATCAGACCTCACAACCGTAAGCCCATTGGCAAAAGGGCTTCCCCTTCTGCCATGGGCTGTACAGGCTGTGACACATACGAATATACACCGATTTTTTTCTACTCAAGCAACTACCTCAGGAACAACCCGGCCACCGGTAGAATGGGCGCAATGACCAGTGATACCACGGACATCAGTTTGATGAGGATGTTCATGGCGGGTCCAGAGGTGTCCTTAAACGGATCACCTACTGTATCGCCCACAACCGCTGCCTTGTGGTTGTTGGAGCCTTTCCCTCCCAAGTTGCCTGCCTCTATCCATTTCTTGGCATTGTCCCAGGCGCCGCCGGAATTGGCCATGAAGAGGGCCAGGAAGGCCCCCATAACCGTTGCACCCAGGAGCATCCCTCCCAAGGACTTGGTTCCAAGCAAAAAGCCCACGGCCACAGGCGCCAGGACCGCAATGAGGCCTGGGGCCACCATCTCTTTCAAGGCCGACGCTGTTGCAATGGACACGCACGTAGCCGAGTCGGGTTTGGCCCCTGGTTTACCTTCAAGGAGCCCGGGAATTTCTCGGAACTGGCGACGGATCTCCTCCACGATGGCAAAGGCGGCCTTTCCTACCGAGGTCATGGTGAGGGCCGCGCAGGTCATGGGAACCATGGCGCCGATGAAGACGCCGATGACGACCATGGGGTCGTCCAGCTGGATCATTTTAATTCCCGCCGCCTGGATATAGGCCACAAACAGGGCCAGGGCCGTCAGGGCCGCGGATCCAATGGCAAACCCCTTGCCGATGGCGGCCGTGGTGTTGCCCAGGGCATCCAGGCTGTCCGTGATCTTCCGGGTCTCAGGACCCAGGCCGGCCATCTCAGAGATGCCGCCGGCATTGTCTGCAATGGGTCCGTAGGCGTCCACGGTCATGGTCGCCCCCACCGTGGCCAGCATGCCCACGGCCGATAGGCCGATGCCATAGATGCCGGCCGTCTGGTATCCTACGAAGGTGGCTACGCAGATGCCCAGGATGGGGAGATAAGTGGACTGCATGCCCACGGCCAGGCCCGCAATAATGAGCGTGGCAGGACCGGTCTCGGATTGTTTCGCAATCCGTTTCACAGGCGGACCGGAGGTGTAGTATTCGGCCAGAAGACCAATGGCGATCCCGCACAAGAGCCCGGAAAAAACAGCCCAGAAGGCGCCCATCGGCATCCCGAGAGACTTGGTGACCAGATAGGTAAGGATAATGAAAATAACGGCCGCCACAAAGGTGGTGTATCGGAGGGCGCCTGCAGGATTTCCCTTCTGGAACACCTTGATGGAGAACACCCCCGCAAAGGAGGAAAGGAGCCCGACCATCACGATCAGGATGGGCATGGCCATGTATTTGATCTTGATGGCTGTGGCGCCCATGCCCTGGAGGACAGGGAACTCTTTGATGAACGCTGCGAGGGTCTCGGGCGTGTTGATGGTCAGGGTGGCCGCAATGGCAATGGTAGCGATAACCGAACCCACAAAGGACTCAAAGATATCGGCGCCCATGCCGGCGATATCCCCCACATTGTCGCCCACATTGTCTGCAATGACGCCCGGGTTGCGCGGGTCGTCCTCCGGGATGCCGGCCTCTACTTTGCCCACCAGGTCGGCGCCCACGTCTGCGGCCTTGGTATAGATCCCGCCGCCCACACGGGCAAAGAGGGCGATGGAGCTGGCCCCCATGGCAAACCCATTGATATAGTGGGCCGTGCCTGGGGAACCCCCATACATCCAGAACCAGAACCCCAGGCCCAGCAATCCCAGACCTGCCACCGCCAGACCCATGACCGAGCCCGAGAAATACGAGACATTCAATGCCTTGGCCTGGCCATGCTTGTTGGCGGCCTCGGCGGTCCTGGAATTGCCCCTTGTTGCCGCCGTCATCCCTGAATAGCCGGCCGCAATGGAGCATCCGGCGCCGGTCACAAAGGCGATGGCTGTTCTCCAGTCGATGCCCACGCCCAGCAGGATGAACACCACAGCAATAAAAAAGATCAGAACCGAATACTCCTTTTTCAAAAAGGCCATAGCGCCCGTATGAATGGCGGACTCCAGTTCCTGCATCAATTGATTTCCGTTCGGCTGTTTCTTCACATAACCGTAGATGAGCCATGCGATAATCAGACTCAGGATCCCCAAGAAGGGAGCATAAACAGTTAATCCCTGCATCAGTTTTTTTCCTCCTTAGTTTACTAAATTCTGGCGATTAATATGATTCATCGCCGATTCAACCCCTTCCAAAACAAATCGTTCACATGCGTTCACAGCCGCCCGGATCGCTTGTTGGGCAAGCTGCCTTTCATCGGCATAAAAGGGAGCCAGGACAAAATTTTCCACGGCCTCACTATACCGTGGACGACCTATTCCGACTTTGACGCGGCAAAATTCCGTGCTCCCCAGATGTCGGATGATGGATGATACACCTTTGTGCCCTCCGGCCCCGCCGTTCTTGACGACCTTTATTCTCCCCAATGGGAGGTCGAGATCGTCATGAATCACCAAAATCCTATTGATCTCCAGGGCATAATAGCTGGCACAGGCCCTGACCGATTCACCGCTCAGATTCATGAAGGTCAGGGGGCAAAGAAGTATGATAGCATTCCCCCGAAAATCAGCCCGGATGGTCTTTGCACGGAATCGGCGGCTGTTCAAGGACAGCCCCAGATCCTTGCACCACAGGTCGATAACCTTAAACCCTGTATTATGTCTCGATGTTTCGTATCCCGGTCCGGGATTGCCGAGGCCCACAATCAAGTGCAAATTACCTGTTACTGTTCACCCCCTTTCTTTTCTCCCTTTACTCCTTCAGCAGCTCCCTCTTCTGAGGCTGCCGTTTCTTCCTCGATTTCCTCTCCAGAAGCTCCCTCTAATCCTCCGACAGGTGCGGAGACGACGGCTACGGTGATGTCTCCTTCTTCCACGCAGGCAATCCCTTCCGGAAGTGCGATATCTCGAATATGAACCGAATCCCCTATGTCCAACCCAGACACATCGATTTCCAGGGAATCGATCAACTTATCGGGGAGACAGGACACACTAAGTTCTCTCCTCACAACCTGAAGAAACCCGCCATTTGTTACGCCTATCGGCGTGCTTACCAGGCGGATAGGGATATCCACGGTGATCTCCTTATCCATGGAGATTTCGTAGAAGTCGGCATGAAGACAGTTGCTTTTTACGGGGTCTATCATGAGTTCTTTGACCATCGCCTTCCTGGTCTCTTCCCCGTGACGAGATGTGATTTTAAGATCCAGGATGGTATTCTCGAATCCGGACAGCTTCGTGATGCGCTCAAATTCAGGGTAATTGATAGCCAGCATCATCGGCTCGGTGCTCGGGCCATAGAATATAGCTGGCAACTTATTATTTTTCCTTAATTTTCTGGCCGCGCCCTTTCCTTTGGATTCTCTTTCATGGGCGGCAAGTGTTAACTGATGCATGGGATCCTCCCGTATTAATAAAATTTTTCACAAGCGAAAAAACGCCTGCATGTTCAGGCGTTTTTATGGTTAGCTATACGAACAACGTACTGACTGAATGAGAGTTATGGCTTCTTTTGATAGTTTCTCCTAACAGCTCGGCAATAGATAACACAGTGATTTTCCGGCAATCCCTGGCCTTGTCATTCAGGGGGATGGTGTTGGTGACGACCAGGCTATCAATCGGCGAGGCCTGGATTCTCTCAATGGACGGCCCCGAAAGGACAGGATGGGTGCAGCAGGCATGGATTTTGCGCGCACCCCGTTCCTTTAGCGCAGCGGCGGCCTGCGTGAGTGTCCCTGCGGTATCGACCATGTCGTCGAGGATGATGGCGGTCTTGCCCTTCACCTCGCCAATAATGTTCATCGCCTGGGCTATATTCGGGCCTTCACGTCTCTTATCTATGATAGCCAAAGATGCATCAAGGCGCTTGGCAAAGGCGCGGGCCCGCTCAACGCCGCCAGCGTCGGGCGAAATAATAACCAGATCGTCTTGCAGGTTATTTTGTATATATTTCAGGAGAATGGGGGCAGCGAAGATGTTATCGACAGGGATGTTGAAGTAGCCCTGAATCTGACCTGCATGCAGATCCATGGATACCACCCGGTTGGCCCCTGCGGTGGTGATTAGATCGGCTACGAGTTTTGCGCTGATGGGGACCCTTGGCTTGACCTTCCGGTCCTGTCGGCTGTAACCATAATAGGGGATAACCGCCGTAATGCGTTCGGCCGAGGCCCTCCTCATGGCATCCATAATGATCAGGATCTGCATCAGGTTGTCGTTGACAGGGGTAGAGGTGGACTGGATCACAAAGACATCCCTTCCTCTGATGTTTTCCCCGATTTCCACCTGGATCTCTCCATCGCTGAAGGTCTTGGCAAGGATCTTTCCCGGTTTGGTTCCAAGATAATTACAGACCTCGAGGGTCAACGCGGGATTTGAGGTGCCTCCAAACAATTTTATTTCCTGGTCCAAATTGAGTCCTCTTATTCCATTCTTTTTTGGCTGGGGTGGGAGGATTCGAACCTCCGAATGCGGGCTCCAAAGGCCCGTGTCTTACCACTTGACGACACCCCAGTACAGCGGTCAGATGTTGGAGGCCGGAGATCCGGTAAGACCTTGCACCAGAAATATATCTCCAAGATTGCTGCCCGCCAGGGCCTCCTTTACATGGAAGGCCTTGCCTTTTGTTTGGAAAACTCCAAAGACGCTCGGTCCACTGCCCGACATCAGTGCCCCATCCGCTCCTGCCTCTGTCAACAAATTTTTTATGCGCTCGATGACAGGAAACCGGGCAGCCGTAATCCGCTCCAAGTCATTTTCCAACATTCGCCCGATAACAAGCGGCTTTTTATTTAAATGTTTGACAATATCCTCATACGCCTTATTTGTCAACTCTAATTCACTTGACGTCGGAGATAGATTCAAACTGCCATAGACCCAGGAGGTGGATACTTGAATGGGCGGCATTATAATAATGTACCACAGTTCCGGCCAGTTTTCAATCGGTTTCAGGATCTCCCCGATCCCCATGGCAATGCAGGGCCTCTCTACCAGGAAAAAGGGAACATCTGCGCCCAGCCCGACTGCCAACTCTGCTAATTCTTCCGGTGTGAGCGGGAAGGCAAAGTTCCGGTTCAGGCACTTGAGCATACACGCTGCGTCACTGCTGCCGCCGCCTAAGCCGGCTGAGACAGGTATGTTCTTTGTAAGTGTTATAGAAAGCCCATGATGCATGCCTGTCTTGCCAAAAAAGGCCCGGGCGGCTCGACAAGCAAGGTTTTCTTCGTCTGAGGGTGCAGAAAAGCCTCGGCAGGATATGTTGATTCGCTTGTCAGACGTAATCCGGAGGTCAAGCCGGTCATACAGCCCGACAGGCACCATGATAGAAACCAGCTCATGATACCCGTCCGGTCTGCGGCCGGTAACTTTTAGTCGCACATTCAGCTTGGCTGGTGCGTAATGGATTGACGATTGATCATTATCTGATGGTCGTCTGGATGAAAATCCTGTGTCCATATCGCTTTAAGGAGATGAAACGACCCTGCCTCAGGGTGGTTGAGAGGGAGATGGTCTCGTAGAAGGTCAAGTCATGGCCTATTCTTGCCGCTCGCCTACTGATGCTATTTCTTCAATTCTTGTCAATGCTGGCTGCTCGTGACATACGCAATCCGTTTCAGCGGGGCGAACATCTGCCGGGTCAATCTTCTACCTTCACTGTCACATACAGGGTGGAATCTCCTCGTTTTATCAAGAAGAGGAGGGTGTCGCCTTCCTTATACCGTTCGATCCTCTTCAGAAAATCAGCCGGATCTTTCACAAGGCGCTGATCCAATTCGAGAATGATATCTCCCGGTCTGAGACCGGCTTCTGCCGCAGGCGAACTGCCATCCACCTGAACAATGACAAGCCCCTCGGTTTCAGGCAGACCCAGATCTTTTGCCAACTGCGGCGTAAGTTCCTCCACCTTTATACCCAGTCGTTTTTCGGTGCCGCTTTTGCCCTCTTCAAGGTCCTTTTTCTCTTCCTCTAACTCTCCTATCTTAACTTCAAAAACCTCTTCCTGCCCCTTTCGAATGACCTTTACCGGCACGGTCTTGCCTATGGGTGTGGAAGCGACGATATAGGGCAGATCTTTCATTTCATCAATCTTCTTGCCATCAAAGGAAACAACGACATCCCCGCGCTGAATGCCGGCCTTTTCTGCAGGCCCTCCGGATGAGACATCGGCTACCAGGGCGCCCTTTTCGTTCTCCAGACCAAGCTTGTCTTTGAGCTCAGGGGTAATCTTCTGGATCATGACGCCCAACCAGCCCCTGACCACTTTTCCTTTCTTCAGCTGATCTAGGATCTCTTTGGCCATGTTGATGGGAATGGCAAACCCGATACCGATACTTCCCCCGGTCTGGGAAAAAATAACCGTATTAATGCCGATGACCTGCCCGTCGGTATTCAAGAGCGGTCCCCCGCTGTTTCCCGGGTTGATGGAGGCATCGGTCTGGATGAAATTCTCGTAAGGCCCGGCCCCGATATGCCTGTATTTGGCGCTGACAATCCCGGCGGTGACCGTGTTGTCAAGACCAAAAGGGTTTCCCATGGCCACTACCCAGTCTCCAACCTCCAGGCTGTCCGAGTCGCCCATCGGGAGCGGGGTCAGCTCATGGTCGCTTTCTATCCGGATAAGGGCCAGATCGGTCTTGGGATCGCGGCCTACGATTTTTGCCAGAAAGCTCTTTCCATCCGCCAACTTGACAGTGATCTCGTCGGCTTTTTCCACCACATGGTTATTCGTCAGGATAAACCCTTCTTTATCGATGATAAAACCTGATCCAAGATTCTTCTGCTTAAAGTCCTTGGGCATTTGGTCGCCAAAGAACCGGTCAAAAAAGTCCTTTAAAGGATCGTTGGGTCCGGACGGACCACCAAAGGAGAAGGGATGGCCCAACCCGCCGGCAATGGTCTTGACGGTGCTGATGTTCACCACAGATGCCTTTGCCTTTTTGACCAGGCTGGAAAAAGAGCCAGGGGCGGCGGGCAGGAGGCCGGTTGACTGGGCCCATGACGGCGATGCCGAAATGATCAAAGCAGTCGCGATAAGCCCCGCCGTCAGCCATAAAAAAACGTTTCGCATAAGCCACATATGAAGACGGTCAGCGACCGCCGGTGCATATTTGATGAAACCCATGAAAACCTTCCATCTATAAAGTGTAAACTCACTTAAACTTGGAAATATAAAACTTGATGCACAAATGGCCTCGAACTGAAAGCCGATCCTGAATTTCCGGCTTTATCTATTATGATATCTTGTCCGCTCCCTATTTCGCCTTTACATAGCGCAACCTGAGCTCCGTCAGGATATTTTCGATGAGCTGTTTCTCTTCCTTCGACAGGTTACCCTCGGTTTTTTCCTTCAGCATCCCGATGGTATCGATCACATGTTTGGCCAGTGCTAGGTCCTTGGTTTTTTCGCCGGTGCTGGGATCAGGGATCTCACCTAAATGGAGAAAAGCCGTGGAACTGAGGCTGAGGATAAGGGATGAAAAGTTGACCTCGGGCAAAGGAGACGATGCCGTCTCTTCTTTGGGAGGCCTTTTTTCAGGTTCCCTTTTCACTGTTTCCTCTGCAGATGCGGAATCACCCTTTTTAAGCTCCCCCTGCTCATCAAACGATCGTCTGTCTTTTATGACAAAGCCCTTTTCTTCTTCTGACATGATCTAACTCCTGAATAAATGTGATTATGGATTCAAGGATTGCGAATTGAGGAATTACGATATTGGCGGAATGGCTTATGTTCCATCACGTATCTCCAAATTCCAAAATCCCCCAATTCCTCAATTTACCCTACAATTCAATCCGCTGTGCAGAAAAGACATTCTCAAAAGAACGGATCTCTTCTAGGACGTCATCATCGACAATGGTGCCGGTGGTTATGAGGATCACATTCTGCTTCTTCTCTTTTTCCTCTCCCACCTGCATGCGACCGATGTTAATCTGATGCCTGGCAAGGCCCGAGGTGATCTGGCCGATGACGCCCGGGGTGTTCTTATTGCGGATCAGGAGGATGTGTCCCTCGGGAATCGCCTCAAGATAGAAATTGTTAATTCGCAGGATCCTGGGCAAATTTTTGCCAAAGATGGTTCCTGATACGATGTTTTGCCCTTCCAGGCTCTTGACGGAGACCCTCACGAGACTGGCAAAATCATCCGAAGTGGTGCTCTTTGACTCCACCACCTCGATGCCCCTATCAGCTGCGATATAGGGGGCATTCACAAAATTCACATCGTGTTTAAGAATCGGCGTCAACAGCCCCTTGAGCAGGGCGGTTGTCAGCGGGGTTACATCATATTCGGTAATGGCGCCTCTGAAATGAACCTCTACCTTAACCAGGGCGCTTTCGGCTAACTGGGCCTGTAGCGAACCCATCCTCTCGAGGAGGGTTACAAAGGGTCTCAAGACCGTCATGAGTTCTTCGCTGATGCTGGGCACATTGACGGCATTCTTTACTGTTCCGTGAAGAAGATAGGCGATGATCTGTTCAGCCACATCTTTGGCCACGTTATCCTGGGCCTCTTTGGTGGACGCTCCCAGGTGAGGGGTGCAGATAAAATTCGAGAGTTCCATGAGACGTGTCTTCCCGGGCGGCTCGGTCTCGAATACGTCAAAAGCCGCTCCCCCCAGATGCCCCGATTTCAATGCCTCATACACATCCTCCTCATTGACGATCCCACCCCTGGCGCAGTTGATGATCATGGCGCCCTTTTTCATCTTGGAGATGAGTTCCCGGTTGAACATATTTTTGGTCTCTTCTGTCTTGGGGGTGTGAACGGTAATGTAGTCCGACCGATCCAAGAGGGCGTCAAGGGAAACCGGTTCGAGATCGAGCTTTTCAATCCGGTCCGGCTTGATATACGGATCATAGACAATAACCTTCATCTTCATCCCCTTGGCCCTATCGGCCACGATCCGGCCGATATGTCCCAGGCCGATAAGTCCCAGGGTCTTGTTATAAAGCTCATGGCCCTTGAACTTTTTCTTTTCCCATTTCCCTTCCTTGAGCGAGGCCGTTGCCTGGGGAATATTCCGTGAAAGGGCCATGATCATGGCCATGGTATGCTCGGCAGTGGTGATGGTATTTCCTTCAGGAGTGTTCATGACCACGATCCCACGCTGGCTCGCTGCGGGGATATCGACATTATCCAGACCGATCCCGGCGCGCCCAATGACTTTCAGACGGTCGGCCGCTTCGAGGATATCGGCCGTCACCCGGGTGGCGCTTCGTATCACAAGGCCGTCATAACCGCCGATAATTCCCCTCAGTTCATCCGGGGTAAGGCCGGTGTTAACGTCCACATCAATTCCAGGCGTTTTCTGGAAGATCTCTACACCCACTTCAGATAGAGCATCACTTACGAGAACTTTCATAATTAATCTCCTGATCCGGACAAACCGGAAACATTAATAAACCTAAGCCAATTGCTATCTCTCCCAAACAGGAAAGGATGCCTAGACCGCGAGCCTTATTACCGATAATCTTTAATGCTGCAATTTTTAATTGGTTCCTGAACAAAATGTGGGGAAATTCCCTTAAAGTCCCCTTTCACAAAAGGAGCTTTTCACATAAATATTCATATTACCAAGAAAATCATTAAGCTGTCAAGACCAGTTTAAATCGCTCAGCAATTCTCATTTTGTGTTCTAAATGTTACGCATGTCATGTTCGTAGTTTCGCCATAACGCGATTTGAGGGCCTCACGGCCCCACTACAAACCTATCGAATCTGTGCGAAGGCCAAAATGAGAATTGCTGTGACTCGCTGAATATATGGATAAGGATCAGGCTCCACGCTCGCGGATAGGACAGCTTGAGTGCCGCTGGCCTTCGCTGCCATGCGTATCTCTCCCTGGTGGCCACGGCCCTTACCACTGCCTTTCGTACTTGGATGGAGCAACAAGACAAATTGGCCGAATCCGGCAGGGAGACAGGCGTCCTGGCGCGTGTATGCCATTGTTCCACGCCATTCCGATTATGTCGATCCTCTTAAATCGAATATCCAGGGCGATTCTTGAAAATCTGCAGTGCCGATCGTATTTTTGTCCCTGCATGATTCCGTTTGAATTTGGACGCGCTTTTATATACAGTGACACACATGCCCGATGCTGAATATGGAGATCGTTGAACCGCTCTTCTTTTAAAACTGATCTGAAGCAGGGATGTTACATGGACGAAACAGCCACCGAATCTATTGACCATCGTCTGATCTCCGAGTTCAAGGCCGGCTCCATGGACGCCATGGAAAAGATCGTAGAACGGTATGAGGACCGAATATTTACCTTTGGTTTGAAGATGTGCGGGCACCTCCAGGATGCAGAAGACATCGCCCAGGAAACCTTTCTGAATGCCTTCAGATATCTCAAGGACTTCCGGGAGGAGACCAAATTGAAGAACTGGCTCTTCAAGCTCGCAGCCACGGCCTGTATCCGTAAGCGGCGAAAGAAGAAGAGCCAACCGGATCATGAGATCTCTCTGGAATCGTTTATTCCCCAGAATGGCGATCATGCAACGTACGAAATCCCGGACTGGTCAAAAGATCCATCAGATCGTGTACTGCAGGCAGAGCTGAAGAAGATCATCGACGCTGCCATTCACTCCCTTTCGCATAAATACCGTCTGGTTTTTAACCTCAGGGACATCGAGGGGTTCAGCACCCAGGAAACCGCCGATATCCTCGGAATATCCACGCAATCGGTAAAGACCCGACTGCACCGAGCACGCCTCTTCCTGAGGGAAAAGATATCCACGTCTTATAAAGCGGGAGCCATCCAATGAGGGAAGACTGCAAAAAGGATTTCGAAAGGTTGTCCGAATACCTGGACGGAGAACTGGACGACGAGGTCTGCCGCGAGATGGAGCGGCATTTCCGTCACTGCCTTGAGTGCAGGGAATGTGTCGATACTATGAAAAAGACCATTCAACTGTGCAAAGCAGTGGCGACCGAAGAGATCCCCTCCGATGCCCGGGATCGCCTCATGTCAATGCTCCGTGAATGTTTCAGCCGCAACCATACCATATGAGAGCCGCCCCTGGTTGGGAAAAAGCCAGTCAGGTCCAGCCAGAGGTTAGGGGTTGCGACATGTGGGGTGCGGGTACAGATAGAACCCAGGATTGAGGATCCAGGATTCTATATCAAACATCCGATACCCAGTTTTCAGTTTCCGGTTTCAATCCGCGGGGGATTTCTGCAAGGTATTTTTCAAAGAGAAACCGTGGTGCTCTGACACGCAAGTTCCCACATCTTTGTGGCCGGCGCCATCTCAAACCCTTCCATAAGATCTTCCGCTTTGATCTGCCTGGTTTTAGCGCAGGGGGCACATGCATACATGGGCACTTCGAATTCCTGGAGATATGCGATAATATCGTCCGCAACATCGCCGGTAGGCGCCCTCAGGTTTTCGGCCACCCCTTTTCTTGCCAGGTAAACGGCTTCGTCAAGAAGAAATATGGCCACCTCTTTCCCCATAGAGTGCGCTACCTGGGCGAGATGAAATGCCCTTACAGAACGATTCGGGTTATTTGTGCCGCAGGACACGGTGATAAGCACCCTGTTTTCTCTTGGATCGGTTGTTGCTTCAGTCACGAGACGCCCTCCTTTATCACATTTCCACAGTGAATTTATCCGTTTCTTCATTCCAGGTAGCAGCCAGAGAGTAGACGGCAAAAATCGCCAGGAGGATAATGACAGCCCATTTGTAGCCCAATAGATCGGCCATGAAGGCCCTCTGACCGATCAAGGCCTTGAATCCCCGGGACCAGTCAATCAGTGTCTTGAAAAGCGAGTTGCTCAGGGCAAAGCAGACCACCACCACCATAAGTTTGATGTGGCCCTCCCCGGCCCGCCATACACTGCCGGATCCGCAGCCCCCCGAGAGGAGCATGCCGAAACCGAAGACGATGCCCCCCACCAGACTTCCGAACCAGAAGGTCTGGGTCACATAGACCTCTTCTCCACGCAGGCCGGTCCATTTGAGTGCGGCAAACCCTAAGATGCTGATGATAATGCTGTAGGTCATGGCCCGTACCATGTCCCCTTCTCCGGTCATGAAGGGATCTCTGAAGCAGCGGACAAAACAGAACCGGGTCCTCTGAATGATGACCCCGAAGGCGATGCCGCAGAGAAGCAGACCGCCCACCCGGGCATAGGCCTCACGGGCATAGAACCATGCAGCCACAATGGCCCCCAAGAATACGAGGGCACCGATATAAGGCTCCAAGGGCAGCAGGTTCAGCGCCTTTTTGCCGGTCCCGCCTTTGGGCGGTTTCGAGGGGAGATTCATCATTTCCCAGTAGAGGTAGCGCAGTCCCAGATAGGCGCCCACAATGAGCCCTACCATCATGGCGAGACCTCCAAACGAGAGGGCGCTGGTGGCGATATAAAAGCCGCCCACATTGCATCCCCCTGCCATTGCAGACCCGATGCCCAAAAAAGAGCCGCCCACCACCCCTTTGATCAACTCCAGACCCGGGGCCATACGAAGGGCAAACTGCTTGGACATGAGTGCCGCCCCGAAGGCACCCCAGAGAAGTCCCAGGGTGAGGATCGAGTTGGTAGAGGTGAGGGGCGATACCGGGGGATGGCTGTAGAGGCCCATCTGATGAAAAAGCCAGTCCGCCCAGTTGCGCAACCCACCTACCACGCCCCAGGGTCTGGCCCAGGCAAAGGTGATAACGCTCATGATGCCGATCAGTATGCCACCCATCCAGACCGGCCAGTTTTCGTAAAATACGGCCGTGTACGCCCGTTTCAGGATACCGCCTGTCACACTGGTTCCATTCTCTTCACTCATACGGATTCATGCCTCCCTTCATCCCGCTGATGCATCAACAACCTTCATCTTCTACAATGACAAATTTGGGCTTTTTGGCAGGGGCCGCTTTTTGCGGCGGCGCGGCTGCTGCGGTGGCCGGGCCCTGCGGGGAGACATCGGGGGCGATCAGGCCGGTATTCTTGTTGACCTTTTCAGCCAAGGCATAGATGACGGCCAGATCATAGTAGCGCCAGGCCGCCGTAGATGAGGGGTCCGCCTGCACCGCCTTCCTGAAGTATTCTTTGGCATCCAGGTATTTTCCTCTTTGATACGCCTGCTTTCCGAACTGGGTCATCCTGGCACAGAGGGCCTTGTCCGGGACAGATGCCTTGGGGCCCTCTGCTGCAGCATTCAGAGGAAAGAAGAAAGGGCTCAAGAGAAAGGCTGTCAGGGTGATGCAGAGAATTGCGTGTTTCATGTATCCTACCTCCTGGCAAAATAATACAGCCCTATATCACAGCGCACTGAATTTGTAAATTTTTTTCAGGACCGGTCCATTCGATCATGATGGATGAAACCGCGAGACCTTTATGAAGAGCGCCGGAAACGGCCGGGTCTCTTCCTTGTGCATGATGCCTTGCGCCTCGAGCCTCCCCCACCTGCCCATATAAAAATCCCCCATGCCTGGCATAAGCCTGCATGGGGGATTATCGTTTCCAGTTAATTTAATAAACCAGTGTTGCATTGGCAGACAGGATCTCTTCCGTCAAAGCGCCTCCGGCCATGGGAGTTGCACGTTCAATCAGCTCGGACACGTCGATTTTCCTCTCCTGAATGCATGGGACGCATACCACCAGTCTGCCGCCCTGTTCAAAAAAGGATTCCACCAGTTCCTTCAGGGGGGCGAATCCGGCCGCATGCACATGTTCGAGCATCCCCTTTTTGGCCAGGAAAACCGCCGGTCCCTGAAGGGCCACCAGGGTCTCTACTTCCATAACCATGGCAGCGTTCGCTAAGACGAACGGGAGGCTTGCCCTCTCAGGATTTTCCGGCCCGTTGGTTGTAATGTAAACGATCTTTTCTGATTTTGCTTCTGTCATTTCTTTCTCCTCCTTGGAACAATATGGGTTTCAACATCTGTGGAAAGGATATTCGAAAAATGAACATCCAGTTTCAAGTTTCCAGCCTTTTCACACGAGGAACACGCATAACGCGCCAGGAACACGGAGAGATCCTCCACCTCGGCATCGATCTTCATGAGATTTCCCAGGCATACGGGACACATGGCAAGAATCGGCTTGCCTGTGGCCTGCAGATCGGCATATCTACGGCTCAGGATCTCCTTGGTGAGGGCAGGCGATATGGATTCCGCAGGCCCTCCGCAGCAACTGGTAAACTTCCCGGAATTCCGCACATTGACGGCTTCGATGCCAAACCGGTCGAGGATTTTTCTCGGGACATCGGAGAGTTCCAGATATCTTCCGTAGAAACAGGGGTCGTGAAGGGTGACCTGCCGTCCCCCGTCCCGTGCCTCGAAATCGATCAGTTCAAAATAGGTCTTCACATCAAAGCTGATACCCGTGTACTTGGGGTAGAGCACCTTGAGGGCATAGGTGGTATGGGGATCGACAGTGATGAGTCTCCGAATGCCCTTTTCCTTCAGTTTTCCAGCAACGAATTTGGCGTGCTCGATGAAGCCCTCGTTATCGCCCAGGTCATACAGCAGGATGCCGCTGTAAAAATCCAGCTTGGGTTTGTAGAAGAAGTCCACATGCAACGCCTCGAGAAGCTTGACAATGCTCTTCAGGATGTTGTCAGAGTGGGCCTTGTCTTTTCTGGCTGCCATGAAAACAAAGGCCATTTTTACGAGGAGTTTCGGAACATATTTCTGGTATCCCACATAATCTGCAATAAAGGTGTCTTCAAAGCGTTCGATCTGATGCGTGGTCTTCTTGATGTATGGCATCGACAACAACTACCATCAGCGGATGATCTTGTTAGGAACGTGTTCAAGTATCAGATCAATCCGTTTTCCATAATCGGTCGCGTCTCCCTACAGGGGGAAAACCGTCGTTTCTTTCCCTTCAGAGAAGATGTCCATGAGCGTTTGGGTCACATGATCCGGTTCAGGTTTTGGCATATGCAAAAGGCTCATTTTTTCTCACGTTAAATTGGAAGCCTTGTTCCTTGTTCATTGCCTGTCTGCAAAAGTAGTGCCAATTTGAATAGAGCCTGTTTATACCGGATCATTTTGCCCACCCCGATGTTGAAAGAAGCGCAGGCTTATCGGAAATGAGCCGGTTATTACTTGGGACTTCCTGCCCAAACACAGTGAGCCCATTCATTTCCATTCAAGGCATGAATCCCTGAAACCCCAACACTGAAACCAGCAGAATCAAGTGGCTGCGATCTTGGCCCTTACAACACACCAATTGACATGATCCTGTTAACACGTTAACAAAATCTCTCTTAACATCTGTTAATTCTTAACATGGATATTCCCCGAGCGCTGCAACCCTATATCCACCCTGTAAATTCAGATAAGGCACTGAATATGGTCTGAATGAACTGAAATGTCACAACAAAATCGATGGAATGCCTTCCGACCGCTTCATACGGCACGAATTATGCTAGGTCTTTGATTAAGGGCATCAAACTTGGCATAACCTCCTTTTGCTGATTGCCCCTTTCAACGCCTGTTCAGGAAATGCCCGAATATGGGAATCCAGCACAGATCTTCATCTAACAAAACCATGCCCCATATGAGCCCAATCCATATCCGCATTGTTTTGGGTGTCTCGCCGGGATCTCTGGCCTCAAGGGCCTGGATTTGATGTGGTTTCTGCATGGTGCGATCGCAAATGACGGTTGCGGATGAGGAAGGATAGGCGCCGGGAAGTGAAACCTTTTTTGTCGGTCCGTCTCTTAAAAAGACAACATAATAAAGGAGATACGACAATGAAACAAACCATATCGAGAAGGTCATTCCTCAAGGGGGGGCTGGCTGCAGCAGGCGCCGTGGCTGCTTCCTCTATCCCGCTTCCGGCCAGTGTAAGAGGAGAAAGCGGTCAGGAACTGGCCACCCTTATCGACATCCGCAAATGCATCGGGTGCGAGGCATGCGTGGAGGCGTGCAAGGAGGTCAATGCGCCTAAATTCCCTGAGCCCAAGAAGCCTTTTCCAAAGATGTATCCCAGCCGGGTCAAGGTCTCTGACTGGTCTGACAAGAGGGATGTGATGGACCGGTTGACTCCCTACAATTGGGTGTTCATCCAGGAGGCCACGGTAAAGGTAAATGGAAAGAAAGAGACCTATACCTTTCCCCGTCGCTGTATGCACTGCCAGAACCCGCCCTGTGCGGATCTCTGTCCGTGGGGGGCCGCACGAAAACTGAAGAATGGGATTACGCGGATTGATGCGGATATCTGTCTCGGCGGGTCCAAATGCAAAGCAGTGTGTCCCTGGCATATCCCCCAGCGTCAAACCGGCGTCGGTTTGTACCTGGATATTTTACCCAGTCTTGCCGGAAATGGGGTCATGTATAAGTGCGACCGGTGCTATAACCGGCTTGAGGAGGGAAAACTCCCGGCCTGCATCGAGGTATGCCCGGAGAATGTACAGAAGATCGGCCCCCGGGACGAGATCATCAAAGAGGCCCATGCCATTGCAAAGGAGATCAAAGGCTATATCTACGGTGAAAAGGAAAACGGCGGAACCAATACCATTTACGTGTCGCCGGTCCCCTTCAAGGACCTGAATGCATCCGTTGAAAAGGGCCCTGGAAGGCCGGGGCTGCAGCCGGTGAAGGATTCCATGGCCCACGCCGACAACCTGGCAAAGGCGATGGTCATCGCCCCGATTGCCGGCATTGCCGCAGCCGCTGGCAAATTCTACGCTGCCTCAAAAAAGGCGACCCATTCTGAGGAGGCAAAAAAATGACATCACACGCCTATGAATCAACGGCCGGCAGGAAGTGGCGCAAGTGGTCCTACATCGGGATCTTTATCGTCATGGCGTTCACCGGATTCGGGCAGATGCCTATTTTCAAACGTTACTATATCTCTGACATTCCGGGTCTGGGATGGTCTGCCGACTTTTATAAGACACACTATATTCATTATCTAGGCGCGGCCCTTCTGTTAGGTCTTCTGGCCTATTGGATTGCCGATTACTTTTTTAAGGGGAGACATGAATTCCATCTGACCGCTTCCGCCTATGTGAGGATCGTTTTGTTGGGCGGGATTGTCGTCACAGGGATCTTCAGGGTCCTTAAAAACCTGCCGGATGTTGTTTTTTCACCGGGGTTTACCATGCTGATCGATATCTCCCATCTGGGCTTCATGATGGCATATCTCGTAGCAGCGCTTATTTTCGTGATCGTCAGATCCGGATGGACCAAGGGGATTGGTGATTGACGGTTGTCGATTGTTGATTGGGAAAACTACGGATGCGATAAGGCGAAATATGGACTGTAAATACCATCCGGGCCGTGAGGCCTTTGTTCAGTGTCAGAAAATGATGGTCGGCTACTGCCAGGAGTGTCTTGAAAACTGCGAGGCCTGTACCGACCCCTGCACCTACTGCAAATTCCGGGGTCAGTGCATTATCTGGGAGATGTGCCGCAAGAGTGAAAAAAGATACCGGCTCGAGAGAGAGGCCAAAGGGGGCGATTGAACGACGCAGGCGACCTTTACTCAGGGTCTCCCCGCAAAACCGTGTAGACCTCGATCTCCTCACTTTTTCCCTTGAGGGAGGTCCTGCCCCGGCTAGTCAGGCGGAACCTGTTGGCCGGGAGCAGATCTTTGGTAGGCCCGCTGATCAGGATGTCGGTCCCGAATATCTTGTTCAAGGTCTGTATCCTGGAGGCGGTGTTCACGGGATCTCCCACCATGGCATAGGAAAGCCGGTCCTGGCTCCCCACGCTCCCTGCAAAGACCCTCCCTGTATGGATGCCGATCCCGTGGGCCACACGCTCATGCCCCGCGGCCTCCCGCTTTCTGTTCAACGCTTCCAGCCGCGCCCTCATCTCAAGGGCCGCAAGAACCGCCTTTTCAGGATGGTGAGGCAGGTCCAGGGGCGCCCCGAAGACCGCCTCGATTTCATCGCCGATATATTGAAGCACAATTCCCTGTTGCGCCCTGATGGCCTGTTCCATCTGGGTAAAGTATTCGTTCAGAAAGCCAACCACCTCCTTGGGATCCCTTCCTTCCACAAAGGTGGTATAGCCCCTCAGATCACAGAACAGAATGGTCACATCTTTCAATTCTCCCTCTAACGGTATCTCCCCTTTCAGGATTTTCTGGCTCACCTCAGGCGTCAGGTATCGGCCAAAGCTGAGCCGGCACAAATCCCTTTCCTTGAGCCCGCTCATCATTTCATTGGTTTTCGCAGCGATCAAACCGAATTCATCATTGCTCACCACCGGCGCCGGCGCCTCGAAATTTCCCAGGCTGATCTTCTTCATAACCTCCAGTTGAAACGATAAGACGGCCTTGAGGTTCCGGGAATATTTACCGAGGATCAGAAAACTGAGAAAGAGGAGGACCCCAAAGGCAAAAGCGATTTCTTTGAATACCCCGAAATAGATCTCCGTATCGGAAGGGCCATCCTGTTCAAGAAAGTAGCTGACATCCATGAAGACCATCAGGAGGATGGCTGTAACCATGAAACTGAGCACGATGATCATGAAGAAGAGGATTTTGTCTGAGACGGAGAAGATCTTTTTCGGGCTGATGGGAATCTCGAAGGTCGTGTTTCCCAGGAATGCAATGATTCGGCCTTCCATCCAGAGAAAACAGAGCATCCCGCCGAGCAACCCGAAAGAGATGCACCCCATCAGAATCTTCGCGCCCGTCAGAAGAGGGGCCCCCAGATGCAAGATGTAGAAGGCGGACATACCCAGCCCGATGACCCCCCACAGGACCAGGTCTCCGGCAAATTCCCGCCAGGGAAGCGAATACAAAGCAATGCTTTGCGCAGCACCGAACCAGCGCAGACGGTGAATATTCGTCTTCAACCAGTAGATTCTGAAGGGAAAGACAATCAGAATCGGTACCAGGGTGTTTATTGAGGCCTGAAGGTACCCGAGGCCCTCCAGAAAGGGTCAGACCTGGGCCCCGTAGACGATGAGAATACACCCGAAAAAAAGATAGCAGAAAAAATGCTTGGTCATGGAGTCACCCATAAGGTTTACGATTGTTGATTGATAAGACAACTGAAATTCTGCCCCTTGACAATACTGGCCTTATCAAAGGCCTCTACCCTCGAACCAAATTCGTGCCTCCGGCAGGAAACATCTCGATATTTCAACCTCTGAACCCTTGAATCCCGCTGTAAAGCGGCAAATCCTGAACCTCTGAACGGTTATGATTCCCTCAGCAGGGAATAGATCCGCATAGGCGTATCGATTCCCTTGAGGTGGGCCCATCCCCGGTCAAACACCGGCCACAGGCCCTCGATCATCTCTTTGGTCGTCTCTCCGATGAGAATATCGCCTCCCGTTGCATCATCCGCCAGGCGGGCGGCCAGGTTCGTGACCGGTCCGCTGGCCGTATAGGTCATCCGGGTATCCAGAGACCCCTTGAATGTGCTCATGCCCAAGAGGGCAACGCCCGAATTGATCCCCATGTTGACATTGGTCGCTCCGAACTTACCGCCGAATTCCTGGTTCAGTGCCAGGTTTCTCCCGTGTATATCAAAGGCAGCCTTCACCGCGTTGACGGCATTGGTTCTGGCGTCGTCGTTCTTGAAGATGATCATGAGCCCGTCCCCGGCCGTCTCGTTGATATCGCCGCCCGACCGGTGGATCGGATCAACAAAACTGGAAAACATCTTTTCCACCATCTCATTGACCTCGGTCTCCGGTCGATGTGCACTGAGCCGGGTATACCCTTCCAGATCCAGGAAGAGGACCGTGACCTCCTTCTTCTCCTTTTCCTGCGTCAACATCTCGGGGTTCTTCTCCACAATCCGTCGCACAGACTGGGGTACAAAGGGTGAGAGGTGGGCAAGCTTTTGCGTGATCTCGATCTTTTCCTGTGTGATGGCCCAATGCCGTTTTGCAGTCATAATCGCATTTCCGGCAATCTCCGAGAGGTCCTGTATCAGGTAGAAGTCTTTTCTGCTAAAGCGGGTTCCGGGTCTGGCCACCACACTGATAATCGCCAATATCTTATCTTCCACAAAAACCGGGATCGCCGCTTCGGGTCCGATTTTCACCTCTTGGCCGTCGCGCCGTCTGATGGCCTCGCTCCTGGAGACCACAATCCCCATTTTCCGGGCCAGGGCCTTTTGGATCGCAGGACGCTTTCGTTTGCACGAAATACAGTTGACCGGCCGGTCATACAGGGCGCATTGAAGGGGACGGGTGTATTTCTGCGCGTCCGGATCCAGCATGAGGATGCATGCCTCCATGGCGACAGGGACCATGTTCCGGGCCTCTTCTCTGAGTCGTTCCAGGATCTCGTTTACCTCCATGGTGGATGCCAATTTCTTGGCGACGCGGCGCTGGGCCTCAAACCGCTCCTTATAGTACTGGTTCATTTCAAACCCTCTTTGCACGTTGAGGTTAGGGACATATCCGTCTCTCGGAATGGGTGGACAGATGGGTGTTCTGAAGATTCTGCCTCTTCCGGCATTTTTCCATGTGTTGCCAATGCCGACAACCCGTTGTGGTCCAGAAGGCGAATACGCCTACCTCTTACTTCAATAAGACCCTGGCCGCTCATCTTTGAAAATATCCGCGAGAGCGTCTCAGGGATCGTCCCTAACAGGCTGGCAAGATGTGCCTTTGAGATGCTGAGCCTGACCAGATCCTTTCGTTTCTCTTCATCGGCCAGGTAGAGCAGATAGGCGGCCAGGCGGCCAGGAACCTCCTTGAGAGAAAGGTTCTCTATCTGCACCGTGAACTGACGAAGCCGCATAGAAAGGACCGCGAGCATATTGAGTGCCAGTGAAGGGTTGGCGGCGATGAGATCGACAAATGCGGCTCGAGGGAAAAAGAGGATGCGGGACTCAGAAATGGCTCCAGCGCTTGCAGGAAAATGCCTGCCGGTAAATACCGGGACCTCGCCGAACGGTTCTCCCGGGCCGAAGATATGAAGGATCTGTTGCTTGCCCTCCAGGGATACCTTAAATATCTTGACAAGCCCTGTCGCCACCAAGTAAAAGCCTTTGCCCTCGTCCCCGTCTGAAAAAATGATTTCACCCTTTTTAAACCGCATGTCCTCGGCAATGCCTCTGATCTCTTCGATCTGGGTCTCAGGGAGGCCTTTAAAAAGGAGGGCCGCCTCGATAAATGCCGTCAGGTTCTTTTCCAATGGACCCCTCTACCTCCTTAATCAAGAAAACGGGGTGAAATTTTCTTGTCCCCTCTCAGAAGGGCCACAGGCAACAGCCTCCCGCGGTGAACTCTCCCTCGCATGCGGCCAACTGGCTCTTATACATCACTGCCCTTTTCTGGACCCTGTCAGCCACCTGAACAAGCCACTGCTTTTTCGTGTAGGTCTTTCTGTTAAACCCGCCGCGGCCTTCATGATAGGCCAGATAGAGGTTGCGGGCATTATCCTTGGAGATCCCGCACTGCTGTGCACTTAGGTGACAATACCATCCGACAAAATCAATGGCATCTCCGAAATCATCTCTGTCGGACCATGAATTGCCAGAGCTTTCCTGGTATTCCTCCCACGTTCCATCCATTGCCTGGGCATATCCATAGGCCGAAGACGGCCGCGGGCCCGGGAAAATCCATAAGCAGGTGGTCCGGGGGGGCTTGGCATCGCTCACGTACCTGGATTCCTGGTGGAGTATAGCCATCATGACGGGTATGGGAATGCCCCACTTCTTGTACGATTCAGCCGCATCTTCATACCAGTCAGTATGTTCCCTGAAAATCTCGCACACATTGTCGGCCCGTTTGGGCGGGGCCGTCGTGGCGCATCCGTGTAACAGGAAGATCATAAGACATCCTGTCAGAATTTTCCATGTCAGCCACTGGGAATTCATGAGCTTTGAACGGGGTCTGCGCAATTCTGTAACACCATTTGTCCCGAACGAGGAAAATAAATCGATACCCAGCCTCTCAAGCAGGCAACTCCCCACCGCTTAACCTCTGAACCCTTGAACCTTTGAACCTCCACACGTTTACGACTTGACCTATTGCTAAATGATCTTTACCATATAAGCCTCTGTTTGGAAAGTTCCTTTGTCGTCTTGAGGAGTATGGAATACACCCTTAGCTTCGCCGCAACACCAGGGAGTGTCATGGGACCCTACGATATTATCATCAGAAACGGCACCATCCTGACCATGGATGGAAACAATACAGTTGTTGAAGACGGCCAGGTGTGCATCACGGGCGACACCATCGCCCTGGTCGGACCCCGCGACAATGAGGCGTGTGAGGCAAAAACGACGATCGATGTCAGGGGCGGCCTGATCCTCCCCGGCCTGATCAACGGCCACACCCACGCCGCCATGAGCCTGTTCAGGGGCCTGGCCGACGACCTTCCGCTCATGGAATGGCTGAACCACTATATCTTCCCGGCAGAAAAAAAGATGGATGCCCCCTTCGTCTACACAGGGACCCTCCTGGCCTGTGCCGAAATGATCCTTTCCGGCGCCACCACCTTCTGCGACATGTATCTTTTTGAGGATCAGGCGGCAGAGGCCGCGGCAAGGGCCGGGATGAGGTGCCTGGCAGGCGAGGTCCTTTATGATTTCCCCTCCCCCAACTACGGGGATCTGGAAAACGGGTTTGCCTACACCGAATCACTGATTCGAAAATGGGAACGCCATCCCCTGATTTCCATCGCTGTGGAACCCCATTCCCTGTTTACGTGCAGCCCGGAGCTTCTCATTCGGGCAAACGAGATCGCATTGACCCACCATCGGCCGCTCATTATCCACGTGGCTGAAACCCTGTCTGAAATCTCACAGATCAAACAGCGCTACGGCAAGACGTCGGTTGAGCACCTCGAATCTCTGGGCCTCCTGGGACCCCATCTGATAGCGGTTCATGCCGTGCATCTAAACACGAGGGAGATGGATCAGATGGCGGAACACGGCGTCAGGGTGGTTCTCAATCCCGAGAGCAATATGAAGCTCGCGTCCGGCATCGCCCCCGTGCCCGATCTGCTGGCCCGCGGCATAACCGTGGGGCTTGGGACGGACGGGTGCGCCTCCAACAACAATCTGGACCTCTTTACCGAGATGGATATGGCGGCCAAGGTCCATAAGGCCCGGGCCATGGATCCGACCGTCATGGACGCGGTCACCGTGCTGAGGATGGCAACCAGTGAAGGCGCCCGGGCCCTCGGGCTCCAGGATGCCATCGGTTCCATCGAGATCGGCAAAAAGGCGGATATCATCATTGTTGACACAAATAAGCCCCACCTGACGCCCATGTACAATCCCTTTTCTCATCTGGTATACGCCGCCCGCGGAAACGACGTCAGCCACGCTGTCATCAACGGTCAGCTTGTCATGGCCAATCGGAAACTGCTCACCCTGGACCTTGAAGAAATCATGATGCAGGCCAGAGAAAAGTCAATGGCGGTCAGAAAGTGGGTCTCGGATGGATAAGCGACAATAAATGACTGCGCCGCGACAGGTGGCCAGGAACGATCGAGGCTGAATACGGGGTTGACAGATATGGTTGCAGAGCAGAGGCGATTTGTCTCATTGGGAAGCCGTTTGAAAGGGGTCCCTGAGGTCGAGACCCTTGGGGTCAGGCCCAACTTTCTGGATTATACCCCGAGAGAAAGGGAATGCATCCTGACTGCCGACATGGTACTCTTCCCCACCCTCAACTATGCCCAGTTTCTCACCACCTCGGGCAGGAAGATTTTTCCCAGCCTGGAGACCTATCTCTATGCCGACGAAAAAATCAAGCAGACCACCCTCTTTTACATGATGGGAATTCCTCATCCGCACACCAGGGTCTATTACTGCCTCCATCATCAGGACATCCTCAAAGACTTCACCTTTCCTTTTGTGGCCAAGGTCCCGAGGTGTTCGGCCCGGGGAAGGGGGGTCTTCAGGATCGACAGCGAAGAGGCTCTCGAGGCCTACCTTGAGGTTAACAAGATTGCATATATCCAGGAATACGTGCCACACGAACGGGACCTGCGGGTGGTCCTAATCAATTATCAGCCGGTGCTGGCCTACTGGCGCATCCCCTGCCAGGGAAATTTCAGGAGCAATCTAGCGCAGGGGGGAACGATCGACTTTGACCATATCCCCGAAGAAGGGGTGGAGACGGCCCGGGACGCTGCCCGGAAGTGCAGGCTGAATGATGTGGGGGTCGATCTCATCCACTCCCGGGGCCTCTGGCACGTCATGGAAGCCAACATGAAGTATGGACGCAAGGGCCTGAAGATAAAAGGGCTGAATCTTAAAGAAATCATCAGGGAGAAGCTTCTGTCAGGAGAACTGGGTTGAAGGCGCAAGGGAAAGACGTGTGGAGTGTGGAGTGTGAAGTTAAAAGTTGAAATCGGAATTTTCCTTTATTAAGTTTGATACATTCGTAAAAAGACAAAATCTCGCACCAAAGCTCGCAAAGATAGACACAATAATTTCAATA
>CAYPDL010000019.1:37553-41571 GCA_964409475.1 uncultured Desulfobacteraceae bacterium | reverse complement strand
AATCCGCCCTGGCAAGAAAAGGCCTGTGTGGATTTTCTGGCAGAACGCCTTAATGAATCGGGCTTTGAGGTTGGGGCTATTCTTTATCGTTGCGATTTAGGGCCGAGTTGTGGCAGGATCGGAAACAACGGTGAATGCGCCCTCTGTGAATTTTTTATTTTCAGAAGAAAGCTGGGTAATAGCGCCTAAGAGATTAATCGTTCAGTAAGACGAAGAAATTCGATGGTACAAAGAATGGACTCCCGACAGGATCAAACCGAATATCAAATGCATCTTCCAGGCATGGAGCCATATTTGGGGGATCTCAAGGCCCTTGAAGAGGCCGGGAAAGAGGGGCGTGGAGCTGTCTTTACGCGCCCCGAGGTCGTGGAATTCATTCTCGATTTAGTCGGGTATACGATTGATAAGCCCCTACATCGACTTCGACTTCTTGAACCTTCCTGTGGGGACGGCAACTTTCTAATCATTGCAGTTGAGCGACTTTTGGAAGCATGGTTGAAAAGCGGAGACAGATCGGATGATCCGGTTGCCGATCTCTCAGAAAGCCTCATGGCTGTGGAGCTACATAAGCCGACGTTAGAAAAAACGCGAAGTCAACTCAATTCCCTTCTAAGAAATGCCGGGCTAACAGAGCGACAGTGCGAGATCTTACTGGAACAATGGCTTTTCCAAGGCGATTTTTTGCTTGTGACATTTTCCGACTTCTTCGACTTTATCGTGGGCAATCCCCCCTATGTTCGGCAAGAACTCATTCCTGATACATTGCTTGCTGAGTACAAGGCGCGCTATCGCACCGTTGTTGATCGCGCGGACCTTTACATCCCTTTCATTGAACGTTCTCTTTCGCTTTTAAAAGATGGCGGAGCGCTCTGCTTCATTTGCTCAGACCGCTGGTTGAAGAATCGTTACGGCGGCCCATTGCGCCAAATGGTGGCTGATCATTTTCACCTTAAGGCCTATATTGATATGGTAGATACGCCGGCCTTCCTAACGGACGTGACAGCATATCCAGCAATCGTTTTGATTACCAGGGGCAATTTTGGGCCGACTCGGATTGCACGCAGACCTGACATTTCACGTCCAGCGCTTCAGGCGCTGGCCCGCGAGCTGAAGGCACCCGCGCTTCCTCATGAATCCGAGGTCAAGGAAGTTTTTTCGATTGCCTCCGGGGCGGAGCCATGGATACTGGAATCTTCTAAGCAGCTGACGCTCGTTCGCCGTCTCGAAACGGACTTTCCCCTAATCGAGGAGGCAGGATGTAAGATTGGAATCGGCGTGGCAACAGGTGCCGACAAGGTCTTCATCGCCGGTTATGACGAGCTGGACGTTGAAAAGGACAGAAAACTGCCACTTGCAACCACACGTGATATCCTTTCCGGGGAGGTCGTCTGGCGAGGTCTCGGTATCATCAATCCTTTTCGCGATGAAGGCGGGCTCGTCGACCTTTCAAAATATCCGCTTCTGAAGCGCCACCTTGAAGCACACAAGGGTCAGCTGACAAAGCGGCACGTCGCAAAAAGGACACCTGCCAACTGGTATCGGACGATCGACCGTATATATCCGGCACTTGCCTCCACGCCGAAGCTTCTCATACCTGACATCAAGGCGAAAGCGCACATCGTTTACGAAGACGGGCACCTGTATCCGCATCACAACCTGTATTACATTACTTCGGAGGCATGGGATCTTATGGCTTTGCAAGCCGTCTTAATGTCTGGTATCGCACGCTTGTTCGTGGGTGCATATTCTACACGCATGCGAGGCGGCTACTTCCGGTTCCAAGCCCAGTATCTGAGGCGTATCCGACTTCCGCGTTGGTCAGATGTTTCACCAAAGATCATGGATCAACTTGTTGCAGCAGCCAGATCAAGGGATGTGACAGCCTGCAACCACGCAGTGTGTCTGCTGTATGACCTGTCTGGTGAGGAGTACGCGGCCATGGATAAGAACGGAGAGGGGGTAAAATATTTGAATGGCAATTGATTTGGCAAACTATGACAGAAAGGCGCGTGAAGCGGTCCAGGCTTTCTGGGGTAATCGTGAACAAGCACGGCAGAAACAAATTGAGGCTGGGAACGTTGATCAGGGTGAACGCGCCGGCGTAACGGCGGGCAAGAATATGGATGGGTTCATAGTCCTGATTATGGACATCGTTCGGGCGAACGGTCTTGAAAACGCTGATATTCACCGTAAACGTCGTGTTGTGACTCTGCCGGGTTATTTCAGACCAACCAAACAGTGGGATCTTTTGGTTATCAACGAAGGCCGACTGATTGGGGTAATCGAGTTCAAAAGCCAGGTCGGTCCATCGTTCGGAAACAATTTCAATAATCGGGCTGAAGAGGCAATCGGAAACGCCCACGACCTCTGGACCGCTTATCGCGAAGGGGCATTCGGGGAGCAGTCTCGGCCGTTTGTTGGCTGGCTGATGCTGCTTGAAGACGCTCCGAAATCACGGGCACCCGTGCGGGATGTTTCGCCCCATTTCCCGGTATTCCCAGAGTTCCAAAACGCCTCTTATTCGGAGCGATATAACATACTTTGCCGCAAGCTGGTTCAGGAGCAGCTTTATACTGCAGCATCGATCATAGTTTCACCACGGTCTGCGGCGGATACTGGTGAATATTCTGAGCTTAGCAAGATGACCGGCCTGCGCACATTTGTGACCGAATTCGCCGGACACGTTGCAGCGGAGGCGGCGCGGCCATGATTAAAAAGTCTTGAATGGTGTTTCACTTTGGAGGGCGCGGGTCTATTCGCTGGATAGTCTAATGAGGCAGCGGGCGCTGTTTTAAAATTCAATTGAAATAATATTGATTGACACTCTTGTCCAAAATCGGTTTTGAGTTGAGGTGTTGAAAATGTCCTCCAAATGGGGCACCGTAGTTGTGCAAACAGAGACGGAAATCCCAAGCGAGGAGGACGCAAGAAATGGTACATTCTGCAAGCCTGTTCAGTCAACTTGTTGGTTTCTTCAGCCGGCGGCGCTTTTACAGCCTTGTTGGCGAGCACCGGGCTGAGCGGTATTTGATCCGTTGCCCGTGGGCAACAATTGCAGAGGCGACAAGATGCCGCCTGCTGGAAACCTGAAAACCGCGTCCCCATAGGCAGCTCTATCATAAAGAAGGAGGGGGCATGAAATAGATTCCCGGTTATTGTTTGTTCCTGGCAGAGAATGAGAGGTTGGAAAGGTGGAATCCGGCTTGACACCCAGGCGGGATTTGGGTAACGTTTCTGAGAAGAGAGGGAGTCCTTCGCCCTATGGGACAAATCCATGAGGGTCAGAGGGCTGTTGGAAACCATATAAATCATCCCGCAACACGGGAGAAAGGGAGCATGGTCATGAAAGGGAGAATCAAGCGGGCAGGATATATAAAAATGGTGGCAGTGGCAGTCCTCATTGCCTTCACCATCGCAGGATGTGCCGGCAACGGGGGGCTTTCCAGCACGACAGATACCACCAAAGGAGCCCTTTTCGGCGGCGCGGGGGCTGCAGCCCTGGGCGCCATTATTTACCACGGCAACCCACTGGCCGGCGCCCTGATCGGTGCTGCGAGCGGGGCCCTTGCCGGGGGCATTGTGGGGCACTTTATGGATGAACGAAAAAAGGACCTGGAGCAGGCCCTGGCCCCCCAGATCAATGCAGGGCTGGTGACGGTGCAGATTCTTGCCGACCATGCCGTCTTGGTCACCACCACGAAGGAGTCGGCATTTGATCCAGGTTCTTCGGTGGTCAGCCGGGGGGTTATCCCTACACTTCAGACCATTGCAAAGGTGGTAAAGACCTACGGTAAGACCACCATTGCGGTGATCGGCCACCCTGATGCCAAGGGTACGGTAGCTGAGCGATCGGCCCTGGCCAATCAACGGGCCGAGGCCATTCGAAACATGCTCCTGGGGATGAATGTCCCTCCGATCCTGGTCACCGCATCAGGGAACCCCAATAGCAACTATTTGGACGGCAGAGTTGAGATCATCGTCCATCCATTAGTTTCGGGATAGGCATGAGGGAAGGGGG
>CAYPDL010000019.1:23244-37453 GCA_964409475.1 uncultured Desulfobacteraceae bacterium | reverse complement strand
CATCCCTGTAAAACCGGGGGGTTATCGCCTGTCTGCCAGCATATCCTTGTGGCCCGAACTGCGCAGGCTCAATACAGGAACATGACATCGCCGGAACAGCTTTTCTGCGGTTGATCCAATAAGGACGCCCGCCAGGTTGCTCCGACCCTTCGCGCCCATGAGTAGGAGGTCAATCCCTTCCTCTTCCACGGCCTTGATCAATTCCCAGAAAGGCACCCCTACCCGAAAAACAATCTTGACGGAGAGGCTGGGATAGCTGATGTCTTTGAGTATTTTCTGGATTGCATCCAGACGCTCCTCTTTCTGGCGCTCCACCCACGTCTCAACCGTAAAGTCATTCGTTCTAATGGCCGCCTTCTGCAAGGTTTCAATGTCCCGGTTGTTGATCACATTGACGACAATCAGGTCGCTACGGGTGCATTCCGCCAGGGTCTCGGCATATTCAAGGACCTCCTTTGAATATTCGGAGAGGTCGACGGCCGCCATAATTTTTTTGATCGCTTTCATATGGCCCTCCTTTTCCTATCCAGGCATTCTGCAGAATCGCCGGGAGATGGTCTCATCAATAATACATACTACAAAATACATGCCACGGAAAAATGTCGATTGAATTGTGAGGGAATACCGGATAATCCGTTAATATTACGTTGTTTACAGACCTGTTTACGTATCGTGAGAGGTTAAGGTTGTCTGTCTGGATCGTCAGCTCATTTTACAGAATGCAGGAATTGAAAGATTCATGACACGAGTGTCTTCCGGCCGATATCGCCGCGTTGGGATTTGTTTCTTGAGACATTAACTCTTTTTGAGGGAGCGATCAACCTTTCAATGCCAAAAACCCGCAACGGGAGTGCGCAAGTGGTCAGGATGAGTTTTCGCTCTCATGTGCTTGGAATTTCCCTGATCAATATTGATTTCCCTTGACTTTGGAATGATTTTCAATAAAATTCCCTAGAATTAGCCCCTGAACCTTAGCCCATATACCATCAGCCATGAGCCATATCCCCGTGGAGCACCCCCTCAAGTACCCCCTACCCAGCTCCTGACAGGAGCGTTTTTTTCTGTTGGGAGCCAAATCTTCATCGTAAATTCAACCGTATCGATCCCGTACCAGCTTTGGATAGTGAGGAAAGGCGCTGTTGCGGGATGTCACCTTTAGGACAGGGGCCTGCTTTAGACAAAACTTCTTTTCCGTGATCTTATCATGTTTTCTGTATAGCATTGAAGAACCCCGCAGTCCCGCCTGAGCAGCGGGACGGGGGATCTCCCAAATCTAAGGAGAATGCCTGACGGTCTAAGTTCGCTCGTCCGGTTAAATCCTCCTATGGAGGGCCGAAAAGCGGCATTTAACTGGGCGAGCTAAGCCCGACGCAAGCAACGGGGAATGCGCTCGCTGTGAATTTTCATATGCGGAGTTATCGCGTTAGCATTTTCAGGAATTATTTCATAAGTAACTGTCGGCATTAAAATTTCTTGGAGATAGACAGAGACTATATAATCACTTGGGCTATAACACGTATACATGAAGGACTGGAGCATATGAACGGACAGATCGAGAAACCAGACTATGGCAATTGGACTCCAAGACTAATGATCTATGCTCCCCTCGCAATAGCGCTCCTGTTCCTTGCATCGAGCCTCATGTGGTCTCTCCTGCTGATTCCGGGTGCGTTCTTCGTGCTGGTCACTGCCTTTATATTCTATGTTCGCTTCAAGCTTTCTCCCACAGCAGGAAATGTCCAAGAATCCATTTGGAACTTCGTAATAGAGCACTTGGATTGGAATGGAGAAGGCAGAGCCTTGGACATAGGGTGCGGGAACGGTGCCCTTGCTATCAAGCTGGCTCAGAAGCACCGCAAGGCACAGGTCCTTGGAATAGACTATTGGGGAAAGAAATGGGATTACTCTATGAGCGTCTGTGAACGTAATGCAGCGCTTGAGGGAGTCAGTGACCGTGTAACGTTCCAGAGAGGCAGCGCTGCGTCATTACCATTCGCTGACGGGTACTTCGAGGCAGCGGTGAGCAATTTCGTCTTTCATGAGGTCGGTGGTGTCAAAGACAAGCGTGAAGTTATTCGTGAAGCATTGCGGGTTCTTAAGAAAGGTGGCAGGTTTGCTTTTCAAGACGAATTCCTCATCAAGAAGATGTACGGCGATCCAGACGCGTTGGTCAGCACTATCAAGAGCTGGGGAATAGCCAAAGTGGAGTTCATTCAAACCAGAAGCTTGCCCTTTATCCCACGCCTGTTGAAAGCGCCGTTCATTCTGGGAACTATGGCGATGATACGGGGAGAGAAGTGAGCAGCAGGCACAAGAACAGCCCAACGAATAAGGCGTTCCACCGGATCGCTTACGCTCCCGGTGAACTCATTGTAGGTGGAAAACGACAACCCCAGTAATGAAAGGGAAACTAACATGATCAAGGTAACTCAGGTCCCAGGCACCAACATCGTCGAAATGGAAATCGATGGCGCAATCTCAACCGCAGAGTTCGACAGCGCACTCGAAAAGCTTGACTCCGCTATTAAGCAATACGGATCGATCAAGGTTCTTGAACGTATCGGTGAACTCGGAACGCCGCCGATTCCGTGGTCCAAGTTCTGGGACGACATCAAGTTCGGCTTTGAACACCTGAGTGACATCACTCACGCCGCCGTGGTCGCCGATCAAAGTTGGATCGCCCCTTACGTCAAGCTCCTGAACCCGCTCTTTAAAGCGGAGTTTAGATCCTTCAAGCTCTCCGAGCTTGAATCGGCCCGTGAATGGTTATCAAAGGCATCGTAGGTGCCATGCCGCCTAACAAGCCGGATCCACACTCAGAATAAAATGGGGAAAATTGTTAACCGGAGTGCAAACAAAATGAAGCCATCTCAAAAAGAACTGTTCAGATGGGCCGATCAGATTCCAGTGGACTTATGGACCGATCTACGTAATCGTTCCCCCCAACAAGCGGCGGAGGCGGTGGGTGGGGGATGGGATGGGGAAACCTTCAAAGTGCCCCTGATCGGGGTCCATTATACTATTGATCCCCTCAATCAGCGGATCACAATGACATACCAGGCCGATCATCCGGTCAGCTATCAGGCTGGAGTGGTATTGCTCACCACCCTAGCCAATTCTAATGGAGTGCCGCCCAGTGGCCGGATGGCTGTGCCACAGGAACTTCCCGGCGGCCGGACGTTCTTCACTGGCGCCCACGCTGTTGCCACTGGACCATTGGCCAAATATTTCGAAAAGGATTCAGGCCGATTGCTCGATCGCGCCCTTGGGGTTGGCGGTGAAATGATCGAGGGAGCCGACATTGCGATTCGGGTACCGGGGTTGCCGTATGTACCATTATACGTTTTATTTTGGCAAGGCGATCAGGAGTTTTCCGCCAGAGCGGTCATCGGAATTGATGACAGGGCGCATTTCCACCTCGATTTGGCGGGCGTCTTTGCTTTGACCAACATCCTTGTATATAGACTTTGCAAAAATGTCTGAAAGCGATTGAACCGGTACCGAATCCTAAACCCAACGCGATCATAAAACTATAGGTAGGTCAGCCAGAACCGCCGGAGATGTCAGGTGCTTGCAGGCGAAGTAACCCGGCTTGAGTCGTTTGCTGGGGTGAAGAACGTCGCAGGTGTTGCTGCTGGGTCTATAGGGGTCTGCTGTTGACCCTTGATTGAATGATCTGATAATGAGAAAGCATGTGAGTGATAGTGGGACGTTATACAAAATTGCGTTTCTTTCTCTTTTCGGATATGACCCTGCCGAGCTACTGTCGTTGCGCCGTTTGGCCTGGTTCGCAAACATCCAAAAAGGTGCAAGAAGACGAGCGTGCAAAAGGAGAATCAATTTGAAAATCTCGCTGATCGAACTCTACCATGTGAGCGTGCCGCTGGCGGCAACCTTCTGGCCGACCTGGATCCCGGGCTATCCCCAGACCCACAACCGCTTTACTCTGATCCGCCTGGTGACCGACAACGGCATCGAGGGATGGTCGGCGGGCTCGGCCATGGGAAAGGAGCGCCAGGGCCTGGGCGATCTTCTCGGCGGCTACCTCATGGGGGCCGATCCCACCGACATCGAGCGGGTCCAGGATCTGCTCAGGCAGGCAGGCTTTCTCGGCTGGCGCAACTTCTGGATCGAACCGGCCTGCTGGGACATCGCCGCCAAGGCAGCGGGAAAACCGGTCTATGAATTGCTCGGGGGCCAGGCGCGCCCGGTCGAGGTTTACTGCAGTACCGGCGAGATGCGCCCGCCGGCCCAGCGGGTCGAATCGCTCCGGCAGATGCGCGCCCGCGGCTTCAAGTGCGCCAAACTGCGGGTCAAGGGGCGGACCCTGGCGGAAGATGTGGACAACATCTCCGCCATCCGCCGCGGCATCGGCGACGACATGGTTCTCGGGGTGGACGCCAACCAGGGGTGGCTGGTTTCCATTGTCGACCGCGTGCCGGCCTGGGACCTGAAGCGGGCCGTGGAGTTTGCCGCGGCCTGCGCGGACAACGCGATCGAATGGCTGGAAGAGCCGCTGGACAGCCGCGATTATGACGGCAACGCGGCGCTCAAGCAGGCCGCTTCGGTCAACATCGCCGGGGCCGAACTCAATTACGGCTGGGACGAGATCAAGATCATGTTCGAGAAAGACTGCTTCGACATCTACCAGCCCGACGCCACCTTTGCCGGCGGCATTGCCCAGGTGCAAAAAGTGATCGAGCGCTGCCACGCCCTCGGGCGCCTCTACACCCCTCATACCTGGACCAACGGCATCGGCTTTTACATCAACTGGAACATGGTCCTCTCCGATCCGGACAACGCCCTGCCCCTGGAATACCCCCTGGAGGAGCCTTCCTGGATTCCCCAGCACCGCGAGGGCATCATCGCGCCGATACTGCCGGATGCCAACGGGATGCTGCAACCCTTTACCCGGCCCGGACTCGGATTTAAAATCGACCGGGGGCTGCTCAAAAAATACGGCCGGCGCTTTTTCAAGCTCACCGAGACGCGGCTCAAGCTTAAGGTGATCCGAGAAAAAGGGTTGAAGGCGGCCCTGGCCCTTAAAAAACGCAAGGAGACGGCGTGCTGAAACCAGGGGAACCGCGGGAGAAGGCTCATGGTTACCTATAAACGCTCCGTGTGCCCACACGACTGCCCGGACACCTGCGGGCTCCTTGTTGGGGTGGAAGGAGGACGGGTGGTGTCCGTCAAAGGAGATCCGGATCATCCCTTTACCCGCGGCGCCATCTGCGTGAAAGTCAGCCACTATGGGGAGCGCGTTCACTCCCCCCTTCGAATTCATCGCCCGTTGAGACGGGTGGGGAAAAAGGGGGCCGGGGCGTTCGAGCCGGTTTCATGGGACCAGGCCCTGCATGAAATAGTAGAACGCTATAAAAAAATCATTTCTGATTTTGGAGGTGAGGCCATCCTCCCCTACTCCTATGCCGGGACCATGGGCGTGGTCCAGTTCCACGCCGGTCATCCCTTCTTTCACAGGCTGGGGGCCTCCAGGCTGCTCAGGACCATCTGCGGCGCTGCGGCCGAGGCAGGGTTTTCGGCCAGCATGGGAAGCATCCCCACCACCAATATTGAATCCGCGGTGGATTCAGACCTGATTATCCTCTGGGGAACCAACACCCTCTCCACCAATATGCATGCATGGCCCTTTTTCTTGAAGGCCCGCAGAAACGGCGCCGTCATTGCGGCGATCGATCCCTACGGGAATCGCACCGCCCGGGAGGCCGATCTCCATCTCAAACTGAGGCCGGGGACAGACGCTGCGCTTGCCCTGGGAATGATGCATATCCTGGTCAAAAAAGGGCTGATAAACAGGACGTTCATTGCCGAGGAGACCATCGGTTTTGAGCAGCTCCAACCACGTCTCGAGAACTACGAACCCCAGCGTGCATCGGGAATAACCGCTATTCCGGCAGACCGGATCGAGGATCTGGCCATTCGATACGGGACCGCCCGCGCCCCCTACATCCGCACGGGCTGGGGTCCTTCACGCCAGCTCAAAGGCGGCATGGCCATGCGAACCATTGCCCTCCTCCCGGCCCTGGTGGGGGCAATCCACAAAAGAGGCGGCGGCATTACACGATCCACGTCCGCGGCCTTTGCGTTTAACATGAAGGCCTTGGTTCAGGAAGGATTGGCTCCGACGGCGGCACGGACCATCAACATGGTGCAACTCGGCTCGGCACTCACCCAACTCCATGACCCACCGGTCAAGGCCCTGCACGTCTACCACAGCAACCCGGCGGTGGTGGCCCCCGATTCCTCGCAGGTCCTGCGGGGGCTTCAACGGGAGGACCTGTTTACAGTGGTCCACGAAATCGTGATGAGCGAGACCGCTCTCTACGCGGATCTTGTGCTTCCTGCCACCACATCCATGGAATCCACGGACCTGTACAGAAGCTATGGGCACTACTATCTTCAGATGGCGCACCCTGTCATCGAGCCGGTCGGAGAGGCCCGTTCCAGCCTCTCCATCTTTCAGGAACTGGCTCATCGGTTCGGTTTCAACGAACCTTGTTTCAACCAGTCGGAATCAGAGATCATCGATGCGCTCCTGGCGTCTGATTCGCCCTATCTGAAAGGGATTACGCTGGATCGTTTGGAGGAAGGACGCCCGGTTCGTCTGAACGTCCCGGCTGATATTTTTTCAGGCGGCTTCGGCACCCCATCTGGCAAGATTGAATTTTATTCCCGGAGCATGGCGGCCCGGGGACTGGATCCGCTGCCAAACGGCGACCCCAGCGTGGACGCGGCGGGTCAGGGCCGTTTCGGGCTTCAGTTGATCACCCCGCCCCGTCATCAGTTTCTCAATTCCACCTTTAATGAAATTGACGATCTTCGCAATCAGGCCGGTCCACCCACCCTTATGATTCATCCTGATGACGCAAAAGACCGCGGAATCGAGGAGAACATGCAGGTGCGGGTGTTCAATGATCGGGGGGAGGTCTTTCTATTCGCGCAGATAACCGATCGGACAGGGCCGGGCGTTACCGTGGCGGAAGGGCTCTACTGGCCCCGTTTCATGCCTGGAAAGCACGGGATCAATCATTTGACCAGCCAGGCCCTTACCGACATGGGCCAAAGCTGCGCCTTTCACTGTAATCTCGTTGAAGTGACGCCCCTTTGCCCGAATGACCGATAACTGGAAAACAGACAGACAGCCCTGAGCAACACCTTTCAAAGGCCTATTTTGCCATTTTATTTATGGAACTAAGGGGCAAAGTCATGGTAAAACAATCGAGAAAAGAGCGCCCGGGAGCGTTGCACCCCAGCATCTGTCGTGGGATAGAACGGCATCGGGTAAAAGCGCGCAGGGTTTTGGCATACTGGCCGGTCCATGAGTATGGCAAGTCAACGGCGGACGTGGGCTTGAAGCTGTAGGAGGCAGGGATGGAAAGACCGTGGTACAAGCTATGGCCGAAGATCTATCCCAGGTCACTTCAGTATTATGAAGGCAGCATCGTCGATTTTCTTGATGCCAGCGCGAAACGCTTTCCTGAACGGCCGGCACTGATCTTTATGGAAAAGGCCATGAGCTTCAAGGAACTTTGCGACCAATCCAAGCGCCTGGCCGCGGCCCTGGCCGATATGGGCGTGAAAAAGGGGGACAGGGTGGCCCTTTTCATGCCCAATTGCCCCCAATTTGCAGTAGCCTATTATGGGGTCCTGAGACTGGGGGCCATTTTGACCATGTGCTCGCCCTTGAACAGCGAGGCCGAACTCAAGCATCAATTAAACGACTCCGGGGCCGAGACCCTGATTACCCTCAGGCTGAACATCCTGATTAACAAACTGACAGCGGTGAAGGCCGAGACCGGCCTGAAGGCGGTCATTGTCTCAGGGATAGAAGAAGTCCTTCCAGTGGTCAAGAAATACGGCTTTCTCCTGTCGAAAAGAAAGGATATTGCCCCTTTCAAAGCGGATCCCGCTGCCGGCATCTATTCCTTGAAGGATCTTCTCGCCGACTACCCGCCCAATCCACCCGACGTCTCTATTCATGCACGCGAAGATGTCGCTGTCCTGGCCTACACGGGAGGAACGACCGGACTTCCCAAAGGGGCCATGATCACCCACTACAACACCATCGTAAACGTCAGCCAGGTCGCCAACTGGAATGCCCCTGTGTTTGGGCATGAGATTGTCGAGAATCTGCGGCCGGGCAACTGCAATCCTCAAGGGTTTCATCATATGGCCATCACGGTTGTCCCCTGGTTTCATGCCATGGGCACCATCGCCTATCTGAACTACCCCATCTTTGTCGGGACTACCCTCTATGTCCTGCCGAGATTCGATGCTCGAGAGTACTTAAGGGTGCTCAAAAAATATCCCATCGATGCATTGGGCGGAGCCCCACCCATATACACGGCCTTACTGAATCATAAGGACTTCCCCGAATATGCGGCCAGTTTCAAGAAGGTCAAGATTGCGGCCAGCGGAGCAGGTCCCCTGTCACTGGAGTATCTGAACCGAATGCAAGAGGTCATCGGAGGGGTTTTAGTGGAAGGCTATGGCATGACCGAATGCACCATGGCCATATGCCTCAATCCAGCGGCCCGTGAAGGAGTCCGAAAGGCCGGGTCTGTGGGCATTCCGATTTTCGATTCTGAGGTGAAGATCGTGCAGTTAATAGATGATACCCGGGAAGTGCCCATGGGAGAGGAGGGTGAGATCCTCCAGAGAGGGCCCCAGGTCATGAAAGGCTACTGGAACAGGCCTGAAGAGACGGCGATGACACTAAAAGGCGGATGGCTGCACTCAGGGGACATCGGCCGGATCGATGAAGATGGTTACCTCTATATCGTTGACCGCATCAAGGATATGATTAAATATAAGGGGTATAACGTCTTTCCCAGAAACCTGGAAGAACTCCTTTACCAGCATCCCAAAATCAAGGAGGCTGCGGTCATCGGAATCCCGGATCCGGCCGTGACCGAATATCCCAGGGCCTATGTGGTGCTCAAAGACGGTGAGACGGCCAGCGAAGAGGAGATCCTCAACGATATCAACCCGAAGGTGGCAGGCTACGAGAAAATACGGGAGGTGGTCTTCCGCAAGGAACTGCCCGTGAGCCTGGCCGGAAAGGTCCTGAAGAGAGAATTGCGAAAAGAGGCGATGGCAGAGAAAGCGGGCGGATGAGCGTATGGAAGACCAACCCATGCGCATTCCAGCCCTCTAAGAAACCTGTGAAAATTTCGAGCCAGGGGGGCCTGGGGGAACGCCCAGGCTTGAAGCCGGGGTTGAGCCAATCCGAGGCCGGCAGCCCGGTTCAGCGGCGACGAGGTATTGCAGAAGCAGCCGGGCTTGATCCGGATATCGCCAAAAGAACATAAATGAATCGGCATCCTTCTTGGCCCGGGCATTTTTACCCCGGCTCACAACACCACCGGAAAGGAGAATTCTCAATGGCATATAAAGAGATTTTGAAAAATGGCGTAAAGACATTCGAAGATTTGGAGAAATGGCTAATTGGGCGGAAGGCGAAAGTGGATCCCCGACTTAGGGATGTCATTGCCAAATACCCTATGAGGGTTAATACGTATTACCTCAGTCTCATTCAAAAGATGAATGACGGCATCTGGAAACAGGCAATTCCCGATGTTGAGGAACTTGTGCATTATATGGATTTGTCGGAAGATCCTCTGGACGAGGAAGGAGATATTCCCCTGGGTGGTCCAAGAACCATTATCCACAGGTATCCTGACAGGGTTCTATTGTTTGTTTCAAACGAATGTTCAATGTATTGCAGATTCTGCACCAGAAAACGAAAGGTCGGCGATGACCGAAAAAATCCTTCATTAGAGGAAATCAATAAGGGAATTGCATACATTGCATCTCACGAGGATATTAGAGACGTACTGATCTCCGGTGGCGATCCATTCCTGATTCCAACCAGGAAACTTGATGAAATCATCGGAAAGCTGAGAGAAATCAAGCACCTTGATTTATTTAGAATCGGCACGAGAGTTCCATGCGTCTGGCCGCAAAAAATCATTGAAGACACGGAATTGATTGCTATGCTGAAAAGGCATACGCCTCGGTCGCTGAAAGACCCGCAGTTCTATATAAACACCCATTTCAATCATCCTAATGAAATAACCGACCAGAGTTATCAAGCCATTAAAATTTTGAGGGATCTGGGCATTCCAATGGCAAACCAAAGTGTGTTGCTCAAGGGGGTTAACGATGATACGGATGTCATGAGAGACCTGGTACATGGCCTCGGCAGAATGGGCGTAAGACCGTACTATCTATATTACGCCGATCTTGTTGAGGGAACAGGTCATTTCAGAACGGAAATTTACAGAGGAAAAGAAATCTGCAGAGACCTCTGCGGAGGCACCACAGGTTTCCTTCGGCCTACCTATGTTGTAGATGCGCAAGGTGGAAGAGGCAAGGTTCCGGTAGATCTTGGATATTCGGAGGGAATCAGCGAAGAAAGAAAAGGAGGAGTGGTTACTTCGGCAATTGGATTGGGAAAAGTCTATATAAACGATCCGATCGAAAAGATTGAAGGAAAACCGGCAAGACACAATCCGAACAGGAAATGAGGAAGGGCGGGTGTCCAGAAAACACCGATTAAAACCGGCAAGAAGCAGGAGGTGAGGCAAAAAACGGCGGGCTGTATCATGTGTTATCCAGGGGAGGGAAAGCCGTGAACGAATATGAAAAGGTTGAAGTGCTCGATAATAATTTCGAGGCCCAGGTGTTGGATTCCATTCTGAACGAGCGACAGATCCCCCACCTCATGAGATCCTTCTACGATACGGCCTTTGACGGTCTGTTCCAGACCCAGAAGGGCTGGGGCTATGTGAGCGCCCCCTGGGAATACCATGAAGAGATCAAAGAAGTCCTTCGGGATCTCAGAAACAACGAACCAGGACCGACCGATGAGGGTCAGCCGGAGAACACGGGCAACGTGGCGCCATGACCTTTCTGCCGGGATCGCATCCTGCCAACCCAAATTCCCGGAACCTCCAAGTCTACTCGCCGCCCTGTCCCTGTCTTCGGCTCGCCTTCTTGAAAAGCGCGGCCAGGGTCCCGAATGATCCGGCGCCCCCCTTCTCGCCCCGGTAGGCCTTGAATGCCAGGCTTTCTTCCGCCTCTTCGAGACCCTTTGTGCTTAGGGATATCTTGCCCGACCCAGGGTCCACCTTCACCACCTGGACCGTGACGGAAGACCCCTGGGGGTATTTTCGCCTCAGGTCCCCAGTGGTATCTCCAGCCATTTCGGAAATATGAAGCAGACCCGTTTTACCCCCGGGAAGCAGGACAAAGGCCCCATAAGGCTTGACCGCATCCACGGTGCCTGCCAGGATGGCGCCCGGCTCCAATTCCTCCTGCATCCCCTCCCTGTCGTCAGAGGAAGGAAAACTCAATTCAAGACCGATACGGCGCGCTGTTGCGTCAACCGAGGCGATTCTGACCTGGAGCTCCTCCCCTTCCGAGACGACCTCCTTGGGATGGGTGACCCTTCTCCCGAGACCCAGGCTGGAGATATGGAGCAATCCTTCAATTCCGGGCTCAAGCTGCACAAAGGCCCCGAACGGGGCAAGCCGCATCACCTGTCCGGTCATGATCGCGCCTTCCGTGTAGCGCTCTGCAGCCGTGGCCCATGGGTCCTCCTGTGTCGCCTTAAGACTCAGGCTGATCCTTCCTCCTTTCCAGTCCAGATCCAGGACCTTCACGGTGACCGTTTCTCCCGGGGCCAGTACATCGGAGGCCGAGGCCAGACGGCGCCAGGCCAATTCCGACATGGGGATCAGACCTTCTATGCCGCCGATGTCTGCGAAGGCGCCGTACGGGGCCAGCTTTGTGACAGTGGCTGAGACGAGGTCCCCCACATGGAGGGACTGACGGAGTTGGTCAACCTTTTTCTGCCGCTCCTCTTCCAGAATCTGTCTTCTTGAGAGAACGATATTCCGGCCCCCGTTTTCATAGTCGGTGATCCGGAAGACCAGTTTCTTTCCGATGTATCCCTCGGGAGCGGAAACCCCGCGCAGGTCCATCTGAGAATAGGGGCAGAAGGCCTCTTTTCCAAAGACCATCACCTGATAACCGCCCTTGCGCTCCGAGGCTACGACCCCCTCTATTGGCAGCCCGCTCCTATAGGCCCCTTCCAGGGCCTCGCCGGATGCCGCGGCGGTCATCTTGACGCTCAAGACGGTCTCCCCGTCCCTGGTGCTTACCACATAGGCGGCGATGGGGTCCCCTATTGACACGGTGGGCTCTCCGTTTTCGTTCAGCAGCTCCTGGGCGGCGATTACCCCTTCGCTCTTGCCTCCGATATCCACAAAGGCCCATTCCTCGCCGATGCTCACCACGGTTCCCGTTACCTTGCTGTCGGCCTGGACCCGCTTTTTCACCTTCTTCAGGCTTGCCTCAAAAAGCGCGGAGAAATCCTCTTCTTCCTCTTCCTGTGCCGCGTCCGGCATCTCTTCTTCCGGGATTCCATCCAGTTCTTTGTCTTCCATCCAACCGGTCTCCTTCGTGATCTTTCCTGTTTATTTCTGAAACGGAATTGTGCCGTAGACGCGAATATAGCGCCAACCGCTCCAGTTGTCAAAAAAAAGGTCAAAGCGTACCGAAGTGCGGGGTGTCAAACAAGACAAATCATGGCGGAAAATCCACTAAGCAGCCCTCGGGAGGACGATCCGATCCCGACGCTGAGGAGGCGTTTGGATAGGTCATGAAAACATTGTGTTACGATAGAAATCGAGGAAATGGGCCTTGTGTTAATAGGGTTGGGCCAAGGGAAGTGCCTGAGTCAAACCATTGTGACAACCCCTGGCGTGTGGCGTTGCCGGCGAGGGCCTGAAGGCGGACCTCGCCATTATGGCGTCAATGCTGCTTCAATCCGGATTTAATGCCGGCCATTGTCAGGGGTTCCCTCTTTCAGATGACATCCCGCCACCCCTGCGTGTGGGGTCGCGGGATGTTATGTTGCGCGCTAAAAGATCTCTCTTCTATTTTCCCGGTGATCCACCACGTAGAGGAGTTGGGCCTTTTGCCGCAGTTCCACTTCGAGGCTGGGAAGCCTCTCACGTTCAACACCGTACATCCTGATGAAAACCTTCCTGTATCCCTTGGGAACATTCTCATAGGTGCTCAGGATGCTGACCATGCGACCCCCGTACTGTCGAATGATATCAGCAAGCTCTTTGATCGATCCGGGACGGTCTTCAGCCTGGAAGGCGAACTGTATCCCACGCTTTCCCACGCCGGTCAGGGAAATCAAGACCCTGAACAGGTCCCCCTTGGTAATGGTACCGATAAGCCGACCATCCGCGTCCACAACCGGCGCTCCCGATATCTTGTTCTTCATCAATATCTCTGCGGCCTCTTCAGCAGTATAATTGAAGGGTATGGTGATCGGGTCCTTGGTCATGATGTCCTTGACCGTCATTTTCACTATAAGAAAAAGCAGTTCATGTATCTCCAGGCTAGTGGCATCGGATGGGGAGGCCCTTTTCAGGTCCCTGTCCGTGACAATCCCCACCAGCTTGCCCTTTTTCATAACAGGCAGCATGGGGACGGCATTTTCCCTCATGATTTTCATGGCGTCCTGCATGGAGTCATTTATGTCGACAGTGATGACTGTCTTGCTCATCCAGTCTTTTACCAACATTGCAGCACCTCCCTTTCCTTTACGCGAACCGAGTGTCCTTCTTCCCCGGATTGTCTGTCTTGTCAGATCCGATGTCCTGCATCAATTGAAGAGTGACGCATGTTCGCCCGTAAATATGAATTGAAAAGGTTGTTCCCTCAGAAACAGAAGGTCGTCCCTAAACTCGTCCTGAGCGAACGGAACACCCCTTTTCAACGAATTGGTGTGAATGATCACGGTCGATACCTTCTGAATATATCTCCGCAACAACCCGACCAGTTGCCCGGCCGAAACGCAATCGAATCTACCTACCAGTTTGAGATGCAGGCAATTCTCGTTTAGATGCGTCAGTATCTTGAACTCGGCGCCCACGATGAGACCTCCTTTCCCTCAACGGGATGAAAAGACTTTTGGTTTTCTACGACCTGCTGGGGATACTCTCTACTTCTTTACATACTGCCTTGATGAATCATATGGGGTCGCACGATCCATCCCCTATCTCCTCTTCTGAAATACTTTAGCAACCTTATCCTCATTTCAACCATGATCACACGAATAGCGCGAATAAGCCTTCAGTCACTCCATCACTCCACGACATCACTCCAC
>CAYPDL010000019.1:6764-23144 GCA_964409475.1 uncultured Desulfobacteraceae bacterium | reverse complement strand
CATCACTCCACGACATCACTCCACCAGCTGCTCCGCCACAATTTCAGCAATGTCGAGGGCCTTCACCTTTCCCACGACATCAAGGAAGATGAGGCCATCCTCGAAGTGGGTCATGCAGAAGGGGCATGCGGTTGCGATGTATTCCGGGTCCTTGGCAAGGGCCTGTTCCGTTCGGATCGCATATACCCGCTGGCCCCTGACCCTTTCCATCCACATCCGCCCCCCGCCCGCCCCGCAGCAGAAGGAGAATTTATGATTCCGATCCATCTCCACCAACTTTACTTTGGGCATGGATCCAAGGATCTCCCGAGGCGCTTTGTAGATCTGATTGTATCGTCCCAGAAAACAGGAATCATGGTAGGTAATGGTCTTATCAAGATCCCCTTTGAGCTTCAGCCTTCCTGCCTTGATCAGATCCCGGATAAGTTGTGTGTGATGAACGACCTCGAATGAGCCGCCGAATTCCGGGTATTCCTTTTTCAAGGTATTATACCCGTGAGGGCAGGTAACGAGGATCTTGCCAAACCTGTACTTCTTGAACGTTTCGACGTTTTCCCGGGCCATCATCTGATAGAGGTATTCATTCCCGATCCTGCGTGCCGAATCACCGCAGCAGCCCTCCTCCTTACCCAGAATCCCGAAATTAATCCCTGCCGCCTTGAGTATCTTGACCATGGACTTGGCGACTTTTTGATTACGGACGTCATAGGACCCGGAACAGCCCACATAGTAAAGGACCTCCACCTCCCCGGCGCCCTCGGACAGTATGGGAACATCCAGATCCTTTACCCAGTCACCGCGCAGTCCCCTCCCCAGGTTCCACGGATTGCTGTTCCGTTCCATGCCCCGGAAGGCGGTCTGCACCACCGCCGGGAAGTTGCTCTCCATAAGAACCAGGTACCGCCGCATATCCACAATCTTGGCGACATGCTCCACCCCTACCGGGCAGACCTCCATACAGGCCATGCAGTTGGTGCAGTCCCACACGATCCCTTCGGGGAGCACATCGGTGATCACGCAGACGCCTTCTTCCTTCTCAGCCCCCGCTGCTTTCTGCTTCTCCAGCAATTCCCTTCCCGTGGTAAAGAGATGATCTCTGAGATCCACGATAAAGGACTTGGGTGTAAGGGGTTTTTCGCTGATGGCAGCCGGGCAGTTGGCCGTGCAGTGGCCGCATTCCGTGCAGGCATACAGATCCAGAAGGTGTTTCCAGGAAAAGTCCGTAATCTCGGCAGCCCCGAACATCTCGGCCTCTTCCATATCCGTGATGGGTCGTAGGGTCCCTTTTGGCGCGGTGGAGTGGAAATAGAGGTTGAAATGGGATGCCAGGATATGGAGGTGTTTGGAATAAAGGAGATACACCCCAAACCCGAATATGATAACCATGTGAACGAACCAGAAGAAAGAGAAGAGCGTCCCCGCATAAGGCTTGAGCCCTATCTGCGCAAATATCCTGGAAAAGGCAGTGCCCACAAATGCCCATTGGGCGAACGGTTGATCCTCTGCCAGGAGTCTGAAACCCTCTACCGAGAAGCCGATGATCATCAGGGAACTGATCAGGATCATGATAATGGCCGCACCCCTGGACATGATCGGTTCCAGTCTGGCAGGCCGAATGACATACCGCCGGACTGCAGCCCAGCCAAGAGCGAAGAGGACGATCAGGCCTGCTGCATCGAGCAGGAAAAAGAACAGATTGTTGAATCCCTCCCCGAACAGGGCGGGAGACAATCTGCTGTAAAATCCCTCTGCAATATGAAAACCGTAACTTATAACAAACAGACAGAAGCCATAAAAGATAAGCATGTGTCCCAGGCCGGAGCGATCCTTTCGGGTCACATTCTTTAAGACGCACCGCTGGGTCAGGACCTGGCCCAGGGCGTATCTCACTCTCGCCCAGGGCCTGTCAAATCTGTCATCCTTTTTTCCAAGTTTGAGAAGACATATCAGGAACCGCGCCCTCTGAACAAAGATATAGGTCGAAACCACGATAATTAACATAAGTACGATTTTGCCGCTTATGGGTAGCATAAGGTGGTCCTCCTCTTGTTTGAAGTCCCTGCTTCGATGAAGCAGGTCGATACCGAGGCCTGTTGCTGCGTCGAACCGTCACATCCGCAGCCACGCCACCCGTCAGAACGCTATCTGATCCACCTGTATGCCCGCGCGTCTCAGTCGTTCACAGTCTCTTTCCAGACGTCTGTTGGCCACCTCCTTCAATTCTTCCTGGTATTTTTTAGGGTCATCGTAAGACCCCGTGGCATAGATTTTTGTAATGGTTGTCTTATCCCATCCGCCAGTAAAGACGAAGACGGCCATCAGCCCAAACCCCTTTCTCTCGCCGTCTTCCTGTGTTACAATAATAGATGGACGCTTGAGCGCAATATCGACAGTGATGGGTACGCCGGTCTGGGCAAAATGAATAAAATCCTGCAATCTTAAGGCCGGACTCTTGACTGCTGCATCCCCTTTCAGGCCGACGAAGGAGTTCTGGAAAGTGAACAGATCGTGCTCTATGGCAATCCCTGCATCCTTGAGTCGGTAGTAATCCATCTGCAACCTGTTGTTTGCAATCAAAAGGCAGCCAAGGGCATATTGAGCATCGTCGTCAGCAAAGGAATAATCCTTCTTAAACGCAAACGACCTGCCGTCAACTGTGCCGCTGTAAGCCATGGACAGGATCACCGAATCGACCTGCCGGCCTTCCTGCTCAAGCCGAACCACCTTTCGCTCCGGCTTTCCCTCCAACGCAACCTTTTTCCCGGAGGCCGCGGCTTCAATCAATGCCTCTAACATTTTCGGTTCTTCTGATATGTTGTTTGCCATGATCGTTTCTCCCTTTCATCCGTGTGTATTGAGTCCCCTGATCCATGCCTGTACAGATCATGATACCTGTTTTCTGCCCAACGTGTCAACCGCTTTGATCTTCAGCGATTGCAACTGATGTGCCAAAACCGCGAGATCCGCATCGGGCATTTTAACCCGTTGTAAACACGGTGAAAACTTTGTCTTATGGAGACCCTTGCCGTACAGATGCACAGGGGATGTGTCCACTATCTTTACACGTTGTAATAATATGGAAAAAGCTCCCCCTCAACCGAGCGCTCAGAAGCGCCTCCGGCGTCGACCTTGTTTACAGTCTGGAAAAAAATGGTGACAGGTTTGGCCATTTCCTTTTCCGCATCCTATGCCAGATCTGGCGGCGGTTTCTTTTCCGAACTGCCGAAACTGAACCGCATTCACCCGCCAGGAGATGCTGATAACGATATAATATACTAGTCTCATTGATAATTCCCGATGCCTTGATCTGAACGCCAAGACGCTTCCCCATGGGTCCCGTCATCCGCCATGGATCCAACCCCTTATCAATTCACTCTGTGGCACGGAACTTGTAGTTTCTGATGAAAATTAAGGAACGGTCCATGCGTGTTTGACGAATACCCTTCAGTTCAAGAAGGGCTTGAAGTGTGTTTGTTGGGATCAGATGTACTTCATGTCGTCGAAGATATGGGCCTTGAATCTCTCACTGAACCGGTCAACGACGAGCGGCGTGTCGCCGTGTAGATCAAGGAGGTATGGAAATGGTTGAAGAGAAAGGTAGTCATGTTGAATCGGTATATATGGAGAAGAGGGTCTTTGATCCTCCGAAGGAGTTTGTGGAAAAGGCCCACATCAAGAGCATGGATGAATACAAGAAAATGTGGGAGCGTTCGATCAATGACCCCGAGGCGTTCTGGGGCGAAATGGGTGAAGCGCATCTGGATTGGTTCAAGAAGTGGGACGGCCCGGTGGAGGAGTACAGCTTTAAGGATGATGTCTATCTGCGATATTTTGTTGGGGGGAAGCTTAATGCCGCTTACAACTGTTTGGACAGACATCTGAAAACATGGAGAAAAAACAAGGCTGCCCTTATCTGGCAGGGGGAGCCCTTGGAAGAATCACGGACCTACACCTATCAGGAGCTTCATCGGGAAGTTTGTAAGTTTGCCAATGTTCTGAAGAAATTAGGCGTTAAAAAAGGGGATCGGGTTACGATTTATCTCCCAATGATTCCCGAGCTTCCAATTGCCATTTTAGCTTGTGCACGGATTGGCGCTATCCACAGTGTCGTCTTCGGCGGTTTCAGCGCGGATGCCTTAAAGGACAGGGTCCTGGACTGCAAGTCAAACATTCTCATTGCAGCAAACTACGGGTACCGATCTGGCCGCGTACTCAACAGCAAACAAAATGCAGATGCCGCCATGAAGTCGTGTCCCGATGTGAAGACGTGCATCGTTGTCAACAGGGTTGACCAGGAGACTGACATGAAAAAGGGGCGGGACTACTGGTGGCATGAACTCATGAAAGATGCCTCCCATCAGTGCGATCCCGAACCCATGGATGCAGAGGACCCCCTGTTTATTCTCTATACCAGCGGCAGCACGGGAAAGCCGAAAGGGGTCCTTCATACGACGGCCGGATATCTCCTTTACGACATAGTAACCCTCAAATACTGCTTTGATTACAAGGATGAAGATGTCTGGTGGTGTACGGCAGACATCGGCTGGGTCACCGGTCACAGCTATATTGTTTACGGGCCTTTGGCCTTGGGGGCCACGTCTGTCATGTTTGAAGGGGTTCCCAACTATCCGGAACCGGATCGGTTCTGGGAGGTGGTAGAAAGGTATGGCGTTAACATCTTTTATACTGCCCCCACTGCCATCCGATCCATCATGAGAAATGGAGATGATTGGCCGAACAACAGAGATCTAAGCAGCCTTAGACTCCTGGGGACTGTTGGGGAACCTATCAATCCCGAGGCCTGGATCTGGTACTACAAAGTGATCGGGAAAGAGCGTTGTCCCATTGTGGATACCTGGTGGCAGACGGAGACCGGCGGATTTTTAATCACTCCCATTCCAGGCGCTATGCCAATGAAACCGGGATCAGCTGCCCTCCCGTTTTTCGGTGTCGATCCGATCGTTGTTCGGGTGGATGGAACTGAGGCAGATGAAAACGAAGGAGGATATCTGTGTATCAAGAAGCCATGGCCAGGCTTTATGCGGACGGTTTATGGCGATCCGGAACGCTTCAAGCAACAGTATTTTATCCAGTACCCGGGGCGCTACTTTACGGGCGACGGTGCAAGAAAAGATGAGGACGGGTATTACTTTCTGATGGGCCGGGTGGATGATGTGATCAATGTCTCAGGACACCGCATGGGGACGGCCGAAGTGGAAAGCGCCCTTGTTGCCCATCCTTCAGTGGCGGAATCAGCAGTGGTCGGATTCCCTCATGATATCAAGGGACAGGGGATTTATGCGTTCGTCACCCTCAAGGAGGGATTTGAGCCGACGGATGCACTCAAAAAGGAACTCATTCAGCATGTGAGAAAGGAGATCGGCCCCATTGCATCTCCGGATAAACTCCATTTTACTCCGGCCCTTCCCAAGACGCGGAGCGGCAAGATCATGAGAAGGATCCTGAGGAAAATCGCCGAAGGCCAGATCGATGAGCTCGGAGACACCTCCACCCTGGCTGAACCGGATGTGGTGGACAAGCTGGTGCAGGGGAGGCAATAATCCTTTTCTCAGCCGGGCGCCCTCCATTGCCTGTGGAGAGCGCCCATTTCCATGCGCCTATCGCGTCTTCAATGACCGGGTAGGGCATAGGAGGTTATCATGACACAATCTGTCAAGCATAGGGGCTGGGCCGTTACGTTCAGCGGGATAGGGATCAATCTGGCCCTTGGCATTCTCTATACATGGAGCATTTTCAAGAACGCCATCAGGGAGTCCATTGAGGCAGGGGGGCCGGGGGCCTTTGACTGGGACGCCGCCTCCCTGAACGACCCGTACGCGGTCTGCTGCATTGTCTTTGCCTTTGCCATGATCTTAGCCGGAAAGTGCCAGGACAGGTTTGGTCCCAGGATAACGGCCTTTATCGGGGGTATCCTGGTGGGCCTGGGACTTATATGGATTTCACAAACAACAGGCTATATGGCCTGGGTCCTCGGCTTCGGGGTGCTGGCCGGGGTGGGTATCGGTTTTGGCTATTCAGCGGCCACACCTCCTGCCCTGAAGTGGTTTCCTCCAGCAAAAACAGGATTGATTGCAGGACTGGTGGTCTCAGGCTTCGGACTGGCATCGGTCTATATTGCCCCCCTTTCGCAGTATCTGCTGGGGATCTGGGGATTGCAGAAGGCCATGCTCTTTTTTGCCATCGCATTCCTGATCGTTGTGTGTGTCCTTTCCATGCTCCTTGTGAATCCTCCCGATGGGTATGTGCCGGGACAACCAGCACCCCCGGCTAACAAAGAAGAAAAGGACTTAAAAGTGACGCCCCTCATGGCCGGGTGGCTCCAGGAATCTGCTTCCACCCTTCAGGCGTCAAAGGCCATCAAGATGAAACGGGATATCGGTCCGGCAGAAATCCTGAAAAAGGCCGATTTCTACATTCTATGGTTCATATATTTTATCGGGGCTGGGGCAGGATTGATGGTTATCGGGAGTGTTGCCGGCATGGCGAAGCGAAGCATGGGAGAGCTTGCCTTCTTAGCGGTTGCGATCCTGGCGATCGGAAACGCAGCGGGGCGTATCATTGCCGGGGTTCTTTCAGACCGGATCGGTCGCAGCTATACACTGATTATCATGCTTCTGTTCCAGGCCCTACTGATGTTTACGGCCATTTTCGTCTTCAGCTCGGAAACGACAAGCGCCGTACTTCTGGTTTCAATGGCCACATTTATGGGATTCAACTATGGGACCAACCTGTCCCTTTTCCCTTCCTACACCAAGGACCTCTGGGGACTGAAGAACTTCGGCATTAATTACGGTATTGTCTTTACAGCCTGGGGGGTGGGCGGATTCGTCATGGGGAGGGTGTCTCAGATGTTGAAGGCGAGTACCGGCACGTTCAGTTCCTCGTTTGCTGCGGCAGGCATCCTTCTTTTGATGGGGGCTGCCCTCACCCTTGTGTTGAGGGCCAGTCTGGCGCGGCAAGGCCTTACCCAGAAGCGGAGGACGTGACGATCTCGAATGAAATTTGGATGATGCAGACTTGTTCCGCCTCGGTTGAACCCCCTGTGAGAGCGGCCTTCCGGCCGAGGCGCCCGGGAATATTGCGAAGGGAAGGCCGCTCTCACAAAAAGCTGCTACGGAGTCAGAAGTCTATGCCTGATCTGACTGACTTTTCTTTGCCGGAGGCTGCACTAGTATGGTAAGCAAGGAAGTCCTGAAATCTGGCGTAAAAAGCGGTCCGGCCATAGGCCGGCTTTCAACCTATGTCAGGACGTTAGCTGTCTTAGAACAGGATGGGGTTGAAGTAATTTCATCTCAGGAATTGGGGGAGATGGAAGGAAAAAGCGCTACGCAGGTTCGAAAAGACCTCTCCTCTTTTGGATGCTTTGGCCGCAGAGGATTGGGGTATACTGTTACTCAGCTCAAAGCTCAGATTACCGGGATCTTAGGAATAAACCGGATATGGAACCTTATTCTCATTGGGGCAGGCCAGCTAAGTGAAGTCTTTATCAATTCGGAAGCCTTTAAGAGGAACAACTTTTGTGTAAGAAAAATTTTCGATAATGCGCCTGTACTCATTGGGAAAAGAATAGAAGGCATTCCTGTCTGGGATATAGGCGATCTTGAAAAGGAGATCGATCCTGAGACAGACGATTTGGCCATCATCGCAATACCGCCTCGGAATGTGCAGTCGGTTATAGATCGTCTCGGGAAAACCGGCATCAAAGGTGTACTCTATTTTGCTGCCAGGGCGGTCAACGCACCCAAACATATGATAGTCGTGAACCAGGATATCTCCGTCGCACTGGGAATAATCACATATCATATTACCAATAGGCCCAATCAGGCGCTATAAACCGGAGACGGCTTGTTTTGCCTGCCACAAAGGATTCGAAATCACAAACCGGGAGACTGTTTTTCAAGCGAGTCATGAACAGGCAAGAAATAATGACCGTTCCGTGTGTGGATGATGAAAAGAGACTGAAGGATCAGTGGCAGCGGTCCCAGGATGAGTTGGTTCGGGCGCTCTTTGATTTCAATACCGAAAAGAAGCGACTGAAGACGGTCTTGAACTGTATGACCAGTGGGGTCATGATGACCAATCAGGACCAGGAGGTGGTCCTCCACAACCTCGCATTCATGCGGCTCATGGAGATCCGTGAAGAGATCCAAACGCCTTTGCCGGTGGACCGGATCATACATGATGAATCCCTGCTCAACACACTCCGGAAGATTCAAGGCGGTGCGTGCGCCATGGATGAATCCATGTCACAGGAAATCCGTATTGGGACGAGGGTCTTGCGGGCCATATCGGCCCCGGCCCTGGGTCCGGACAGAAACGTATTCTGGAGAATTACAGGCGCCGTCACCGTGTTTGAAGACATCACGGCATTCAAGAAGCTTGATAAAATGAAATCGGATTTTCTGAACATGGTTGCGCACGAGCTCCGCAGCCCCCTTGTTTCCGTCAGGCAGTTACTTCATGTGCTCTTAGAGGGGTTGGCCGGCCCGCTCCAGGAAAAACAGGCGGATTTTATTGCTCGGGGGACGAAGAAGATAGACGCCCTTCTGGAACTGATTAACGATCTTCTCAATGTAGCCAGGATCGAGGCTGGCGGATATGTCCGGAACAGGGTCCCTACCGATATCGCCAGGATTATCCAGGAGACGGTCTCTCTGATGGAACCGCGGGCAAGGGAACAGGGTATCACGCTCACCGTTTCCTGTGTGAATATGAAACCGGTTTCAGCAGATCCCAAGGGAATGGAAGAAGTCTTGAGCAACCTCATTACCAATGCCATCAACTATTCTCCGGAAGGCGGGACGGTCAGCATCACGACAAGGGGCCGCGGAAGCCAGATGGAGATTGAGGTATCGGATACAGGGGTGGGCATCTCTCCCGAGGAACTTCCCAAGATTTTTGACAAGTTCTATCGGGTCAAACACCCCAAGACCCGGCACGTCACCGGCACCGGTTTAGGTCTGGCCATTGTCAAGAATGTGGTTGAGGCCCATGAGGGGACCATTGACGTTCACAGCATTGCGGGAAAGGGCACTGTCTTTACGATCCTTATTCCAGCGTCAGGGTAGCTGAACCGCGATGTTGCGATTGCCATTGGGCAGCAGGCGTTTACCTCATACACTCTCCGGCGCGCAGCCGCCCGGGCGCCTGTGGAACAGGAGCGGGGGCAACAGGCTTTAATGACGACAGTGTTTCAAACGCTCGGTGGCCTGGGGCTTTTCCTCTTCGGCATGAAAATCATGTCCGAAGGTCTCCAGAAGGTCGCCGGGAAAAAGATGCGTCACATCCTGGGCATGGTCTCGAACAACCGATTTGTCGGTTGCGGCGTCGGGACCCTTGTCACCAGTGTTGTACAGAGTTCCAGCGCGACCACGGTGATGCTGGTCAGTTTCGTGGATGCCGGTCTTCTGAAGCTCGCTCAGGCCATTGGCGTCATTTTAGGCGCCAATATCGGAACTACTGTCACGGCCCAGCTCATCGCATTCAAGATCAATGAGTATGCCCTTCCAGCGATCGTCGCAGGGGTCCTCCTCAAATTTTTCTTGGGACGTGGAAAATGGGTTTATGCAGGGGATGTGCTTCTGGGCTTCGGGCTGATATTTTACGGTTTAGGGATGATGCAGGCCGGATTCGCCCCCCTTAAGCAGGATCCGGATTTTGTTGCCTTTCTTACCAGATTCAATGCAGACAATCTTGGGGGAATCCTACTCTGTGTTATGGTTGGGACTGCCCTGACCATGGTGCTTCAAAGCTCCAGTGCGACAGTGGGAATTGCCATGGCGCTCGCAAGCCAGGGTCTGTTGAATTTCGAAACCAGCGTGGCATTGATTCTGGGCGACAATATCGGGACCACCATCACAGCGGAGCTGGCCAGTGTGGGAGCCACTATCAGCGCGCATCAGGCAGCCAGGGCCCATACCCTTTTCAATGTTATCGGCGTGTTCAACGTCGTTCTATTTTTCCCGCTATTCATAAAACTGGTCCTGTGGCTCACGGCATCTCTTCAAGGCATGGGTCCGCCCGATTTTATGGCAGGCGGACAACAGCCCAACATCGCCCGGTATATTGCCAATGCCCACACCACGTTCAATGTGGTCAATGCGCTTTTCTTCCTCACGGTCCTGCCCTGGCTGGTCAAAATAACCATCTGGCTGACACCCGGAAAGGTCGGAGAGGAGTCACTGAATGAGCTTCACCACATCCAATTCATGGATGCGAAGTTGGCTGAAATTCCTTCCATCGCCCTGGGACAGGCCAATTCGGAGATCATTCGGATGGCCGATGCGGTTCAACTCATGCACCACGAAGTCATGCAGTCCGTCGAGGAAAGGGATTTAAAAAAATTGTCAAAATGGCGGAAAAGGGAGGAGGCCCTTGATATTCTTCAACGAGAGATCACCCAGTTTCTTGTAACGGTCATGCAGGGGCGCATCAGCCCTGACGAATCCAGAGAAGTCCGCTCGTTGATCCGCATGACGAATAATCTGGAGCGGATTGGTGATGCCGCGGATGAGATCGCAGAACTGATAGGAGAACTTATTGAGCAGAATTTGTATCTTTCGGATGACGCGGTCAGGGATTACCAGGAACTGTCTCAAGAGACATTGAAATTCTTAACCCTTGTCGTCAATGCCATGAAGCATGGGGACGAGCAGATCATGACAATATCCCGCGAAATCGAAGGGAACGTCATGCGTATGGCGGAAAAGATGAAAGAGAACCATCTTTATCGCCTTCAGAGCGGCATCTGCACCGTTGATTCAGGCTTGATTTTTGTTAAGATACTCACCGCTTTTGAGAGGACGGGAAGGTTCTGTTACAACATCTCGCAGGCGGTGGCAGGGGTGAAGTAACCCACGACATTACATTCCATGGATGGGAAAAATTTCCTTCTGGATATAACCAGCTACCCTCCGGGCCTCTTGAAAGGCCGTTTTTTTGACATCTCCCTCGCTGTGGTAAGGATGGTCATAGAGGCTTCCCACTTCCTTTTCGGGCCCAAACATCATCCCTCCCACAAGACCGGCAAATTCATCCTCCGGCGCCACCCGGTTCAGGATGGACCAGGCCAGGGTCCAGCATCTGGCGGTTCGATACAGATCGTATCCTCCCCCGCCAAGGGCGAGGATCCTGGGGCATATGGCCATGATTTCTTTAACGGCCCTTTGATAACTGTTGTTGGTCAGCTTGAGGTGGGTCAAGGGGTCTGAGACCAGGGCATCGGCCCCGATCTCGGCAACAATGAGATCAGGTGAAAAAGACCTGGCCAGCGGGAGAACGGTTTCCTGGAAGGCAAAATCGTATACCTCATCATCGGTCCCCGGCTCCAGCGGGAAGTTGACGGTAAACCCCTTTCCGTCTCCCTCGCCGATCTCGTTCTCATAACCGGACCAGGGATAAAGGGTTCTTCCGGTTTCATGGAGGGAGACGACCAACACCCTCGGGTCCTGATAAAAAGCATGTTGAACGCCATTTCCGTGGTGGGCGTCCAGATCGATATAGGCGATTTTCAGATCTGGCGTCTTGCCCAGGGCGTACCGGACGGCGATGGCAATGTCGTTGATGTAGCAGAAGCCTTCAGCATGATCCGGCATGGCATGGTGGAAACCGCCTAACGGATTGAAGGCTGCCGCGGCCTCCTCTTTGACGAGACAGTCCATGGCCCCGAGGGTGCCGCCGGCCGCCAGCAAAGACCATTCATAAATCCCGGGAATGATCGGGTTGTCCAGGGTCCCCAGACCGTGGGCAATCATTTCAGGGGTCACATGGTTCTCTCTGGCCTCCTGCAGAAGACGGAGGTAGCCGGGCTCATGAAAAAGAGGGAGGAGTTCGATGGGCAAGGCCTCAGGTTCCAGGATTTTCATCCAGGGATGGTTCATGACCCCGTAACGGGTGCAGAGGTCGTAAGTCTTGGCCGCCCTTTCCGGCTTGAACGGATGATCAGCGCCGAAATCGAACCAGCTCATTTCATCCGAATAGACGAAAATGGTCGGGTCTCTGTCAACGGCGTCGTGCTCCAGGGGTCGCGTACCGGCCACCCTGTGATCAAGGCCGCGAGATCCTGAAAAAAGGCCTTTGAAAAATTTGAAAGCCATGGCTGTTTATCCCTGGTATCGCGATCCGGATATGCGTGACGCCCTGCCTTGATTTCGAGGCAGCGTACCACAGGGGGAGAATTCCGGTCAACAAAAAAGACGACTCTCAAATGGGTCGATGGACGGCTACCTTTCTTTTGACATCCTTGCGGAAATAGTCTAATGACAGGATAAGAGTGGAGATGTTGACCGATGTCATGGATACGCAGAATCAGCAGGCTTTCCAGAGTGGAGAAGGAGGGGATCTATCGGGGCCTGGTCCCCCCTTTTCTCTATCATCGATTCGGAATCGATCCCCTTTCCCTGTGCAGTTTGAAAGGGGATAAGGTGGTGCGATTTTTCTCCCCGCAGGGAGACAGCACCTGCCTGGTGGAGGTGAAGCTGACAGGCCAGGAAGAGCCTCTCTATTCGATCCAGTTGAGCGATTCGAGCGATTTTACACAGATAGACTGGGACTTTTTGGTGGTCAATGATCCCGACTCTCCCAGGTTCAACACGCATATGGACCAACAGGGAATGGACACATTGTTCGGCTGGGCTTCCAGGAATCTTCCCGAGGAGGAACGCGCCCTGGCCGCGGGCCTTTTTCCCGGCCAGGTCAGAAAAGGGATGGGGTTGACCAGGGAGGTCATCGGGCTGCTGGAGTTTTTCTGCCGGGTCTTCGACATTAAAAGCATTCGGTTGGAAGCGCTTTTCTATCATAACGCGATTACCTATGAAAGACACGGCTTCAGCTACTTCAGCGGGTATGCCCAGATGAAACGAATTCATGAGCTGTTTCAGCCGGGGGGAGCGCTTTTCAGAAAACTGGACAACCGATCCCCGTTCCGGATTCCCGATTTTGCTGAAACCGTAAGGGGCCGGAGCTGGGCCATACATGACGGCATCCTCATGGAGATAGATGACGATCTGTTGGATGAAGGCTGGGTGTCGCCCGTGATGTACCGGATGGTGGACAGGCCGAGAGGCATGGTCACCTTTCCGAATCCAGTCTATTAGGCCCTTTTAGACACTGATTGAACCGAAGGGAAACGATATGTTCATACCCCTCTTTCGCGACTGGAAAATCCGCACCAAGCTGGTCAGCGTTACCCTTTTTGTGGTTCTGGTTCCTCTCCTGTGCGTCGCATTCCTCTCCATGGACCGTTTTGGCAAGGCGCTCAGAAGGGCTTCCGATGCAGACCTGGGACATCTTGTTAGAAACATCTACGGCATGTGCAAGGTTCACCAGGAACAAGTCCAGAAAAAGGTCGTTTCCGACCTGAAGGTGGCCCGAGAACTCCTTGCGCTTCAATCGGGTGAAGTGGATGCGACGTCGAAACAAGAACAGCGGTTCGACGCGATCGATCAGGCCACCCGGCACGTGTATCCGGTGACAACAGCCCCCTGGAAGGCCGAAGACAATCATTTTGTTGATAATGTCCAGGCCCTTGTGGGAGGGACCTGCAGTATCTTCCAGAGAATCCCGCTTCAGCGAGATCGACTTCTGCGCATTTCCACAAACATTACGGGAAGGAATGGGAAACGGGTCACCGGGACCTTCATCCCGTCCCAGAGTCCGGTAACCCAGGCAATTCTGGCCGGGCGTCCCTTCACAGGGCGGGTCGAGGTGATGGGGAACTGGTATATCAAGGCCTATGAGCCGATCAGGGGGAGCGACGGGGAGGTGATCGGCGCCCTGAGCGTGGGCGTCAGAGAGCAGAGTTCACAATTTCTGAATGATGAGATCAAGGGCATTCGGGTGGGGGAGACCGGCTATGTGTATATCATAGACAGCAAGGGGTTTCTAAAGATCCATCCGGCTAAGGAGGGGGAGAACATCCTTGATTTGAAGGATTCGGCCGGTTTCAGATATATCCATGCCATGATAACGGACGCCCTTGCCCTGGGGAACGGCGAGGTGGGGACCATACGCTATCCCTGGATGAATCCGGAGCTGGGTGATAAACGGCCGAGGCAGAAGATCAACAAATACATATATTTCAAGCCCTTGGACTGGATCATTGTAGCGGGCACCTATGAAGACGAAATCTACCACGCCCTGCACGCCACCGAACGATTCATCCTTTTCATGGCCATTGCAGCCCTTGTTCTGGTCTTTGTCCTGGCATTTACACTCTCCAAGGTATTGACACGGCCGATCCGGGAACTCACTAAAGTGACTGCCAAGATGGCAGACGGCGATCTTTCTCAAAGGGTCATGATCCGCAGTGCAGATGAAATCGGTGTCCTGGGGCTGTCCTTCAATCGTATGATCGTTCAGATCGAGGACTACACCTCAAATCTGGAGAATAGGGTGGAGGAAAGGACCCGGGAGCTCAAAGAATCAAGGGAGAAGTATCGCGACATCTCCCGGTTCCTCAACAATGTACTGGACAGCGCCACGGTCTACGCGATTATGGCCCTTGACTTCTACGGTAACATCATCGAGTTCAACAGGGGCGCGGAAAGGCTCTTCGGCTGGAAAAAGGATGAAGTCATCAACAGCCGGAATATCGACATCACCATTCTTCCGGAAGACCGCGAAAAAGGGATCCAGAAAGAGATGTCCAAACGGACGAGGACCGAAGGGGTCTGTGAACTGGAGATGGTTCGAGTCAGAAAAAACGGCACAAGGTTCCCCGCCCATACAACCATCACGGCCATCAAGGACCCTGACGGGAGGGCCACGGGGTTTGTAGAGATTGTCCGCGACATCACCCTGAGAAGAGGTCTTGAAAAGGAACTGCGGGAGACCAAGGAATTTCTTGAAAATGTCATGGAGAGTTCTGTTGACGGGATCCTGACGACGGACCTCAAAGGGAACATTACCTACCAGAACCGTGCCATGGAGGAGTTACTGGAATTTCCCAAGGATGAGGTCCTGGGGACCCACATCTCCCGATTCTACGTCAAGGGGATCGAACAGGCCAGAGAGGTTATGGCCCTCCTCAACTCACGGAAAAGGGCTGGGAATTACGAGATGGAGGTGAAGCGGAAGGACGGGAAGGTCCTTACCATCCTGACCTCCCTTTTTCTGCTTCGAGACGCGGAAGCGAACGTTATCGGCACTGCCGGGATATTTAAGGATGTCACTGAACAGAAGCTCTTGGAGGCGAAGCTGAAGGCCACCCAGGCCAGTCTTATAGAAGCATCCAAAATGAGGGCACTCGGGGAGCTGGTTGCCGGTGTGGCCCATGAACTGAACAATCCCCTCATGGCCTCCCAGACCATTCTGTACGTGATGTTCAAAAACCTCCCTGAAGATTTTCCGGAACGGGAGCGGCTGGAGATCATCCGCAAATGCAACAACAGAATCGAAAAGATCGTAGATCATCTGAGGGAGTTCTCCAGACAGACCCAGCCTGATTTCAGAGAGATCGACATCAACCAGCCGGTGGAGAATGCCCTGATCATTACCGGCCAACAGCTCCTCAACCACAACATCGCCATTGTACGAAAATTCACTGAAAATCTTCCAAAGGTGGTGGGCGATTCCAATCAGTTGGAACAGGTCTTTCTCAATCTCATATCCAATGCCAGGGATGCCATGGATGAGGTGACCGGGACCAGGGAGTTGACGATCCATTCATATCTGACTGACCATGAGGGTGAGCCGCTTGTGGTGGTCTCTGTACAGGACACGGGGGTGGGAATCTCCGAGGAACATTTGAATAAGGTGCTTGAGCCTTTCTTCACTACGAAACCGGTTGGAAAGGGCACGGGCCTGGGACTTTCCCTCTGCTTCGGCATCATGGAAGCGCATGGCGGAAGGCTTGAAATCAAGAGTCAGCGAGGAAAGGGGACAGAGGTAAAAATCTTTCTTCCAGCTAAAAGGTAGGGAAAGGAGTAACTCAACATGGCAAAGACGATTCTTGTTGTAGATGACGATGAACTGGTGCGCGTTGCGCTTAACGAGCTCCTGAGACCAGAGGGGTATGAGGTTCATCTGGCCTCCGGTGGGGCCGAGGCCCTTGAGAAGCTCGATCAGAACGGCTACGATCTGTTGATGCTCGATATCATCATGCCTGAGATGGATGGTTTTGAACTCTGCAGGAAGATCCGGGAAAAAGAAGATTACAGGGACACGCCGATTGTATTTCTGTCGGCAAAGAGCCGGGATGAAGACAGGGACAAGGGAATTCAGGCAGGGGCCAACCTGTTTTTGTCCAAGCCGATCTCCCCTGAGAAACTCCTTCAGATCGTATCGGATACCATCGGTTGACAGGCGGCCTATTTGGGAAACAGCCCCGTCCCTTGGAGTAACCTGTCAAGGGCGTTGTCC
>CAYPDL010000019.1:0-6664 GCA_964409475.1 uncultured Desulfobacteraceae bacterium | reverse complement strand
GGCCTATTTGGGAAACAGCCCCGTCCCTTGGAGTAACCTGTCAAGGGCGTTGTCCCGATCCATGAGTTCCGTCAGACGGCGGACCTTGGCATCGTCGTTAAGGGAGAGCGGGGGCGGGCTGTGCTGCAGCCGCTCCAAGGCAGGAAAGGTATCCTGTTTCACCAGCATGAGCGGGAGGCCCGCCTTTTTTGCCGCCCCAAGGAGCTGAGGAGGTGGGGTTCTGCCTCCGGTGAAGAGGATGCCGGCGATCGATCGTCGTCCCTGAATCGGATCACCGTCCGTTTCAGCCGGATGGGGCTTTAACAGAATGATTTTGTTATAAGCCCTTTTGAATACCCGAAGTTCTCCCTCCAGATCTGACGACCCGACTGTCATTCCGCCTACCGGCTGTTCGAGGTCGGCTTCGCCACAGAGAAACTCACCATCTAAGACATCCCTTATATCCCCAAGATTCTGAAAAGAGAGGAACGGATCTTCCGGGAGCGCCGTCGTGATCAAAATTCCCCTGTTGGCAAAGGCTGAGATCATATGATCTCTGATTTCCTGGAGCAATGGCGGGGAGACCCGGTTGAGAACAACTCCCTTGAGTCTCTCTTTGAGGAGAGAACTGACAGAGAGGATGGAATAGATCGACCTGGCCTTGTCCCGGCACCGGTCAATAAGGATAAAATCAGCCCCCAATCCAGCAGCGAGGGAAATATCGGAAACGCCCCGTGAGCCATTGTCAAGGAATATGTGGTCGGCGCCCATGATGATGAGGACATCTTTGCTGTCAGAGAGCTCTCTGGCCAAGGTCCTGATCTCTTTGAGGAGCGTTTCAGGTCCCGTGTCTCTCCATGCTTCTTCTGAAAGGGGATAGGGGCAGATCCGGTCAAGGGGTTCCTGAATGCCCAGCGTCTCCTTAAACAGGAGCGCATCCGGGTCGGACCCATGGGCGTTTATATTAACAGGTTGGGTTCCAAATGGCTTGAGGAACCCTACACGGAAGCCCCGTTCCACGAGTCTTCGGGTGATCGCCCAGGTGACGAGGCTGTGCCCGGCATGATCTCCGGTCGTCCCTATGAAGAGAAAGCCCACGTGGCCGTCCAACCTCCTTACCTCCCAACCTTTGAACCTTCAAGCCGTTAAACATTAAAGTTTATTATAAGGGGTTTGTTTGCAAAGATCAAAAGAAATATGGCCTATGCCGCGTTCAATATCTCCCTCAATTTCCGTGACAGATCTTTTATACAGAGCGGTTTCTGGATAAAACCGTTACATCCCCGGTTCAATATCTCAGCAGCCTGCCCGTTGATGCTGCAGCCGCTGGCCTCTATCGGGCAGCGTTGCGATTGTCCGGCAGCGGGAGTGACAGGCAAGGAGGCGGAATGGGGTTTTTGGCTTGACACTTAAGAGCGAATTCTCTTATCTTCCTTATGCAGAAAAGCGGCTCGCTATGGGCGAATGAATCGCAAACCGAAGGTGTCTGATCTGCAAGGAAAGGGAAATCGCCATGAATGCCTTGGACCGACTTGTGAATCGAATCATCGACCGGGTAAACGTGAACCTCAGGGAACCTGGTTTTGACGTAGGGCCGTATGTTCGAGGAGTGATCCCCTGGGCAAAGGTCTCCCGGTTCTATGCCTTCTATGGATTGACCTTTCACCACCCGATCCATTTTCATTTCGAGCATTCGAGCATTGCCGGGAGCTATTTTCTCGGCAAATGCATTGTGGATCACTCGGTCCTGTATAAGAGCGACATTCGAGGCGACGAACTCAAGGCCAGAGGGGACGTTTTCCACTACGGCGGTCTGGAAATACCGCTCCACGACGACGAAGTGATCCATATCAAGAACAGCTACCTCGTCAAGAACCTGGTCCACAACCATTCCCATGACCCGGAAAGCCCTGAAGAATTCCTGATCCAGAACATCGTGTCCCTGCACTATGCCAATATCCACGGGTCCCCTGTGGAAGGGAGCTTTCTCGGGCCATTCAGCACGGTGGATCTCACCACCATTCACGACTGTGTTATCGGGACATTCGCCTATGTGCAGACAGGAGAACTGGCGCATCAGTTCGTTCCGGACGGTCGAATATGGATACGGTACGGGGATGCCTTCGATTTCAATTATCAGTTTCCAGAGGAGGTCCTGAAACGATATGTCCGCCTGAACCCGGGAGAGGCCCCGAAGGGCATCTTTATGGATTTTGTGGAGAAAAGGAAGCCGGATTTTGAAAGGGTCTTCGATGTGGTGAAGTTTAAACCCGCTGTAACGGCGGCCCATGGTGCGGCCCTGAGCCGTTATGCCGTGGTGAAGGGCCAGACCCAGGTCAGTGAGAACGTACTGGTAGCCCAAAGGGCCTATCTCGAAGATGCATGGCTCGGGGTGGGGTCCAACGCCCAGGAAAACTGCTATATCATTCGGTCGAGCCTTAAGGGGAAGAACATCACCGCCCATGGGGGAAAGGTGATCAACGCACGCCTGGGAGAGGGCGTTTTTGTGGGGTTCAATGCCTTCCTGCACGGGACCCCCGAATGCAATCTGGGCATCGGCAAGGGGAGCATCGTCATGCCCCACACCATTATCGACCTCAAAGAACCGCTGGAGGTGCCTCCGGACCACCTCGTCTGGGGGTATATCCAGGGCTCGAAAGACCTGGCCGAGCACAGCATCCCTCTCGGGGAGCTGTCAAAGTGCGAAGGAAAGGTTCGGCGGGGGGCCATGCAATTTAAAGGAAGCGGTTCCAACTTCGTGAATGGCTTTCGGCATCGTTTGGAACATATCCTGGAGGCCAACGGGGCCTATTTCGACGGGAGCAAAAAAAAGGGGCATGCCCAGAAGGGGCAGAATATTTCCTTTAATACCATCCAGCCGTATCCGGAAGGACCCATGAAGGGGCTTTATCCCACCATAGACATCTGCCCGTGAGTCGCCGGGTCAGGCAAAGGCGGCGCACTGCCTGGCAGCGCCAGAAGGGGCCAGGGAGCCCCTAAGATTGGCGGCCAGGGCAATGGTGATCATCAGCATTTTTGCCAGCTTTGGTTTTTTTGTTCACATGGGATCTCCTTTGCTCGCCCCCGCTCACTGTGTATCCATCATGATTTCCCGGGGCGACTTCATGAAGCCCCTGGACTGGGCCACACGGATCTTTTCCTCCAGGCGTTTCCGCTTTTCAAAAGCCTCGACCGCCTTCTCCAGCAGTTCATCCATATCCGTTGGTTTCACCAGGTAGTCGGTGGCGCCGGATTTGAGCCCCTCTACCGCCGATTCAACCGTGGCATGACCGGTGAGCATGATCACTTCCACCAGTGGAAAACGCCGCTTGATCTCCTGAAGGGTCTCCATGCCGTCCATGCCCGGCATCTTGACGTCGAGAATCACCACGTGCACGGTTTGTGAGGCCAGAATTTCAAGAGCCTCCAGGCCGCTGGCGGCCGTCAGAACATCATACCCCTTTCTTGCAAGCAGCTTCTTCGTGGTGGAAAGAAATCTCTCCTCATCATCCACCAGCATTAGTTGCATCTTGTCCATAACATCCTCTCCTGTTCGCATTCGCTCTCATGAATTCAGGTCGGTTTCGCTTCACGCGGCAGTCGGCAGGCTGATGGTGAAGGTTGTCCCCACACCCCTCTCACTCTCAACGGCCATGCTGCCCCCCATTTTGTCCACAATTCCGTAACACACGGAAAGACCCAGTCCCGTCCCTTTCCCCACCGGCTTGGTGGTGAAAAAGGGAGAAAAGATTTTGCTGAGATTTTCATGACTGATGCCGCATCCATTGTCTCTAACCCAGACCTCCACCCTGCCATCCGCCCCTGGCCGGGCGCCCACGGTCAATTCTCCGCCAGAGGACCCGTGTTTTTGAGTCAGCGCATCAAACCCATTGTTGAACAAATTGAGAAGGACCTGCTGGATCTGGGTTGGATCTCCCTGGATGACCGGCGTCTCTTCGGATATTTCTTCTTTGAGGATGATGCCTTGAACGCTTGCTTTTTTGGAGATCATCTTGGTGACCTCCGGGATGAAGGTACGCAGATCCACCTCCTTGGAAACTGGCTCCCCTCTCCGGCCAAACTTGAGGATGGCCTGGGTGATCTGGGCGCATCGGTCCACCTGGAGCTTGATCTGGGCCATGGAGTCAGTCAGTTCATTTACATCGTCCGTGGCAGGCAGTTCCCCGCGCTCCCTCATCTCGGCAAGGATGGTTTCGATAAGGGCTTGTTCCGAGCGGATGATCTGAAGGGGGTTGTTGATCTCATGGGCAAACCCGGCGGCCATCTCACCCAGTTCTGCAAGCCCTGTGGCGCGGATGAGCTGGACCCCGAGCAAGTCCCTCTCCGTGTCCATCCGCTCCATCCGTCTTACGATGCGGTTGGTGAGAAGATAGGCAATGGCGATGATGCTGGAAATGCCCACCATAAGGATGAGAAAGATGATGTAGCTCGCAGATCGCAAGGCCCTGAATGCGTCGGACTTCTCCTGCCGGACCACGAGGCACCAGTCCTTGTGCCCAAGCCAGGTTGTCGCATAGAGAAACTTCTCACCGTGGGGGTTTTCTTCGATGAAGGTCCGGGTTCCTTCATGCCGCTCGGGATAGGCAGAGATATCCGGGTCTTGATCCATCAAATTGCCGCCGGAACGACGTTCGCTCTGAAAAAATCCCTCGGCATTGATCAGGTAGGCCTCGCCTGTCTTCCCAATCCGGACCTTCTTCACCATTTCATTGAAGAGATGGGTATCTATGGTGGCGCGCAGGACCCATTTCATCGCATCCTGCTCCCTGGAAACGGCAATAATAAAATGCGGCACCCTTCGGTATCCGAGAAACACATCGCTGATATATGGTCCCTTTTTGAGGACCTCCTTAAACCACGCCTCTTTTCCGTAGTCCCGCCCCACCAGCTTAAAGGGCCCGTGATACGCCACATGGGTCCCCTCCTCATTGAAGACACCCAGGTCGACGAATGCGGATGATTCCTTCTGAAGGTTCAAAAAAATTTGGTAGAGATGCTCTGAATCAACGAGATCTCGAAAGGAATTAGAGTGGATCACGAATTCGAGATTGGCCGTCCGCTCCCTGAGGAACGAATCGATCATCTGCCGGTGATCCTCCACAATGCGTTTCAGGCTCGAGATGGTGCTTGTCTCTATGGAGGTGGTGAAATAGTAATACCCGATTCCCAGTACAATGACAAACAGGACAAGAGGCACTCCGATCATGCTGCCTAAGATCATCCTTCTAAGACGGGCGTATCTTTGATGCCTTTCTTCCTCCATACGGTTAGGAATCCTCCCTTTCCTGATCAAAAACCCTGCCCGGAAAGCGCATGAGCTGTTTGATCCTTGCGCCTCTTATCTTCTGCTCATGGGAGTCTTTCTTTTCAAAGGCCTGTCCGAGTTTGATCAGCAGGTCCTCCAGCCTTACAGGTTTCAGCAGATAGTCGAAGGCCCCCAGCTTCATCCCCTCGATGCTGGTTTCAACAGAGGCATGGCCGGTCAACAGGATTACCTCGCAGAGCGGCTGTATCTTTTTCATCTCTCGCAGGGTCTCTATTCCATCCATTCCTCCGGGCATCTTCACATCCAGTATCACCACATCAAAAAGCTGCTTTTTCATCTCTTCGACGGCAGCCTCGCCGCTCAGGACCCCTATGGTGTCCACATTCCTCTTCTTGAGACGATTCACCAGCGTTTCCAAGAAATCCTTTTCGTCATCAACAACAAGTACCCTAAAAAGATCCATTTGCTCCTCCCTCCTTCCTCTACACACGACCCAACCAACAATTTTTATTTCTTCTCAGGCGCCACTGCCGGTATCCTTATCGTGAAGGTGGTGCCCTTCCCGATCTCTGTTTCAAAAGAGATGTCGCCGCCCATCTTTTCCATTATGGTGTAACTGATCCACAAACCCAGCCCGGTTCCCTTCCCCGTAACCTTTGTGGTGAAAAAAGGATCGAAGATCTTACTTTGCTGATCTGCTGGAATTCCGGGGCCGTCATCCGCTATGCTAACGACTATGTTTGAGTCGATCCATCGGGTCTTAACTTGAATTGAGCCATCCTTTCCTATCGCGTCAACGGCATTTGAAATAAAATTGAAAAACACCTGTTCAAGCTCTGAGCGGTTGCCTTTAATGACAGGAAGATTTAGGGAAAGGTCTGTTGAGATGTTAATGTTATGGATATGCGCAAAATTATTTAAGAGTGAAACGACCCTGTTGATAGCGCTGTTAACATCGATTTCATCTGAAGAAATCTCCAATTTGCCGGCATACGCAAGCATGTTGTGGACAACTTCTCGAACCCGTCTTACATTCTCATCGATTTTTGTCAGGCAGATTAGATATTCTTCCCTGTTTTTGCTTTCTTGATCCTCCTCTTCAATTAGGAGGTCTCTCATCCACCCGGTAATCTGATAAATTACTGCCATTGGATTGTTGATTTCATGGCCGATCCCGGCTGCCATTTTCCCCAACGCCGCCAACTTGTCTGATAAGACAAGTTGGGCGTTAAATTCGTTTCTCTTCTTCTCTTCCATAACTACGGGTGTTTAACGGCAAACACCTACACCTTCTCACGATGATGGAGTGGCTCTGAAAAACTATATCTCTATTTAATGTTATGGCTCAAGTTTCGCACCCTTCATTAGGCTATCATTTCAATAAATTTGGCATGATAC
>CAYPDL010000018.1:16636-41938 GCA_964409475.1 uncultured Desulfobacteraceae bacterium | reverse complement strand
TTTCATTTTGTTATCACACAAGGCCGCAAAGCCACAGAGAAATATTTCTTTTTGGGGTTTTAGGTAGATACTCATCTGTCTTTCTTTGTGTCTCCGTGTGAGTATTTTTTTAGTTCCGGTTTATCCGGGTTAGGCAAGGAGAGAGCATGAACCTGGCGCAATTCCCCAGAAGGCGTTACACAGAAGGACAGACGCCGATTGAAAGGGTCCCCCGGTTTTCAAAGGTGCTGGGCGGTCCCGATATCTATATCAAGCGGGACGACCTCCTCGGTCTGACAGCCGGGGGGAACAAGACCCGCAAGCTGGAGTTTTTGGTGGCCGATGCCCTGGCCCAGGGGGCCGACACCCTGATTACCTGTGGGGCCGTTCAGTCCAACCACTGTCGGCTGACCCTTGCCGCGGCAGTGAAAGAAGGCCTGAAATGCCGTTTTGTCCTGGAGGAGCGGGTACCCGGCAGCTTTGAGCCGAAGGCCAGCGGGAATATCTTCCTCTACAACCTCTTAGGGATTGAACAGATCCGGGTGGTCCAGGCCGGATCGGATCTGGTGGCGGAGATGGAGCGGGTGGCCCAGGAATTGGCAACAGAGGGCCGCAAAGGCTATATCATCCCGGTGGGGGGGTCCAATGCCATCGGCGCTACAGGATATGTGGCCTGCGCCCAGGAGATCCTTGATCAAACCTTTGACATGGGGCTTGACATCGACGCCGTTGTCTGCGCCAGCGGGAGCGCAGGGACCCAGGCGGGCCTCGTCGCCGGATTGTACGGCTGCAGCATGAATATCCCGGTCATCGGGATCAATGTCAGCCGCACCAGAGAAGAACAGGAGAAAATCGTCTACCGCCTCGTCAGCGAAACCGCAGAGCATGTCGGGGTCAATTTAGAGATCCCCCGAGATGCCGTGACCTGCTTTGGAGATTATGTGGGGCCAGGGTATTCTCTTCCTACCCCTGAAATGGCCGAGGCCGTGACCCTCCTGGCAAGGACCGAAGGGATCCTCCTGGACCCGGTCTACACGGGAAAGGCCATGGCCGGCCTGATCGACCTCGTTCGGAAAGCCCATTTTAAAAAGGATCGCAGGGTCCTGTTCCTTCACACGGGCGGATCGCCGGCCCTGTACGTGTATCAGGACTATCTCCTTCGAACGGGGAACGCGGAACTCGGAACGCGGAAGATTGAAAGACAAGGTCAGGATAAGGTCGGGATAAGGTCATGATAAGGTCATGACAATGACCCATAACGGACAATCCATAACCATTGCCAACCGGGAGATCTCCCGTCCATGACACACTACCATCTCGGCATTTATATGGGCCACGACACCGGCGTGGCCGTTGTAGATGACCAACTGAATATCTTATGGGTCTTTGAGGAAGAACGCTTCAACGGGGAGAAGATGACCTACTTTAACCCCTATTTCTCCCTAAAGGAGATACTGAAGCTCGATCTCAGACATTTCCGATCCATCACCTTTGGATTCAATCCGGATGAGGGAGAGGCGGATTTCCTCAAGAAGTTTGTACGGTTCCAGAAGGTGCGCGCTGCCGAGGTGCTGAGGTATCTCTCGGGCAGAATCGGTTGGGATGAGGTTTGCTATGTGGGGCACCACGACTCCCATGCAGCCGGGGCCTTCTTCCCTTCGAGTTTCGATGAGGCCCTCATACTGGTGGCCGACGGGACCGGTGAATCCGAGTCCACCTCCATCTATGCGGGGGAACGCCATGAGATCTCGCGCATATCCTCTGAGCTGACAAACGATTTTTCCCTGGGCATCCTCTACCAATATTTCACTGAGTGGCTTGGCTATAGGAGCCACAACACCTCCCAGCACTGCGGCAAAATCATGGGACTGGCAAGCTACGGCAGCCCTGTTTACAAGGACCGGATTCGCGAACTGTTGGAGAGGAATGGGTCTGATTACCGGTGGCCGGGCGGCTCCCTGCTGAAGATGCGGGGGGAAATGGCCAGGGCCTTCGGACCGCCCCAGCCGAGACCCGTCAACGAATTCAACCACCTCCAGACAGACGTGGCGGCCAGCATTCAGGCCCTTCTGGAGGAGATCCTTATCCATAGACTGAAGCGGGTCCAAGAGGCCCGACCCTTCAAAAACCTCTGCTTTTCGGGCGGCGTTGCCATGAACAGCCAGCTCAACTACCATATCCTGAAATCCGGGGTTTGCGACAACCTCTTTGTACAGCCCCTTGCCTCTGACAGGGGGATCGCCCTGGGGGCGGCCCTGGCATCAGCCGCCAGGATCGGGCATCAGAGGCAAGAGGACAGGAGTCAGAGGTCAGAGGTCGGGAGGAAGCAAGGAGCAAGGAGCAGGGAGCGAGGAGTAACCAGTAGCCAATACCCAGTACCAAGTATCAATGCCCATCCAGCATCTAGCATCCAGTATCGAGTATCCAGCATCCAGTATCCAACAGGGATCTACCTGGGATATGGAGAAAGCGATCCCCATGGGGAACTGGACCGTCTGATCCAGACCTATGACTTCCCGATCCATATTGAGCATGAAAACATCTCACCGCGGGAATGCGCCTTGCTTCTTGACAACAATGAGATTATCGCCCTGTTTCAGGGGCGGCAGGAGGTCGGCCCGAGGGCCCTCGGAAACCGGTCCATCCTGGCTGCACCGACCATTGAGGCCCGGGACAGGACCAACCGGCTCGTCAAGTACAGGGAGCCCTGGAGACCCTTTGCGCCAGCCGTTTTGGAAGAGGAGGTGGGGAAGTTCTTTGACATCAACCGGCCCGAGCCCTTTATGACCGTAATCTACGGGGTCCTGCCCGAAATGAAAAAGGGGATCGAGGGGATCACCCACGTGGACGGGACAGCCAGGCTCCAGACCGTCAACCAGGGGCAGAACCCGCTGTTCTATGAGATCATCGGGGAATATAGTCAGATCAGCGGCATGCCGATGGTCCTCAATACTTCTTTTAATATTAACGGTCAGCCGATTGTCCGGTCCATCTACGATGCGGTCCTGACCTTCCTCTGCTGCGGCATCGACGGGCTTCTGGTCGGCAGGACCCTGGTGCGCAAGACCCGAGATCTGTCCAAGGACCATATTAACCGGCTGGACCGCATTCTTTCTGAGGCGACCCGGGAGGCCGCCGGTCTTGTGATCAAGGTCCTGGATTACAGTGAAGAAACCGAGATACTCCTTTCAAAGCTCCTCGACTGCGCCTGTGTCAAATTCCGGAAGGCCTATGGCGCGAAACCGGTTTCAAGATGTTACATCAACGGCCATACCAAAATGAGCTGGAACATCATCTCCGGGATGGAACCGTACGTAAGAGAATTTGTCTATGGGAACTCGGAAAGGCCTCACATTGAAGAGGGCGAGATCTGCATCATGGTGGCAGGGGACGGGCTCATCGAGGCATCGAGCCGGCCGACTCGGACCTATGTCAAATTTAATCGCAATGTGTTCAGAGACCTTATCGAGACCTGCGCCCATGCCCCGAACAGTGATAGGTACTTCCTGCTCGACAAAGAATACCATCTGTTTGACATAGACTATCTGAAGAGCCGCTTTGATGCTTCGGGGTTGAGTGACAATTTGGTGGAGACATCCGTCCACCGGGGCAGGGTCTCTGTTGCAGGCAAAGGGGACATCCAGTCAATCCCCTCAGATTCAGAGGGTGGGTCTCCGGCCCCCCTGAGTGAGCAGGAAGACGTGTACGAGACATTAGCAGACGCATGACAGTGACAGCAATCTTATGACAGGAGGCGACATGAAAATCGCAATCGGTTCGGATCACGCAGGATATGAGTATAAGGAGATGATCAAGCAATTTCTTGAGGAGAAGGGACACGCGGTTCATGACTTCGGAACGCATTCGGATAAGTCCGTCGATTATCCCCCGTTTATACGCGCTGCGGCCATAGCGGTCCAGGAAGGGGAATGCGATCGGGGCATTGTTTTGGGGGGCTCCGGGAACGGGGAGGCCATGGTGGCCAACCGGCTTAAGGGGATCCGGTGCGCCCTCTGCTGGAACAGGGAAACGGCCCTCCTTGGCAGGGGGCACAATGATGCGAACATGCTCTCGATTGGTGCAAGGATGATCTCGTCCGACCTGGCCCTCGAGATCGTCGACGTCTGGCTCAATACCCCCTTTGACGGTGGTCGTCATGTGAAACGGATCCAACAGATCGATGAAACCGTCAGAGGAAAGGACAGTCTCGGCCTGGAGACAAAGGGCAAACCGCTGGAAGAGGATAAATTATCCATAGGCCGTGGGGATCGAGCTGAACCTCCGGCTGCTGAAAAATATGATCTTCTCATTGCGTTCCGGTACATCAAATACATGGAGGGGAGTGACAGCATTGAGTTCCAGGCGGATCCGGGACTCAAGACGGCTACCGTGATTCATGTCCTTTCCCCGGAGCGATGGAATTCGGAGATCCCGGAATGGGCCAGAGATCGGAGGGACGAGATCCTTGGCCGCATCAAGGAAAAGACCTTGCATATGAAACCGGAATTCAAGGAATATTGATGAGTTAAACTTAGCTTGCACAGGAGGTGCAATATGGCGAAGAGATCCTTCCTGAACACGTGTGTTTTATTGGTCGTGACCCTGTTGTTGTCTCTGTCGGCCCATGGCGCGGAGATGCCCGAGGTGATGTTTATTCTGGATGCATCGGGGTCTATGTGGGGTCCGGCCGGAGATGTCCGTAAGATAGAGGCGGCCAGGGAGGTCATGGCCAAGGTGGTGCCGGCACTGCCGGACGGGATCGGCGTGGGCCTGACCGTCTACGGCCATCGGCGAAAGGGCGACTGCAACGACGTGGAGATCATGATCCCATCTGGATCGACCGACCGGGCCGGGCTCCTGGCCAAGGTCAAGGAGATCACTCCCAAGGGGATGACCCCTATGGCCGCGTCGGTCAGGATGGTTGCCGATGAGTTGAAGAGCAGAGAGGGCGAGACCACCATCATCCTGGTCAGCGACGGGATCGAGACCTGCGACAAGGATCCCTGCGCCACTATTAAGAAGCTTAAGGACTCGGGCATCAAGTTCATCCTGCACGTGGTCGGCTTCGGGGTCGACCAGGAAGGGAGAAACCAACTCACCTGCTTCTCCGAGGCCGGAGGAGGGACGTATTTCCAGGCGACCGACGCCAACTCCCTCCTGTCCGCTTTAGAGACGGTCAAAAAGGAGATCGAGGTCAAGGTAGAGGAGGCCAAGACGACTACAGTCAAGGCCCAGACCAAATTGGGCAAGCTCAAAATCTCCATGCCCGAATCGGCCCTTAAGACGCAGGGCGAGATCAAGATTGTCCGCACCAAGGACAACAAGGTCATCAAGAACGCCACGCCCCAGACTGAAGGGACCCATCCCCTCCTGGCTGGGGAGTATGATGTGATTCTTCAGTTCAGCAACACCAACTATAAGCTGGCCAGCGAGGCCTCTTTGGGCAGGTTTGAGGTCAAAGGCGGAGAGGTCACGGAGATCAATTTAGGCGCCATGGTTTTCAACAAGGCCAAGGGGTTAGGCGACGCGGCCGCCGCCGTCGCCATCCTGCCGGCGGGGAGCGATAAGCCTTTTGTCAGGAACGATGCCGGCGGCAACGACTATTACCTCTGGAAGGCTAAACCGCTCCCGGCCGGGACCTACGATCTGGGTTTGGTGTACGGCAGATTGCCCGACCTGTTCAAGGTGGTCAAGGGGATCACCATCGAGGCGGGAAAGGAAACCGTGGTTACTCTGGACTCGGGCATCCAGCTCAAGCCCAATCCGCAGATCGTTTCCTGGCAATTGACCCCTTCAGGGCAGGAAGAGTGCATCCTCAAGGTAAAGCGCCGCTGGGACAACGACTATCCGCTCTGGAAGGCCTTTCCGGTCGTTCCCGGTACATACGACCTTGGGGTCTTCCTGAAAGGAATGGACGAACCGCTCCCTGCAGGCGATGGCATTGAGATCAAGAAGGGAGAGGTCCTCCTTTTTGATCCTGGGCTGTAAAAACGAGGGTGATCATCTGTACCGGAAATGGACTGATGATCACCCTCTCTATTTTTTTAGGGGCATTATATTGGTAAACACGCCCAACTCGTGACCGGTTCTCTCATTGATAAATCTCCCGGCCAGGACCATCCCTTCCCTGTAGGTCATCCTGAGGGGGGGGATGTTATCCTTGCGGATCGTCACATAGACTTTTTTCCCGGCCGATTGTTCAATCAGACCCTTTATCAGCCTGCCTCCGATCCCTGAGCCCCTGTATTCCGCCCTTACGGCCGTGTACCCCCTTTCCAGATATCCGGAAAGATCGAGGCCCGTGGCCGCTTCAATTTTCTTTCGGTACGCCTCCTTGGGATACTTGTGGGTGGATGTGCCTACGACCATTCCATCATGCTCGGCATATCCGATGAGAAAGGCGTTTTGAAGATTTCCCCTGACCCATGAGGTCCCTACGCCGCTTCCCTCCTCGATGAGTTGGCGGATTCGGTCAAGGGTCTCCGGCGGGATTTCTTCCGGGGGTTTAAAATAATAAGTGATATGCGGTGGTTCCATGGTCTTCGGTTTCAACGGGGAAGGCCTCCATACTGCCTGAGAAAATGCTTTCGAGTTCCCATCCGGTTAGGTGTCTGTTTTCAGGGAGCTTACAATCGCAAATCGCAAATCGAAGATCCCATGCCAGTGCCTTTTGTCAGGCCCTCATATCCGTTATCCGCATCAGCAATTTAGGCGGTGTCGTGCGGAGCACTTTCATGATTCTTTTCTCATAATACCTGGCCAGTTTTTCACTTTTGTCGGCATCGACCGGACTGTTCAGTCCCGAGACCATGACGAGGGTCTTCAACTCCACGACCCCGTCTCTGCTGACATGGGCGGAGAATTGTATCAGATGGTTGAATGTCGATCGTTTAGTCTGCAGGGCCGAGTCGTTTCCAGTGATTTTCATAGACAATGTGCCATCCAGCATTTTACGGGGGTCAAAGATAATCCTCCCATCCGCGTCTGAAATGGAATGGACCGTGTAGCCGTCGTCAATGGCAACCTCAACAATCGCATCCATGACAGCCCGCCTGTTTTTTCCGGTTTCAAAGACAATCCCCTGAGCGCCTGTTTGTGTTCGGTTTCCTGCTGCACAGGCAACGAAAAGAGACACCCCGATCAGCGCCAACACCATTTTACCCATGTTGATGTAACCTCCTTTCCTTTTTACATGCAGGTCCATTCTGATCCGGGGGCATCACGAAAGCTCCGTCATGTCCAGATTCCTGGATGAGCCCATTCGTCGCCCATCTCCCTTCCTTTTTTCACAGGATCCAAGGATTTTCTTCCCATTTGAATGTGGGTGAGAGCCGGTCCCCGATAGGATGGCTTCATTTGGAAGTATAGCCGCTTTGGCGACCGCAGGCAAGAAGCATCGCCGGTAAGGTGTTCAGAAAGGATCACTGGGGCATGTGCGGCAAGTATCCTCTGAGTGTGAGGGGAAGGATGCGATGATGCTTTTCTGTAAGTATTTGACAATGTCGTGACCCCGTCGTAGGGTCAAAGAAATGGGCTCATTATTTGTCGCGTGAAAAGAGGAGGACAGAGTGACATGAAAGCGATGGTATTGAATGGAATTTCCAGCTTTGCCGAAAACAGGACGCCCCTTGAGAGGGTCGATCTGCCTGATCCGGCCCCCCGAGAGGGCGAGGTCCTGGTCAGGGTCTCGGCCTGCGGGGTCTGTCATACGGAACTGGATGAGATCGAGGGGAGGACCCCCCCGCCCCGGTTTCCGGTGGTGTTGGGACATGAGGTTGTCGGGAAGGTGGTAGGAACCGGGGCTGGCGCAGACAGGTTCAGTCCGGGAGAGCGGGTCGGCGTCGGCTGGATATATTCTTCGTGCGGAAAATGCCGATTCTGTATGGAGGGGGAAGAAAATTTGTGCGAGGCATTCAGGGCTACCGGCAGGGATGCCAATGGAGGATACGCAGAATATATGACCGTGCCGCAGGATTCCGCCTTCAGGATTCCGGAGAGCTTTTCCGATTCAGAGGCAGCTCCCTTCCTCTGCGCGGGGGCTATCGGCTACCGCTCCCTTCGGCTGACGAACATCGAGAACGGCCAAACCCTGGGCCTGACCGGATTCGGGGCCTCGGCCCATCTGGTGCTCAAGATGAGCCGATACCAATACCCGGAATCAGACGTGTACGTATTCGCACGGAGCGAGAAGGAGCGGGCCTTTGCCAGGGAGTTGGGGGCGGTCTGGGCCGGCGACACCGAAGATGACTCCCCGGTGAAACTGGACTGCATCATCGATACCACGCCGGTCTGGAAGCCGATCGTCGAGGCACTCAAAAATCTTCAGAGCGGCGGAAGGCTGGTCATCAATGCCATTCGCAAAGAGGATCTGGACCGGGAGTACCTCCTGAAACTAAGCTACGCCCGGCATCTCTGGATGGAAAAGGAGATCAAGAGCGTGGCCAATGTGGCCCGGAGGGATATCAGCGAGTTTCTGGAGATCGCCTCCAGTATTGCGATCAAACCGGAGGTCGAGGAATTCGCCCTCGAAGACGCGAACAGGGCCCTGGTGGAACTCAAGGAACGGAAGATCCGGGGGGCCAAGGTCTTACGCCTGTGAACGGCCTCGGCCTAGTGCCTCCCGGATCGCTTTTTGGAAGGGAGGGCGGATGATGCCTGTTTCAGTAATGATGGCGGATACGTATCTGGCAGGGGTAACGTCAAAGACCGGATTGAGGGCCATGACGCCGATCGGGCCGATCTGCCGGCCCCCGACCCTGGCGATTTCTTCAGGCCCCCGCTGCTCCACCGGGATGAGGTCCCCGTTTTTGGTGGCGGCATCGATGGTACTGATGGGGGCGGCTACGTAAAAGGGAATCTGGTGGACCTTGGCCAGTACGGCCACCTGGTAGGTGCCGATCTTGTTGGCCACATCCCCGTTGGCGGCGATCCGGTCGGCCCCTGTAATGACCAGATCGATCCGTTTCTGACGCATCAGAGAGCCGGCCGCGTTATCCGCAATCACAGATACGGGGATTTTGTCCTCCATCAGTTCAAAGGCGGTCAAGCGCAGGCCCTGGAGCCAGGGCCTCGTCTCATCGGCAATGACCTGGATCCGCTTCCCCTTCTCCCAGGCCGCCCGTATGACGCCCAGGGCCGTGCCATAGCCTCCGGTGGCCAGGGCCCCGGCGTTGCAGTGGGTCAGGACGGTTGCCCCGTCCGGGATCAGGACCTGGCCGTTCATCCCCATCTGCCGGTTGATCGCGATATCTTCGGCCAGGATCGTTTCGGATTCCTTCCGCAGGGCGTCTTTGATCTCGCCTATGGGATGTCCCGCCATGTCATCGGCCAGACCGATCATTCGTTTAATGGCCCATCGGAGGTTCACGGCCGTAGGGCGGGCCTGAAGCATCTCTTCACCGATATCTTTAAAGCGCGCTAGGAAATCGGCACGATTTGCGGTCCTGATCGATCGAGCCCCCAGGGCGAGACCCATGGCCGCTGCCACGCCGATGGCCGGGGCCCCCCGAATGACCATCTTTTCGATCCCCCGGATCGCATCCTTATACCCCCGGCAGACATACCATTCCTTTTTGCCCGGGAGTTTCCGCTGGTCGATCATCCTGACCTGCCGGCCGTGCCACTCAATGGTCGGAATCATCTCATTGCCTCTCTACTGGATTCTGGATTCTGGATACTTGTCGAAGCGAAGCGGAGATCCCGCTGAAAGCGGGACTGGATTCTGGATTCTGGATTCTGGACCTTGCGCCTTAATTGGGAAGAGCGGGAGCGAAACCCAACACGAACTTCGCGGTTCGGAACGGGTGCTCCCGGCTTATTGGACTCCGAACTCCGAACTCCAAACTTTAGTCATCCCGCCTTGCGGGACTCACTTTAGTAACTTCCCACTCCCCACTCCCCACTCCCTGCTCCCTCCTTAGTTTCTACCCAATCCTCACCACCCATCCATAGGGGTCGGGTTTGTGCCGATACTGGATGGCCACGATTTCATCATACAACCGGCGGGACAGTTCGCCCATCTTGCCCCCGGCCACGATAAAATCCTCTCCCTTGTAGGTGATCTGGCCCACCGGAGAGATGACGGCGGCCGTGCCTGCGCCAAAGGCCTCTTTGAGCGTGCCGTTTTTAGCTGCCGAAATGACTTCATCAATGGTGAGGGATCGTTCCGTCATCTTGATGCCCCAATCCTTGACGATTCGAATAACCGAGTCGCGGGTGACCCCGGGGAGGATGCTCCCGTTCAAAGGCGCAGTGATCAGCTCGTCTCTGATGAGGAAAAACATGTTCATGGTCCCTACCTCTTCCACATATTTCCGCTCGGCCGCATCCAGCCATAACACCTGGGTAAAACCCTTCTTCTTGGCCTCTTCCGCGGCCAGGAGGCTCGCGGCATAGTTTCCCGAGGTCTTGGCCTCGCCGGTCCCGCCGATGGCCGCCCGGACAAAAAAATCCTCCACATAGATCTTGACCGGGTTGAGGCCCTCCTTGTAGTAGGCTCCTACCGGACCGATGATAATGTAAAAGAGATAGGCGTTGGCCGGCCGGACCCCCAAGTGCGGTTCGGTGGCAATCATGGTCGGTCGGATGTAGAGCGATGTCCCTTCGCTCTTCGGGATCCAGTCCCTGTCCAGCAGGATGAGCTGTTTCAGCGCCTCCATGGCCAGGTCCACATCCACCTCAGGCATGACGAGCCTTTTGGCTGAGCGGTTGAGGCGTTTGAAATTCTCAGTGGGCCTGAACAAAGATATTCCATCGTCCTCTCCCTTGTAGGCCTTGAGACCCTCAAATACCTCCTGCCCGTAGTGAAGGACCATGGCGGCCGGGTCAATGGGGATGGGGCCGTAAGGCTCGATCCGGGCGTTGTGCCAGCCCTTTTCTCGCTCCCAGTCCATCATAAACATGTGGTCGGTAACAATGTCGCCGAAACCTAAGTTGGATTCATCGGTTGGCTTTGTTCTTCGCTGATTTTCTTTTGCCTGGTGCACTGTGATTTCCATGGTGCGCTCCTTAAAGATAGGATTTCTAACCCGAAAAATAATCTTGTTAGCACACTCAGCGAGGAATTTCAAGGGGTCAAATTGAAGTTGACAACCTACTCTTTGTATGGTGTTATCTGAAGTCGTGTGTCAGGGTGTTTCATAGGTCAACCATGTAGGGAAAGGAGGGAACATGAAACAGTGTAAAGGGGTATTCCTGTGGGTGGTAGTGCTGGGGGCAGCGGTCTGCCTGGGCCTGTGGGCCGGTAAGGGATTAACGGCCCATGCCGAGGAAGGGGAGTTTGCCTGTGCTCAGGAAAACAAGATTGACAAGACAATAGCCCCTGAGGCCCAACTGGAAGGGCTCACCTGCTTCTTCAAGAAATATGAAGGGGCACAGGTCCTTCATTTCAAATTGGCCGTCAAGAACCTCACCGACAAACCTCAACGGTACCGGGTGCATATTTTTCTGGATAATGGCAAGGCCGTGGGTGGCCTCATCCCGGCAACGACCAAAAAAGGGCTGATTGAGCCGGGGAAGAGCGCTACCTTTGTCTATCCGGTCACGGGGATGACCGACAAGCCCGGCTCGATAACCCTTAAGATTGCCACGATGGCTGAGTAAGGAACTTACACCAAAGAAAGGGAGGTCGAATGACTATGAAAAAGCTGAGTACGTTGTTGATCATGATCTCGGCCCTGTCTCTGATCGCGGCAGGACCGGTCGCGGCTAAAACCGTCTTTCTCGGCATCGGCACCGGCGGGACCGGCGGCATCTATTATCCCTACGGCGGGGGCGTGACGGAGATATGGACCCGCTATGTTCCGGGCGTGAGGGCGGTGGCAGAGGTCACGGGCGCGAGCGTGGAAAACGTGAAACTGGCTTCCAAGGGGGAAACCGTCGTGGGCGAGGTCATGGGCGATGTGGCCGTGGCCGGGTACGAGGGTACCTCCAAATTCAAGGGAAAGAAGCAGAATATCTTGTCCATGGCCATCATGTACCCCAACCTGCTTCAACTGGCGGTGCTGAAGGACAGCTCGATCACCGACGTGGAGCAGATTAAAGGGAAGACTATCAGCTCAGGGAGTCCGGGAAGCGGCACCAATTTCATGGCCGAGGTGGTGTTCAAGGCACTGGGAATTCCCCTGGACTCCTACAAGGACACCCGCCTTTCCTTTACCGAGAGCGCCAATGCCCTCAGGGACGGGACCATTGAGATGGGAACATGGTCCGTAGGGCCGGGCACCAGTTCCATCATGGATCTGGCCACTACCCATGCTATCCGGATACTGCCTTTTACCCCCGAGCAGACGCAGAAGATTCTGGCCGCCAACCCCACCTATTCAGCGGTGGAACTGGCCGGCGGCGTATACAATGGCGTTGACAAGCCGGTTCCCACCATCGGCGTCTGGAACGTGCTGATCTGCCAGAAGTCCCTGGATACCGACCTGGTGTACAAGCTGGTCAAGGCCCTGTACGAGCACAACGACCTGCTCTGTAAAATCCATCCCTCGGCCGCGTACACCACCCCTGAGAATGCGGTGAAGTACTCTCCGATCCCGCTCCATCCGGGCACGATCAAGTACCTCAAGGAAAAGGGGATTCAGGTGCCTGAAAAGCTGATTCCTTAGCGGTGTGGCAGGAATTGCTCAAGAGGCCGGTTCGATCCGCCATAGGGGCCGCGGCCGGGCTGGCCCTGTGCCTGCTCCTGGCCGCCTGGTCCCGGCCCGGCGGTCTTGAACTGGACATTACCCCGGTGAGGGGGGATCGTCCATTGCTTGTTTTACCCATGGATCCGGGGGAGCGATTTACTGTTCGCTACTATCACTCAGTGGAAAACGCCCCCATCTGGGAGGTTCACAGCCTGGATGAAGAAGGGCGTATCTATATCGAGGAGGAGCGCTATCTCAAGTTCGGGGCCGGCATGGGCCGGATGCCCGGCGTGGGACGGATGGTGAAAAGGGGGCCGTACGAAGTCATAGAGGCGATGCATTTCCCCACAGGCAATTTCGTTCTGCGGATCGGAAGTCCCGGTGTGGACCACACCATTATCTGGCGTGGGACCAGAACCAATCTCTCGGCCGTCGCGCCCCATGAGGCGGTTCGCTTCTTGGGCCGGCCGGTGAGCCTCCTTTACAAGATCTATCGCTCCCTTCTCCCCCATCCCGCCACCCCTACAAAACGCGGAAGCCAGAAGTGAGGTGACCATGACAGAGAGCAGTGAAGCAACATCCGCCTCTTCCCCGATTGAATGGGGGATCTTAAAGGTCATTGCGGTGGTCGGCATCGGGCTCAGCCTGTTCGAGCTGTATACGGCAGGGATTATTGCCATGACCGCAATGCAGCACAGGGCCGTATTTCTGGGCTCCATCCTGGTGATCGCCTTCCTGACGCGGCCCCTGTATAAGGGGGCCAAAAGAGACCGCTTGAACCTGGCCCTGACGATTGACCTGATCCTTATTGCCCTGAGTTTGGCCGTATGCGCCTATATCTTCATTGATCTCCAGGGCATATTTGAGCGTCAGGGCGACTGGAGCCAGTGGGACATCGCCGTGGGCATAACCCTGGTGGTTCTGGTGCTCGAGGCCACACGCCGCGTCATCGGTTTGAACCTGACCTGTATTGCCTTCGGCTTTCTGCTTTTCGGTTATTTCGGCCCATACATGCCTACGATCATTGTGCATAAAGGGTATTCCATCGAACGGATGGCCACGACGCTCTCCCTGACCACAGAAGGGATATTCGGGCTGCCCACCGCCGTTGCAGCCACCTTTGTCTTTATCTTTATATTGTTTGGCGCTTTTTTGGAAAAAACAGGCGCGGGAAATTTTTTTATCGATCTGGCCTATTGCATTACAGGGCGTTTTTCCGGGGGGCCTGCAAAGACCGCTGTGGTGGCCAGTGGGTTTTTGGGATCGGTTTCCGGGAGTGCAGTGGCCAATGTGGTTGCCACAGGCGCTTTTACAATTCCGATGATGAAAAAGATCGGATATAAACCCCACGTGGCCGCCGCGGTAGAGGCGGCGGCCTCCACAGGGGGCCAGTTGATGCCGCCGATCATGGGGGCCGGCGCCTTTCTGATGGCCGAATTTACGCAAACGCCCTACCTCGAAATTGTAAAAATAGCGTTTATTCCTGCGGTCCTTTACTTCTTCTCTGTCATCCTTTTCGTGCATGTGGAGGCACAGAAAGAAGGGATCTGGGGCCTGCCAAAAGAGGACCTGCCCAGGATGGGCGAGACCATCAAAAGGGGGATCCATTTTGTCGTCCCTGTCGGGATACTGATTACCGTACTGATTATGAATTACAGTCCGATGATGGCAGGCTTCATTGCCATCTTAGCCATCTACTTTACGGCGCTCCTTCGGAAAGGTTCACGGATTTCATTCAGTGCCCTCCTCGACACGCTGGAGCAGGGGGCGCGCAATGCCGTGGTGGTGGCCGTTGCCTGTGCAGCGGCCGGCATTATCGTAGGGGTCGTCAATCTGACCGGAACCGGGCTCAGGTTTTCCTCCCTGGTGGTTTCCCTGTCTCAGGGGATTCCCCTCCTGGCCCTGGGCCTGGTTGCCTTTACCTCGCTCCTCCTCGGCATGGGACTGCCGGTAACCGCATCCTACATCGTCCTGGTTATCCTGGCGGGACCCGGTCTCATGGATCTGGGCATCCCGCTCCTGACAGCCCACATGATCGTCTTCTGGTACAGTCAGGACGCCAATATCACGCCGCCTGTTGCATTGGAGTCTTTTGCAGCATCGGGCATTGCCGGGTCGAGCCCCATGCGAACGGCCTTCACCTCCTGGAAACTGGCCAAGGGCCTCTACATCATGCCGGTGGTCATGGCCTATCATCCCCTCCTGCTCAATGGCCCGACCGGAGACGTTATCCAGACCGTCATATTCTGCACCCTCTCGATCATGGCCTTTGTGTTCTGTCTGGAGCGGTTCTACATCGTGCGGCTCACATGGCCGGAAACCATCCTCCACGGGGCGGCAGCCATCGCCCTCATCTGGGCGAACGATGCGGTCAACTATATTGGGTGTGCCCTATTTATTGTGTTGACGGTTTATCAAATCGTAGCCAAGAAGAGGTCTCCTGGTCGGAAACTTGAAACTTGATGCTGGATGCTTTGAGCTTTCAGCTTCTTTCCTTGCGCCTAAACCCTCCATCACCCAGAGTCGGAAGGAGGACACATATCCGTGAACCATGGCTTTGAGCTTTTAAAGGAACAGGAGATCCGGGAATTACGGATTGTGGCCAGGGTATTTCGCCACATGAAGACCGGGGCTCAGGTCCTCTCTCTCATGACAGACGACGAGAACAAGGTCTTCGGTATCTCCTTTCGGACGCCCCCGACCGACTCCACCGGTGTGCCGCACATACTGGAGCACTCCGTGCTCTGCGGGTCCCGAAAATTCCCGGTGAAAGAACCCTTTGTGGAACTCCTGAAGGGCTCTCTCCAGACCTTTCTCAACGCCTTCACGTACCCCGATAAGACCTGCTATCCGGTGGCCAGTCAGAACCTCCAGGATTTCTACAACCTCATGGATGTGTATCTGGATGCGGTTTTTTATCCCCGCATCACCCGGGCCATATTCGAACAGGAGGGGTGGCATTTTGAACTGGACGATGCGAGCGGCCCCCTCCTGTACAAGGGCGTGGTCTTCAACGAGATGAAGGGGGCCTATTCATCGCCGGACAACCGACTCTCCGAATACTCCCTTCAATCCCTGTTTCCTGACACGGCCTACGGTCTGGATTCGGGCGGGGACCCGAAGCGCATACCAACCCTGACCTATGAGCAGTTCCGCGATTTTCACCGGAAGTATTATCATCCCTCCAACGCCCGGATCTTTTTTTACGGTGATGATGATCCGGATGAGCGTCTGAGAAGGGTCCAGGCCTACCTGGACGATTTCGACCCTATAGATGTCGATTCAGAGATCCGACTGCAGACTCCTTTTCAGGAACCGAAGCGATGGGTGCGGTCCTTCATGGCCGGGGAGGAGACCGGAAAGGCGCCTAAGGGGATGATCACGGTGAACTGGATGCTGACGGAGACCACGGATGTGGAAACCAATTTCGCCCTTCAGGTCCTGGCCTATATCCTTCTGGGCATGCCCGGGTCCCCGTTGCGGAAGGCCCTGATCGATTCAGGTTTAGGGGAGGACCTTGCGGGCGACGGACTGGGAAGCGAATTGAGACAGATCACCTTTTCCACGGGTCTCAAGGGGATTGACCCTAAGAACAGCGACAAGGTCGAGGACCTCATTTTAGAGACTCTGAACCGGCTGGCCCAGTCAGGAATCGATCCCAAGACAACAGAAGCGGCCCTCAATACCATTGAATTCAGTCTGAGGGAAAACAACACCGGGAGTTTTCCCCGAGGGCTCTCTCTCATGCTGCGTTCCCTGACCACGTGGCTCTATGACGGCGATCCTTTGACCCTGCTGGCCTTTGAAGGGCCGCTGGAGGCAGTGAAAGCGAAGGTCGGCGCAGAAACTGCCTATTTTGAAGAAATGATCCGGAACATGTTTCTTTCAAATCCCCATCGGACCACTGTTGTTATGGAGCCTGACCAGGAACTCGGAGAGAGGGAGGCGGCGGATGAACAGGAGCGGCTTGCAAAGGCCCGGGCCGCCCTGGGTAAAGGCGAGTTAGAGGGGGTTGTGGAGAATACCAGGAGACTGAAGCGCCTCCAGGGGACCCCTGATCCGCCCGAGGCCCTGGCGACCATCCCCACGCTGAAAGTGGAAGATCTGGACAGGGAAAACAAGCCCATCCCCCGGGCTTTTACGGAAGGAGGCGGGATCCAGACCCTGTTCCACGACCTCTTTACCAACGGCATCGCCTATGTGGACGTGGGCTTAAATCTCCGGTGTCTTCCGGCGGAAGATCTCTCGTATGTGCCCCTCTTCGGCAGGGCCTTTGTGGAGTTGGGGACCGAGAAGGAGGATTTTGTCGCCCTGACCCAGCGCATCAGCAGCAAGACAGGGGGCATCCATCCCCAATTGTTCACCTCTGCAAAAAGGGATTCTCAAGGGAGCGCGGCCTGGCTATTCCTCCGGGGCAAGGCCCTGGTGGATCAGGTCAAGGCCTTGTTCGACATCCTGCACGACATGCTTCTTACCATCAGATGGGACAACCGGGAGCGTTTTCGGCAGATGGTCATGGAGGAAAAGGCGAGGGTCGAGCAGAAGCTGGTCCCGGCCGGGCATCAGATGGTGGGGCTCCGCCTCAGGTCCCACTTCGGCGAGTCCCATTGGGCCGCAGAGCAGTTCAGCGGCATCAGTTATCTCTTTTTTGTGAGGAAACTGGCCCGCGCCGTCGATGAGGACTGGAACGGCGTGCTGGCCGCACTCGAACGGATGCACCAAACCCTCCTCAACCGCCGTGCCATGATCGCCAACATTACCGTGGACCAGGCAGGCTGGGATCTGCTTGAGCCGCATCTGAAAGAGCTGAGTCAGGCACTGCCGGAAGGGCCTGCAGTCAACCCCGAATGGCCTTCCGCTGACATCCCCCTTTTCGAAGGGATGACCATCCCTTCTCAGGTGAATTATGTGGGGAAGGGGGCCAATCTCTACGACTTAGGCTACCGGTTTCATGGGTCCGCCCTGGTCATTGCCCGATATCTGCGCAATGCATGGTTATGGGACCAGATCCGGGTCCAGGGAGGGGCCTACGGGGCCTTCTGTCAGATGGACCGGCTGTCCGGGGCCCTGGCATTTGTGTCTTATAGGGATCCCAACCTGCTCCAGACTGTCGAGACCTTTGACCGGACGGCCCGCTTTCTCGAAGAGGCGACCCTCAGCCATGAGGAGCTTTCAAAGGCCATTATCGGGGCCATCGGCGATCTGGACAGCTACATGCTCCCGGATGCAAAAGGGTTTGCCTCACTGATCCGTTACCTGAGAGGCGACACCGATGAAACCCGCCAGCAAATGCGGAACGAGATCCTCGGGACCACGGTCGGTGATTTCAAGGCCATGGCCCGGTTCATGAGAGAGGTGGCGGCAAAAGGGATTGTCAAGGTGCTTGGGGCCCCACCGGCCATCGAGGCTGCCGAAAAGGAACGCCCCGGATGGCTCCATGTCCTCAAGGTGCTGTAAGGATTTATGATTGCTGATTGAATAGAGGCTTGAAAACAAGAAGATGCACAGCCGGAACCCCAAAAATTTTCTTGAAGACTATAGCTGTTTGAACGAGCGGCAATAATCAAACCCTTTTTTGAGCAAATCCCCACAAAGGATGGGGTAAGATCTTTGTTGCCAGTCAGATGCCAAAGGTGTATTTGAAAGATGGGCGCCATGCTGCGCCGATTCAGTGGTGTAACATCTCAAATGGAATGCCGCTTGGAAAATTCATCCTTTTCAAAGGAATAAAATCATGCATCCCATTCGCATGACCATTCGCGCACAGATTGTGATCGCGTTTATTGTCACTTTCGCATTCATGGCCGTTATCCTCGCCGTCAACTACGACTACTTCCGTCGTCTGTCTCGCTCCATGCGGTTGTTCGAGGTGGCCGGGGAAATCAACAGCACCCTTTTGGAGATGCGACGCTACGAGAAAAATTGCTTCCTCTATCGCCAGGAATTCAACTTCGAGGAAAATGTCACCTATACCAACCTGCTGACCATGATCCTCCAGCGTGAGAAGGAGGGGCTGGTCGAGGCCATCGGCAGCGAAAACTATGGGAAAATCATCAAATATGTCGAGGAGTATTCGGTGATGATGACCCGACTTCGGGAGGCCTCCTGCGATGCGAGTGATTGCGCCCCGCTTGAGACCCAGATCCGCGGTATCGGTCATAACCTGCTGCTCCTGGCAGATCAGTTCGTCACCATGGAGCGTCGAGCAATCGATAGGCTCCTCGTGCAGATGATGCCTCTTCCCCTGATCGGTCTCCTGATGCTCGCGCTATTGTCGGGTTTCGTTATCTTCTTTATCGGTGAAAGGGTCATCCGTCCTCTGGCGAGAATCACCCGTGAGTCCGAGGCAGTGGCCCAGGGTGCTTTTCAGCGCATCACTCCCTACGGGGATTCCAAGAACGAGATTCATCACTTAGTGTCGGCCATCAACCGGATGATGGAGGAATTGGAAAAACGGCAGGAACAGCTCATCCAATCGCGCAAGATTGCCTCCATCGGAACCTTGACCGCAGGCATCGCCCACGAAATCAACAATCCCGTCAACAACATTTCGCTGATTCTGGAATCCCTGGTCGAAGACGGCGACAACATGGACAACGATGAACGCCGAGGGCTTTATCAGGAGGCCATGGATCAGGCCGACAGGACCAGCGAGATCGTCAAAAACCTCCTCGAATTCTCAAGGGCGAGCCACCCGCGTGTGGAAAACGTGAATCCCGCGGAAGTGGTGGAAAAGACCGGCCGTCTGCTCCGCAACGAAATGGAGTTGCGTAAAATCCGGTTTACCACGGAGATCCAGCCTGGATTGCCCAATGTTCGCATGGACAAGGGCGGTCTCCAGCAGGTCCTGCTTAATCTCTTCATGAACGCCATTCAGGCCATGGAATCGGGGGGCGAACTGAAGGCGCTGGTAGGGCCGGCGGACGCACCAGGCGAGATCCGCATCGACGTCATTGATAACGGGCCAGGTATCCCACCGGAATTCATTGACAAGATCTTCGATCCCTTTTTCACCACCAAGAAGGAAGGCGTGGGAACCGGGCTGGGTCTTTCGGTGAGCTACAACATCATCAAAAAGAATGGGGGCAGGATAGAATTGGAGAGCGAGCCCGGTCAGGGAGCACGCTTTTCCATTTTCCTGCCGCTGGCAGGTGCAGCGTTCAGCGGGGAATAGGGATGGATCGATTCAAGATAGCCGTGATAGACGATGAATCCATCGTCTGCCGTGAAATCAAAAGGGGCCTGTCCAAGGAAGGCTATGCCGTGGAAATATTTGGGGACGCCGAGTCGGGTCTGAAAGCCTTTGAACGGGAGGCGTTCGACCTGGTGCTGTGCGACCTTCGGCTGCCGGGCCTGGGGGGACAGGATGTGCTGAAACACATCCGCACGCATTACCCACATACCGAGGTCATCCTCATCACCGGATACGGCTCCGTGGATTCGGCTATCGAGGCGATCCGGGCCGGGGCCTTCCATTATGTGGCAAAGCCGGTGAAAATGGCTGAGATCCGGCTTCTGGCCAAACGGCTTGGGGCCCAGGTCTACATTCTTCAGCAGGTCGCATCCACGGAACCTGCTGATCCCCTTGGATCGACCCTGGAAGAGGCCCTGCTCGACCTGATCAACAGCGCCCGAGAGGCCGGTCTGTCCCTGTCGCACCATGTCGCAACCAGGGATTTGAAAGAGGAGATCGTAGGCATGGCAAGGGAAGAGGGAATTGATCTGCTGGTGTTTGAGGCAGACGACGAGATCGGCAGACGACTCCTTGGTCAGGTCAAACCCCTGGTGGCGAGCCAGATCATCCAGGTCAAAGAAAAGACTGTTAGCGACTGTCTGATCGGCGAGGCCCCACAGGAAGCGTACGGCATCGAGATTGGGCATGTATAGGGGCGATGGGGACGATCGGGCCAAGGCGGGGAACCGCAGAAACGGCCGGAACCGCCCAAGAGGCGAAGCGGAGTGAGTTCTGGGAATCGTTCAGCAAGGCATTTTCGTAACGGGATTCAGCGGAAAACAACCCGGCATCAGGAAAAGGAGGAAATCATGAGCCATCATTTCAAAATACTCGTTATCGATGACGAACCTATCGTGGGGGAGCGCCTCAAGGCGTTGCTCGTCAGGGATGGGCACCGGGTCGAAAGTTTTGTCAATCCACTGGCGGCCATGGATCGTCTGCAAGAAACGGATTTTGACATGGTGATCACAGATATCCGCATGGCGGAAATGGACGGAATCCAGGTCTTGGAGAAGGTCTTCGAGAAATCCCGGCATACCAAGGTCATCATGATCAGCGGATACGCTACCCTGGACCTGGCAAAGGAATCGTTGACCAAGGGGGCCTTTGACTTCATTGCAAAGCCTTTCAAGGTGAAGGAACTTCGAAACGCGATTAAAAAGGCGGCCAAATCCCTGGAACGGGACAATGCCCAGCCTGCAAGCGCCGCATCGGCGTAAGTGGTAACGGGTGGGGCACTTCAGCGCAGCGGACATATAATCCCTTTTCCGGGTTTGGCCTCGCCACACAGGGAGGTGCAGCCTGCAGGACCGAACAGAAAATGGCAATATGGAGGCAAATCAAGATGGAAATATACAGAAGTCCGATGGAAAAAATACTCAAGCAGCTCGAAGACAGCCTTGTTATCACCAATCCCAAGGATCGCTGCAAGGCCTTCCGGCTCAAGGTGATTTACCGCTGTGCCTACTGGGCCGATCGCGTTGCAGGGTTCTTTCGCAGGCATTGAAACGGCCACACCCCCTTTTGAGGCAGCCCCCAGGGGTTGAAGTACGAAAGGAATGTAGCTGTTAGCCTTGTATAAAGGGTTGACACCCGGCTGCCTCGCCTGTCCCGTCTGCGCTCTCGCCATGGGGGGCAGGGAACTCCTGACCTTGGACTTGAGACTCAAACCCGTTTTCATGGTAAACCAGACAGAGGAAATACGCTTATGGAGCAACTGACAACTGAAATGATCTTGGTAATGGTGATGATCGGCGTGGCCGTATTCCTCTTTATCGTAGAGTGGGTGCGTGTGGATGTGGTGGCCATTCTGATGATGGTCGCCCTGCCGCTCCTTCACCTGGTGACGCCCAAGGAGGCCTTCATCGGATTGAGCAGCAACGCCGTGGTCTCCATTATTGCGGTGATTATCATCGGGGCAGGACTGGACAAGACCGGAATCATCAACAAGCTGGTAAATCCCATCGTCCGCATTGCCGGCAACAGCCAGTCGCGAATTGTGATCGCCATTTCGCTTACGGTGGCCGGCATCTCCAGTTTCATGCAGAACATCGGCGCTGCTGCGCTTTTTCTGCCTGCGATACAGCGTGTGAGCAAGGCACTCAAGATCCCCATCAGCAAACTCCTCATGCCCGTCGGGTTCAGCGCCATCCTGGGGGGGACCGTGACGCTCGTGGGGTCCAGTCCCTTGATCCTGCTGAACGACCTCATGGCGCCCTTCAATCTCAAACCCTTCGGGCTGTTTGATGTGACGCCCATCGGCCTGGGGCTGGTGACCAGCGGCATCGCCTGTTTCGTCTTGTTTGGAAAGTTCATTCTGCCGAAGGGCCAAGACTCCGCATCCGAACAACAGGGACAGGAGAACGGTTCCAGCCCGCTCGAAGAGATCGGCGAGGCGTACGAACTCAAGACGCCCGACGACTTTACCCACTATCGGGATCCGGTTCGGATCGATGATCTTCGCCGAAGATACCTGGTGAATGTGGTGGCCATTGTCGAACCCCCTGATTTCAAGATCGTCAGCCCGCCCCCAGACATGGAGGTGCGGTCCGGCATGGACCTGGTGGTCTACGGCGGGGAAAGAGACGTGAGGCGCATGGCCGAACAGGAGGGGATGTTTCTGAAAGACTCCCTTCAGGTTTTCCGGCATGAAGTGGCGGAAAGCGCTTCGGGCGCCGTGGAGGCGGTCGTAGCGCCGCGTTCTCCCCTGGTGGGAAAGACGTTGAGGCAGATTGACCTTCAGGATCGTTTCCGCGTGACGCCACTGGCCATTTATCGGCATGGGGAGACCTATCGTGCCGAGATCGGTGACCTGGCGCTCGGGGTGGGCGACGCCATTCTCATTCACGGGACGTGGAAAAGGCTGCAAGTCCTTCAGGGAGAAAAGAGCCTGCTGTTCACGACACCGGTTGACGTGGACCTGATGCGACCCGAAAAGGCCGCTTTTGCGGGGTTTTGGCTGGCAGCCGCCCTGATCATGATCATGGTTTTCAAAATCCAGTTGTCCGTCTGTCTGATGACCGGCGCCCTCGGGATGGTTGTCACGAAGGTCCTCACCATCGACGAGGCATACCAGTCCGTAGACTGGAGGACCATCTTTCTGCTGGCGGGCCTGATCCCGTTGGGGATTGCAACAGAGAAAACCGGCGCCGCGGCGTGGATCGCCCACGCAGTTCTGAACGCCACCGGAACGGTGAGTCCGATCGTCCTGCTGGCGATTATCGGCGTGCTGTCCACTGTTTTTACCCTGGTCATCTCCAATGTGGGCGCAACCGTTCTGCTTGTCCCGCTGGTGGTGAACATGGCCATCGCGGCCAACACGGATCCGCGGATGGCGGCCCTGGTGGTGGGACTGGCCACGAGCAACTCATTCATCCTCCCGACGCACCAGGTCAATGCCCTCTACATGGGACCCGGCAGGTACAGGAGCGTGGACTTCATGAAGGCCGGCGCGGTGGTCAGCGTGGTATTCCTGGCAGTGATGATAGGCATTATTTCCCTGTTCTATGGAGTTTGATTCAAAATTGCACCGATCGGCATCCCTGTGATATCATTAGATAGACATCGAAGGCGGTTCGGCAGCCTCATGAAAGGAGCAATCGTCACATGGCAATCATAACCATCTCAAGGGGTTCATACAGCAAGGGCAAGGATGTGGCGGAAAAGGTGGCCGCACGGTTGGGCTATGAGTGCATCAGCCGGGAAGTGCTCCTCGACGCAAGCGAACGGTTTGATATCCCCGAGGTGAGGCTCATCAGGGCCATTCACGACGCGCCGTCCATTCTGGAACGGTTCAGCCAGGGAAAGCAGGCCTATATTGCCTACATAAGATCTGCGCTCGTCCGCCGGGCACAGAAGGGCAACGTGGTGTACCATGGTCTGGCCGGTCACCTCTTGCTGAAGGGCATCCCCCATATCCTGAAGGTAAGGATTATTGCAAACCTGGAAGACCGGGTGAAAAGCGAGATGAGCAGGGAAAAGATCAGCGAGGAGGAGGCCCGCTCCCTCATTCTCCGTGATGACCAGGAAAGACGCAAGTGGACCAGGAGCCTTTATGGCCTGGACCCCTGGGACAGCGCTCTTTACGACCTGGTTCTCCACATTCATAAACTGACGGTGGACGACGCGGTGGCCTTCATCTGTGAGGCAGCCAAGCTGAAGCAATTCGAAGCCACCCCGGAGGCAAGGCAGAAGATGGATGATCTGGTTACGGCCTGCGAGGTAAAGGCGGCCCTTGCAGAGGAATACGCGGATGTGAGCGTTACATGTGAATTCGGAAACGTACTGATTTACACCCGGTCAGGGGAACGCCACCAGCACAAACTGCAAGAGAGGGCCAGGAAAATGGTCCGGGAAATCAATGGGATCCACCACGTCGAGGTCCATTCCGGGGTTCCGGCCCCCGCCCAAGCAGTCTGACCGGCCCGACTGCTGTCTCCCGAATGGTGAAGACGAAAACCCACAAACAGAGGACCTGACATTATGTCCATCATCATCATTTCATCGGATTCGACCGAAAAGGGCGAGGAAATCGCCCATAAGACGGCCCGGGCCCTGGACTACGCATGCCTGGGCAGGGAGCTTCTGGCCGTTGTTGCAGCGCAGTTCGGGCTTCCAAAGGACAAGCTGGAGTGGGCCTTAGAGGCGTCCCCCTCGTTTTGGGGACGGTCCGTCGGACTTCAGGGCCAGTGTCTGGCACATATCCAGAGCACGACCTTAGGCGAGTTGCTAAAGGACAACACGGTGTGCCACGGACTGGCCGCCCATCTTTATGTTGTTGGCATCTCCCACGCACTCCGCGTGCGCATCCTTGCTGACCCGGCAGAACAGGCACGAGAGATATCAAAGCAAGGGTCCGTACCCCAGGAAAAGGCCCGCAGACTCATGGACCGCCAAAGGAAATTTCGCCAGCGCTGGTCCCTGACGCATTATCAACTGGACGAGACCGATCCTTCACATTACGATCTGGTTATCAGTCTCAGCCAGATCAATACGGATGAGGCCATCAAGATCATCGTCCAGACCGCGAGGTACCGCCGGTTTGCGCCCATGACCTATTCCCTCAGATGCATGGAGAACGCGGAACTGGCAAGCAGGGTTCGTGCCGGACTTTTCGAGGCATTCCCGAACGTTAAGGTGCGTGCCGAGGGAGGGACTGTTATTGTAGAGACAAAGGGGACCAGACGCAACAAACTGAAAAAGGCCGCTGCCATCAAAGAGAAGGTGCAAAACATGGAGGGAGTGGATTATGTGGAGGTCCATGTCAAAAGCGGTCTGTTCAAGAGTGCTGCGACGGGTTCCGCATAATTTTTAGACCTGACTTTTTGGCCGGAATCAATAGGCAGTTACCAACTGAATTTTGTACAAAAAGCATAAGCCTTTTGTCGCAGCGCCGTGAAAGCAGTTCGCGACTTTCCGGCGCGGGTTTATCCAACAGATGGATTCAATGATCGGATTGAG
>CAYPDL010000018.1:0-16536 GCA_964409475.1 uncultured Desulfobacteraceae bacterium | reverse complement strand
AAAGACTGAGCGTCCTGCTTCTGGATGACGAACCGATCGTCGGCGAGCGGCTTGGACCGGCGCTGACCAAAATCGGCTGCGAGGTGGAGGCATTCGAAGACCCGAAAAAGGCGCTGGAGCGCATCGATCAAAAGACCTTTGACGTGGTAGTGACAGACATCCGCATGGGTGAAATCGACGGCATGCAGGTCCTCGATCGGGTCCGGAGCCAATCGCCGCGAACCAAGGTGATCCTGATCACGGGCTATGCCATGATGGAGCTTGCGAGAGAAGCGATGGAAAAGGGGGCCTTTGATTTTATCTCAAAGCCCTTTAAGGCGAACGATTTAAGACAAGTGATTGCCAAAGCCGCCCGGGCCCTGGGGACATCGGTGGACTTCGAAAAGACAGCCATTCCCGGCCGATAACTACTCATGGCACCAGCCTGTCGGGATATGATCATGGCAAACCGGGGCAAGCCTTTTAAAACCATCGTGGAAGCGGGACATCCTCTTTTATCGAACAACTTGAAAAAATTGGATTTTTTGTCACTCAGAAAATGACTGCAAGCTCCTGAGTGATGCGCATATCAGGTTTCTCTGATAACTGCTCTCATAAAGGCAGGAAGATCATCCGGCCTCCTGCTGGTAATCAGTTTTCCATCCACAACAACTTCCTCATCAAACCAGGTGGCTCCGGCGTTCACAAGGTCGTCTTTGATTGAAGAGACGGAGGTCACCTTGCGGCCTTTTACTATATTGGCCGATGCCAGCATCCATCCGGCATGACAAATAGCCGCCACTACCTTCTGTGCCTCGAATAGCTCCTTCACTATACTGACCATCTTTGGATAACGGCGCATATGATCAGGCGCATATCCCCCAGGTATGATGATGCCGTCGATTCCTGCAGCCGATATCTGGTCAGCCTTAGCATCTGGCCTTGCACTGGTTCCTGACTTCCCGGAGTATTCTTCAGCGCTGCCAGATCCGACCACGATCACCTCTGCTCCCCCCTCCTTGAGCCTGTAATAGGGATACCAGAATTCAAGGTCGTTAAACATGTCCTCAATTAGAATTATGAACTTCTTCCCTTGTAATGGCATTTTTCCTCCACCTTTTTCGCTTAATGGGTTATTTGTTGTTTTCGAGAAATGGATTAGAGGTGTATCAGAGTTTGAAATGAAAATGAATTCCCCCTATCTATGATCCTTCCAAACCATTTATCAAAGCCATGGTATTTAATATTCTCTGGCAGATGCCACGAGACTGTTTTGTGACGCTTTAGCTGTTTGAAGGGGTACGCTGCGGCTCATATGCTATTGTTTTCGCGCATGCTTTCATGAAGTGACCCAATGGACTCATTTCCTTTTGACTTTCTCAAAGAACCGGTCTTCTATGTCATCCCTCTTGAAACGATTCAGAACAACAGGCTTTTGTGTCAAATTTAGATGAAAGCCGTCTCCTTTTGTCTGATAGATATTGATTAGCCACTTTTCGTTATCGGTTTCAGGAAAATCTTCCCTGTAGTGGGCGCCTCGGCTCTCCTCTCTGCAGCGCGCCGAATTTACAACCATTCTGCACACAGTAATCAGGTTGGTCACATCAATGATATTGTTCCATTCCATATTGTACCGAGCCAGATATCTGTGTGCCACATTGGCGCTATCAATCTTTTCCAGGAAGCGGTCCAGTCGCTCTGCGGCCTCTGTCAATTTGTTACCTGTACGGAGCAAGCCCGCCTTTTCCCACATGAGATCTTCAATCTCATCCCGGATCTCATATACATTCTCTCCTGAGTCTCGCAGAAAAGGCTTAATCCAGCGCATTCTCATCTTCTCAGCCTCGGTTTCCTGATAAGGGTACATATCTTCTTCGAATGCCAGGGCCGCCGCCCTGTCTCCAGCCCTTCGGCCATATACGGTTGAATCGCATATCCCGTTTCCCCCCAGCCTGTTGGCTCCATGCACCCCGCCGGCATCTTCGCCGCACACCAGCAACCCCTTTAGATTGCTCTGGCAGTCGATGTCTATCCCAACTCCCCCCATCTGGTAATGGGCTGTGGGCGTCACCTCAACTTTTTCCCTGGCCAGGTCCTTTCCGATATCCTTTACACGTTCCACCATGCCCGGGAATTTTTCCTCAACAAACTCGGCCCCCAGATGGCTTGCATCCAGATATACGGCTTTGTTTGCTGTCCCCCTGCCTGCCATGATCTCCATAAAGCTGGAGCGCGCCACGCGATCCCGGGTCGATCTTTCCAGACGCTCGGGATCGTATCGTTCCATAAATCGTTCGCCCAGGCCGTTATAAAGCCTGGCGCCGGAACCCCTGAGCCCTTCTTCAAGGAGACTGCCGTTGAGGCGGGATCGTCCCGCAACCAGGCCCGTGGGATGAAATTGCACCATCTCCATATCGACAAATTCAGCCCCGGCCCTGAAACACATGGCCATTCCGTCACCGGTCTTGTCAAAAGATGGCGCTGAGATCTTGTACATGGATGCACAGCCCCCTGTGGCAACAATCGTCACTTTGGCGTTTACAACAAAGATCTCGCCAGTCCTGATATTGGACAGTAGCGCCCCCACAATTCGATGACCATCTTTGGAGCTGAGTAAATCAAGCCCCCGGGTTTCTTCAAGCACCTGTATATTTCGGGCTAATACTTGATCGGTCATCCGGCTGACAATCTGGATACCTGTCAGGTCGGCCACATGAACCGTCCTGTCAAAAGACTGGCCTGCAAAAGGCTTCTGATGAATCTTTCCGTCTTCTCCACGATCGAAGAAACACCCAACCTTGACCTCCAGTTCGTGAACCGCTTTAGGGGCATCACTCACCAACGTCCACGCCAGTTCCTGGTTATTGATGAACCCGCCGCCCTTGAGGGTGTCTTGAAAATGATTTTTCAAGGAGTCTCTATCGTTTAGGACCACATTGAGACCCCCCTGCACCATCCTGCTGCATCCGCCCTTACCGATCAATCCCTTGGTCGCCATGATGATCTTGAGACGAGGATTGCTGTCGTATGCGTGCAAGGCGGCAAACAGTCCTGCGCCGCCAGCACCAAGGATCAATATGTCGGCCTTTATGATTTCCACAATGCGTTCTCCCCTTCTTTGACGGCCTTCACTTGAATATACCGAATTTTTTCAATACACAACGTCGCTTCAAGTCCTGAATAGACTGGGTAGGAACGATATTCTTGGGACAGACTTCTGCGCAATTGAACTGAGTGTGACACCGCCAAACGCCGTATGATCGGTCCACGGCCTTTAATCTTTCAACCCTTATGGCATCCCGTTTGTCAGCAATTAAGGTATAAGCTCTGTTAAGGGCTGCCGGTCCCAAAAATTCACTGTTGGTCGCGACCATGGAACAGGCCGAATAGCAACATCCGCAAGTGATGCAGTCCAGCATATCATCGATGAACTCCCGTTCCCTTGAATCAGGTCGAACAACAACCGGCTCAGTGATTTCTTCCTTCGGAACATAATACGGCTTAACTTCTTTCCATTTCTCAAAGAAAGGCTCCATATCAACGACCAGATCCCTAATAATGGGGAAATTTGGCAACGGCATGATGGTTATGTTCCGGGTTTTCAGCGAAGATATCTGGGTCCTGCAGGCTAAACGGGCCCTGCCGTTCACGTACATGGCACACGACCCACACATCCCGATACGACAGGAAAACCTGAAAGAGAGCGAGCGGTCGATATAGTTCTGAATATGTATGACCACATCCAATATGGCCATATTATCGAAAACAGGGACTTCAAAATCGTCGAATTTGGGGGCAACATCGCTATCAGGGTTGAAGCGGAAGACCTTAACGTGCAATGGCTCAGGCATTTTTCGTCTCCAAAAACAAGCCGTTCCAGGGAACGGTTCAGAGGGAACGGAACGTGAAAAGGAGGGTGAAAATTCCAAAAACCACAAAACCCAGTCCCATCACGACAAGGAGTCCAAATACAACGACCCTTTCCTTTTTTCCGGAACTAAAGTCGAGGAAAACCGAGTATAGCCCATACAGGGCATGATACAGGCCGAAAATCAACAGCAGGATGTCGAGCGAGATAAGAACCGGTGTCTTTAGCCGCATCATGATGTCACTGTAATTGAGGGGTTCTCCGGCATTAGAGAAGTGAAGAAACCCTATGTGCAATCCTAAGACGATGACTAAGGCAACGGCACTAATCCTCTGCAAAAACCACGTCCACGCATGCATGTGCTGGTCTCCTCATCAACCGAGTTTTAGGGCAACAGACCAAAACCACAGGATGGCCCCTGCACCCATGAATATCCAAAATATCCTTTTTTGGCTCCTGATCGATATGCCGATCCCGATATCGAACAGCAATATCCGTATGCCGTTCAGCGCATGATAAAGCACCGCTCCAAGCAGCAGGATATCCAGCAGTTCGAAAACAGGGTGTGTCATCAGGAGCGACAGGGTCGCATCAAACCCCTCCTTTCCTGACATGAGCGATACACCCATAAGGATTGTGTGCAGCAGAATATAGAACACAAGGCCAAGGCCGGTGATTCGATGGAGAATCCAGGCCCACATTCCGGTTGCGTCCCACATTTGACTCCTGTGGCTAAGTCCGGACGAGACGACCGTTTCAATATGGGTCATATTAACCCTCCCCCCTTTAATCCTTATTTCATTAATGCCATGTTTTCCTGCGCATCTCTTCTCACGCTCGCAACATGCTTTCTCATTAGCTTTTCTGCCAGGCTGGCATCACGTTTCTCAATCGCAGCCACGATTTCATGATGCTCGCGAACAGTTTGTTCAGGCCTTCCGGGAAGTGTGACGGTCCTCAATCTGACCATTTGAAGGTGAGCGTTCACGCTGTCCATCATGTTTTTGAGCAGGTCATTGTCACACGCCTCCAGCAGCAGGGCGTGAAACTCAACATCGGCAGGGGTATACTTCAGCAGCGTATTGTCAGTGTCGTCGCTGGAACTGACCTTTTCCAGGCAGAGCCTGATGCGGTCAAGGATTTCATCATGCATGTTTTCCGTGGCAAGCCGGGCAACCAATCCTTCCAATACCTCTCGCACTTGAAGCAAGTCGATGACCTTTTTTATGGATTGAGAGACGACAAAGGCTCCGCGTCTCGGTATAATTTTTACAATACCCTCATGCTCCAGACGAACCAGGGTTTCCCGGATAGGTGTTCTGCTTACGCCTAATGATTTTGCCAGCTCTTCTTCATTGATTTTCCCCCCCGATGCTATCTGCCTGAAAATAATCCGCCTTTTCAGGATATCATAGACTTGGTCTCTCAAATTGGTACGTTCTGGAAGCCGTTCCATCAATTTTCCTGCGGGTAAACCTCTCCGATTCTCTTTCTCAGCCCAAGGGTGATCAGGATAGAAGACCATTCACGGGGGCATTTCTTGTATATTGTATATTGTATTTTAGATGTTTGTCAAGAAAATTTTTCTTAACCTGATAATAAACTATAGCCCGTTGGCTCCCGGCTTGTTTCAGGTCTTGGTTTTCGAATCTGCCCGGCCTCAATCCCCAGTTTTTTCATCCTATATTGCAGCGTGGATCTCGGGATCCCCAAAAGCCTGGCTGCACCGTCTTCTCCCCCTATCACCCAACCGCACTGTGACAAGGCATCTTCAATGTGTTTTTTTTCCATTTCATCCTTTGTCAAGAATCCACCGATATAACCCTTTTCGGTCGGCTCCAATGGCTGCAATAGTCTATGGATATCTTCCTCCGTGATCAGATGCCCTGCGCGGTGAATCATGATTCTTTCCACTAAATTTTCGAGTTCCCGAACATTACCTGGCCATGGATACTGGCAGAGCGCCTCGACAGCCGCGGAGGAATAACGTGTTTCGGGCTTTTGCAGTTTTTCCGAAAAGTTGGTTGTGAAGCATCTGACCAGTAGGGGGACATCTCCGATACGATCCCGCAGGGAAGGGATATTCAGGTGTACTGTATTAACACGATAGTAAAGATCTCTACGAAATGTTCTGTCCTGTATTTTTCGCGGCAAGTTTTGGTTCGTGGCTGAAATAACTCTGAAATCAACTGAAACAGGGGTGCTCTCACCCACCCGCTCAAAAGTCTTCTCTTCCAGCACCTGAAGGAGCTTGGCCTGGCTTTGTATGGGCAGGTCCCCTATTTCGTCGAGGAATGCGGTGCCGCCATCCGCCATCTCAAAACGACCAATTCTCCGATTGCTGGCCCCGGTAAATGACCCTTTGGCGTGTCCGAAAAGTTCACTCTCGATGAGTGTGGGGACGAGAGCAGCGCAATTCACCTTGACAAAAAGATGATGCTTGCGTCTGCTTAAGTTATGTATGTATCGGGCGATATGGTCCTTGCCCGTCCCTGTTTCTCCGCTGATCAGGACGCTGGTATCCGTATCTGCCACCAGGTCCACATCGCGCATAAGGTCGACCATGACCCCACTGTTATAATAGAATTTCTGATTCAAGCGATCCAGTCTTTCAAGAACGTACCGTTTCTCCTTCTCAAGTTTTTCATTAATAAGCCTTAATTTCTCGTAAGAAAGCATATTATCTATGGCAATGGTAATCTGAACGGATAATTCCTCTATGAATCCACACAGCTCGTTCAGGTTTTGAGGACACTCTTTAAAAGAAAAGTGAAGGGACCCAAGAATCTTCTCCCTGATAATCAAAGGGAAAGCGAGGGTGGATCTCAGTCCCTCCTTCCACATAGATTCGGCTGTGGTCAATTGATCAGACTTTGACAGATCTTTGATGATGACAGGCCTTCTCGAATCAATCACCATACGCGCAACGGATCCTTTGGGTAAAGGCCTGCTGCTTTCACACGTTATTCCGTCAGGCTTAATTCCTTCAGCCGTTGCGAAATAGCTAAGCGAATTGTTCTTGCGGTCGTAGAGGTGGATGCTGCAGCGGTCATAGGGAAAGAGCTTCTTGATCTCAATGGCTAAGGCCCTGAAAAGCCCTTCACGTGTGTATTGACTAAGAATAGTGTTGTTTATTCTCAATAAAGACAAATACTTTGTCGATGAACTCCAAGGCATTTCTTACTCCAAAGCCCTCGCTGGGTTAGGGTAGGTTAAAACAGGGAAAAACCGTTCGATCAAATCATTCATAATAGATTTTTTGAGATGATGCAAGCCAAATATTCGGCACTTGCGCCTAAAATTGGGCACAAAATTTGGGCATGCCAGACCTCTTGATATATAAACAAAAAATTTTAGCCATAAATTCATGTGGTTGCCTTCCTTCCAGATCGCGGCACAAGTATTGCTAAAAGACCATTTATTAGTCAGAACTCTCCACGTCCAGGGTATCGCTTACCAGCGGACAGTAGTACAACAACCTGGAAATTCGTTTCCTTCTTCTGCCGTTGCACGATGATTTCAGCTGTTCGGTTTCGGGTTTTTCCGCCAACGGCAGGACGGATACACAAAACCCTGCCGGAAGGCGGGAAAAAACTACTATTGAACTCGATGAACGGATTTGCGGTTCATGGCACACGTGGAGAAGCTGGAGAAACGGCTTTGATAAAGATAGGGGACCGAAAACATCTTCGAGCGGGAGGGTCTGATGGAAAAGCATTTAGCGGGTGTAAGAGTTATCGATTTGACAGCGTATCTGTCGGGACCTTTTGTGAGTTTGAATTTGGCTGCTATGGGTGCAGAGGTGATTAAGATTGAACGGCCCAAAATCGGTGACCCTTGCCGGTGGAATCCACCATTTGCCGGGCCTCAAGGTGTCGGTTATCGCAGTCAGAGTGACATCGATGTGTCTTTATTGTACTTGAAGCGGAATCGCGGCAAAAAGAGCGTTTTCCTGGATATGAGAAGCGAGAAGGGCAAAAAGATTCTTGAGCGCCTGGTGGAAAAGGGAGACGTGGTCGTGGAGAACTTCGCGCCCGGCAGTATGGAACGATTAGGTTTTGATTATGAGAGATTGAAAGAGATCAACCCCCGAATTATCTACTGTTCCATTTCAGGCTACGGTCAGGACGGGCCGTATAAGGACCGAACAGCCTTTGACCTTACCATCCAGGGGACCAGTGGCATCATGGGGGTCACCGGCTTTCCCGACGGACCTCCTACAAGGTGTGGGGCCTGGGTGGGAGACATGATACCTGCCATGTATGGACTGTCCGCCATTTTGGCTGCCCTCTATTCCCGCGAAAAGACAGGAAAGGGGGAAAGAATAGACATATCCATGCAAGACTGCTGTTTTTCCATGATCATGGATGAGGCTCTTGACTTCCATCTCGATCAGGGAATCCCCATGAGAACAGGGAACAGGAATCCCAGACTGGCCCCGTGGAACGCCTACGAGGCGAGGGATGGGTATGTAATCATATGCGTGGCCAACAATGTGCAATGGGGGGCATTTGTGGACGCCATAGGAAGAGAAGATCTGAAGGAAGATCCTCGATTTCAGAATCAAGAAGGACGTTCCAAGAACTCTGATGTGATAGAAAGGATTGTACTCGATTGGCTCAAGAATTTGACCGTTGAAGAGGCGCTTAAACGCATGCGGGAGAAGAGGGTGGTGTGTGATTCTGTTATTGAGATCGAGGGTGTTCTTAATGACCCTCAGCTGAAATCCAGGGGAATGATTCGTGAATTGGTTCATCCCAAGAGCGGGAAAACCGGCATAAAGGCTGCGGGATTTCCCGTCCATTTCACCGAGTCGGAGGCCGGGCTCGCGGAACCGGCTCCTTACCCCGGCCAACACAACGAAGAGATTTATCAAAGACTGTTGGGGATTTCGGAAGAGGAAATGCTCAGACTGCAGGACGAAGAAATTATCTGAAAAGGGGGTGATAAAGAAAAGGTGGACCTGATCGGGGAAAGGTCCAAGGTTCAAGTCGCCAATTTCCACGTAGTATTTCAAGGGAGGGAGTGAATCATGGTGAAAAAAAAGATATATCTGTTGTCTTTACTGGTTGCTTTGATTTTCGTTGGTGGGATAGTCTTAGGCTATTCCGATGCGTTGGCCGAAAAACCAATTTTGATTAAATTCAACTACGCAGGGCCCAAATCACCTCCCAGCATGCATCCGCTCAGCCAGGCTATCGAATATCTGGGTAAAAAGCTGGAGGAGAACTCGGGAGGAAAATTCAAGGTGGAAATCTACTGGGGAGCCTCCTTGTATAAAGACGACCCTACACAGTATGCAGCCCTCAGATCTAATGTCATCCAGATGGCCGAAGTGAGCGGGGGCAGGCTGGGCGGAGAGATTCCCGAGACCTTTCTGATGGAGTTTCCTTTTATTTTCAGTGATATGAACCATGTCTACCGTTTCATGGATGGAGAAGGAAGAAAGCTGTTTGACCCCCTCTATCTTAAAAAAGGATATAAACTCATGGGTCTTTGGCCATATGGCTTCCAGAATTTTGTCTGCAGCAAGGGATTTCTTGCAAAACCCGAAGACTTTGTGGGAGTCAAACTCAGAATCAGACCGTCGAAGATTGTGGCGTCCCAGATGGAAGCACTGGGCGCCAGCGCTCAGCCGATTCCCTACATGGAGACCTACAATGCCCTTCAGCTAAAGACAGTGGACGGGGCCGAATGCCCCCTGGCCGTCATCCAGGCCGTTAAATGGCACGAAACAGGGGACTTTATCACCATCTCCAGACACAGTCTCCTCTTTGCAGCCATCATCGTCAATCCCAAATTCTATAATGACCTGCCCCAGGACCTTAAGAAAGTTTTTGATGACACCTTCGCGGAGGCGACTAAATTTGAACATGAAGTTCAGGAAAGTGTAGAATACAAGATGCCCTGGATTATGATGTCGGAGAGGCCGGAGCTTCAGTTTAAGTGGTTGAACGAAAAAGAGAGGGCGGCACTCAAGGAAAAAACCAAACCTGTCCAGGAACAGTTTGGGCAGAAAATACCAAAGGAATTTTTTGAGGCAGTCGAGGTCACCCGTACCAAATAGAAATTTTTGGCGCTTTCTTCCGGTCGGGCCTCGTTGGCCCGATTGGAAGATCAGGTTAAACCATGAAAATTGGCAACATCATTTATTCGTTTGAAAAGTGGGCAGTCATTGTGCTCCTTGCCTTTACGGTGACCCTCAGTTTTATGCAAGTCATCTTGAGGTATTTTTTTAATGCCGGTTTCGCGTGGGTTCCCGAAATCGTCGTATTCGCCTTTATCAGCATGACACTGTTGGGAGCCAGCACAGGCATAAAGAACGGGGTACATATCGGCGTAGATGTGATCGTTAAGCTCTTGCCTCTTAAATTCCAGAAATTCTCCGAAATCTTCACTAATTTATCCGGGGCTGCGCTCTTCCTCTTCATGTCCTATCTCACCTATAAATTCGTCATGTACTTTCGAGAAATGGGACAACTTTCCATCATCACCGAAATCCCCATCTGGATGATGATCAGTTATATGCCCGTGGCCTTTCTCTTCATGGCGTTCCATTATACAGAGCTCCTGTGCGAGTCCTGTCGAAAAGACAAAGAAGATTTCAGAACCTTCAAAAAAGACCTTATTTAGCGAATGCAAACCTTGTGGCTGAAACTGAAAAAGCAAGAGGTTGGTTTGAGGTAGTCTAATTCATGGAAAACCCGATTGTTCTCATAAGTTCGCTCATGGTAATCCTTTTTGTTCTCATGTTTTTCGGGGTTCCCATAGCCATTGCCCTGGGCATCTCCACGACTATCAATCTGCTCATCTTCACAGATATGGACCTCCTGTTCATTGGGCAGAATGTTTATGCAGCCCTTGACAGTTATGCCCTTCTGGCCGTCCCCTTCTTTATCCTTGCCAGCAATATTATGGCGCAGGCGGGGATTGCCAGAAGGCTCCTGGTCTTTTCAGAGGCCCTTACGGCCGGCATCACCGGTGGCCTCGGAATGGCAGGGGTGATGGCCTGTGCGATCTTTGCGGCCATATCGGGGTCAAGCGTGGCAACGGTCGTCTCCATCGGTACAATAGTTCTTCCGGGTATGGTAAAAGCAGGTTATGATAAGAAATTTGCGACTGCATTGATCTCCTGCGCCGGCTCTCTTGGCATCCTCATTCCACCCAGCATATTGATGATCATCTTTGGCGTTCTCGCCGATGTTTCCATAGGAAAGCTTTTCGCAGCCGGTATGCTTCCCGGAATCATATTAACGATTTTTCTCATGATTTACGTCCATCTCATCTCACGAAAGAGGAAATACCCCAAATCGCCGGATCTTACTTTAAAGCAAAGATTCCAAAAGATCGTCCAAAACGGCTCTGCCTTGATCGTCCCGATCATGATATTGGGTGGCATTTATGGGGGCGTTGTGACCCCTACCGAGGCAGCCGTTTTGGCCATTTTCATCGGCCTTGCCATGGGATTTTTTCTTTACAAAGAGTTGAAACTCAGTCATCTCCCGGAAATTTTTCTGCGTTCCGCGGAGATGTCTTCAATGATCCTGCTCATCCTGGCATTTGCTTATTCGTTTGCTTTTCTGTTATCCTTTTTCAGGGTCCCCGACCTTCTGACGCAAATCATGTTTGATGCGGGCATTAACGCCTGGATGTTTCTCCTGTTGATCAATGTTATCCTCTTTTTTGCAGGGGATTTTATGGATCCCGCATCGATCATGCTCATCTTTACCCCGCTTATTGTTTCCCTGGGGGCTGCTTTGGGGATCAACCTCATACACTTGGGCATCGTCGTCGTCATGAACCTCGAAATCGGTTTGATTACACCTCCCGTTGGATTTAACCTTTACGTGGGCAGTTCCCTATCGGGGCTATCACTCTATGAGGTTATGAAAGCGGCAGTTCCCATAATGATCATCATCGGGATTGCTCTGATCCTGATTACCTATATCCCATGGATAAGCCTCATCGTGCCAAAGCTTATTTTTGGATCTGCGTAGCAGATCTCCGACGAGGCGCTCCAGCAGGTCCGTTGTTATGACCATAAAAAGCAGGAGAGGGAGATGGACATATGGCAACCGCCTTAGTTTGGCCTATTTTGGACCTTAAGTTTGTTCATGGGACATTTATAATCTAAGCCTATTGATATGGAGGATGCGTTTATGGAGGGAATAGACCAGGATGATGTCATTCAGATACTGAGGATGTTGGAAGAATCGACCTTTGATGAATTACACCTGGAAATGGGCGGACTGAAACTGGCTGTAAGCAAAAGCGGTAAAACGGCACGCCCGCTGGAGGGCGTGACCCCGGAGGATGGCGAATCAACCGAATCGAAGGCCACCGTGAAACCGACTGCCCAGATTGGAGAAGAAAAGGCCGAAATCCAAAGACTGCCGGATCAGGAAGATGACGGCTTTATCGCCATCAAGGCCCCGATGCTCGGCACCTTTTACAGGGCGCCCAAACCCGGTGCGCCGCCATTTGTGGAGGTGGGCCGACGGGTATCCGCGGATGATTCGGTGTGCATTATTGAGGTTATGAAACTCTTTAATACGGTCAAAGCAAGAGTTCGGGGGCGGATTGCCAAAATCTGCACAGACAATGGGCAAATGGTAGAATACCAGCAGACTCTTTTTCTGGTGGAAGAAATCAAGGACGCTGAAACGGGTGGGGAGGAAAACGCCTCATGAAGGGCATCTCCCGGGTTTTGGTGGCCAATCGGGGTGAAATTGCTGTCCGTATCATTCGGGCATGCCGGGAGCTTGGGATAGAGTCGGTCGTTACGGTCAGTGAAGCGGACAGCGAGAGTCTACCGGCAAAGTTGGCAGACAGAGCCGTATGCATAGGCCCCCCTGCACCCATGCAGAGTTACTTGAAAATTGACACCATCATGTCGGCCGCCCTGGGAACGGGATCGGATGCCATCCATCCCGGATATGGTTTCCTCGCAGAACAGCCTCAGCTTGCCGAAGTCTGTACAGCGCATGGCCTGATTTTTGTTGGGCCGAAAGCAGATAATATTCGGAAGATGGGAGATAAACTCTACGCACGAAAGCTGGTAGGTGGGCTCGGGATTTCAATTATCCCCGGATCTGAGCTTGTATGCCATCTTGGAGAAGCGGGAGAAGCAGCGGAAAGGATCGGATACCCTGTTCTATTAAAAGCGGCCGCGGGCGGCGGTGGAAAGGGAATGAAAATCGTTGAACAGCCCGAGGATCTGACGACCGTCTTTGACGAGGCTTCGGTCGAGGCCCTGAGCGCTTTCGGGGACGACAGGATATATGTGGAGCATTATATCCCAAACGCAAGACATATAGAGGTCCAGATCATCGGGGATCGTTTCGGGAATGTCATTCATTTGTTTGAACGCGATTGCTCGCTTCAACGCCGCTATCAGAAAATGGTCGAAGAGGCGCCGTCTCCTGCTGTATCGCCCGAACTCAGAGAAGAAATTTGTAAAGCGGCAGTTAGGATCGGCAAGCACATCGGGTACGAAAACGCCGGAACAGTGGAATTCATGTTGGACCAAGATCAAGGGCGATTCTATTTTCTCGAAATGAATACCCGCATTCAGGTGGAGCACCCGGTGACTGAGATGATCAGTGGAATTGACTTGGTCAAGGAGCAATTCAGGGTGGCTGCCGGGGATTCCTTCAGCGTATCACAAGAGGAAGTCAGATTGAGCGGGCACGCCATCGAGTGCCGCATCAACGCGGAATCGCCGGGCGCGGGTTTTTCACCCTGCCCCGGTAACATTACAGGATGGAAGGCCCCGACGGGAGAAGGCGTGCGGGTTGATTCCCACTGTTATTCAGGTTATTTCGTTCCGCCGTATTATGATTCGCTTCTTGCTAAGCTCATCACCCTGGGAACCAACCGTCGTCAGGCAATTGATTTGATGCAGGACGCCCTTGCCAATTTTGTTGTTTCGGGGGTTGATACGACAATACCTTTCCACCAGTTTATCATGAAGAACCCGGACTATCTGAATGGGAACGTCAGCACAAATTGGATAGAAAATCGTTTGGTTAAGGAGTATGAAAAAAATGAAGGAAATCCGTTTCGTTGATACCACATTGAGAGACGGTCACCAGAGTCTCTGGGCAACACGGATGAGAACGGCCCACATGCTGCCCATTGCGCCTTTATTGGACGAAGCCGGTTTTATGGCTGCCGAGTTGATGGGAACCGTCCATTTTGATGCCTGCCTTCGTTACCTACGCGAAGATCCGTGGGAGCGGATCCGATTACTTTCAAAGGCATTGCCGAATACCCCCTTACGCGCCTTGATTCGAAGTAAGTCTCTCACCAGTTTCAATATTGTTCCCGATTCCGTGATCAAGCTCTGGATAGAGCGTTGTGCGGCCAACGGGATCAGGCATCTGATGATATTCGATGCCTTGCACGACTGGAACAATCTTTCAGAATCGGTGCCCATAGCAAAGGAGGTGGGCATTGAGGTGGTGGTCCCATTGGTGTACTCCCTCAGCCCTGTCCACACAGATGAATTCTACGCCGAAAAAACAGCTGAAATGATCAGGACGTTGAATCCGGATTATGTGATGATAAAGGATTCAATAGGGCTCTTGACCCCGGAGCGCGTCAAGACACTGGTGCCAACGATCAAGGGGGAGATTGGAGATCTGCCGCTTGAAATGCATTCTCACTGTACGACCGGTCTCGCCCCCCTGTGCTGTATCGATTCCGTAGGATTGGGCGTTGAGATCATTGACACGTGCGTCTCACCTTTGGCGAACGGCCCGTCCCACCCATCCATAGAGAACATGATTATGAACCTGCGAAGGCTGGGCTTTTCCCCGAGTGTTGATGGGGATCGGGTCAGGAAGATAGCTGAGCATTTCAGATATGTGGCCAGAAGAGAAGGTAAGCCCATGGGCGCCCCCGTTGAGTACGATGCCTTCCAGTACATCCATCAGGTGCCCGGCGGCATGATTTCCAATCTTGAATTTATGCTTTCCGAGAGGGGGATGGCCCACCGACTGGAAGAAGTCCTGGAAGAGGTAAGCGTGATACGTGAGGAGTGGGGGTATCCGGTTATGATCACGCCATTTTCGCAGCTGGTGGGCACGCAGGCGGTATTGAATGTCCTCTTGGGGGAACGCTACAAAGTAGCGACAGAGGAAGGCATCCGGTATGTGTTGGGACATTACGGAAAGACGCCTGCGCCTGTAGATCCGAATGTCCTGGATAAGATATCGAGCCTGCCCGAGGCGAAGGGCCTTTTGAACTGGGAACAACCTCAGCCGTCAATCGAGGAATTGAGAAAAGAGATCGGGCGACCAGGGATATCCGATGATGAACTCCTGCTGCGGGTCCTGTTCCCGGAGGAGCACGTGGAGGCCACTATTTCCGCGGGCCCCATAAAGAAGGACTACCCAAGGGGAGATAAACCGGTCATGGCTCTCATCCATGAGTTAACGCGGCAAAAAGATATCTCCCATATTCGCGTCCAAAAGGAAGAATTTTCGCTGAGTCTCAAAAGAGGTTCTGTCTGAACGGAGATCCTATTAGCAGGCGCCGAGTTCGAAGGAGCGGCCCATATCTGCGCAAGGGGGGTTGGCTGATGGCCGACAACGGATCTGATAACGGGTATCTGATTTCAAAGAGGTACTCCCACTATATCTTTGTCCTCCTCTTTCTGCTCTACATGTTTGACTGGCTTGACAGGATGGTGGTGGTTTCCCTCTTCCCGTTCATAAGGGCCGAGTGGGGCTTGACCGATACCCAGTGTGGCATGCTGATCTCTGGAGTATCGTGGTCGATTGTGGTCCTGACATTTCCTGTTTCCATATTCATCGACAGATGGAGCCGAAAAAAGAGTATCGGACTGATGGCTTTGCTCTGGAGCCTTGCCACAGCCTCGTGCGCCTTTACCCGAAACTATGTCCAGCTTTTTGTGGCAAGGACCGTTATCGGCGTGGGCGAGGCAGGCTATGCCCCTGGAGGGACGGCCATGATCTCCGCCCTCTTCCCCGAGGAAAAGCGTGCCAGGATCATGGGGATATGGAACGCCTCAATCCCTTTGGGAAGCGCGATCGGTATTGCAGTCGGCGGCCTCATTGCCGAGCAGTTGGGGTGGCGGCATGCCTTCGGGCTGGTTGCTCTCCCCGGAATGGTTGTGGCCATACTCATGTTCAGGGTCAGAGACTACAAGAGCGTAGAGCTGTTCAAAACTGCCGGAGATAATGCCGGGGTTGGCGAAAAGCGGCCCATGAAGGGCGGAGATATGGTGAGGGAATTCACCCGCACTCCGTCTCTCATCTTCACCTATTTGGGATTTGCAGGCAGCATGTTTGCGAACACCGCTTTGCTTACATGGCTCCCCACCTATTTTCACAGAATGGATGGTATCCCCATGAGCAGGGCAGGAATAAAAGGTGGGCTCGTCATGCTGCTTGCCATTTTTGGGGCCCCCTTGGGAGGATTCCTTGCGGATAAATGGCTCAAGAGGAGAATCAACGGCCGTCTTCTGTTTGTCGCCCTTTCATCAACCATTTCATGTGTGTTGATGATCGCGGCATTTGGGTTCTTTTCCGGCGCCTTTCAATATATCTGTCTCCTGCTCGGAGGTATTTCTGCAGCTGCCTTTGTTCCGGGAGCGGCTGCCGTTACCCAGGATGTGGTGCACCCGGGCCTCCGGGCCGTATCATACAGCTTCTGCGTGATTG
>CAYPDL010000017.1:7540-42613 GCA_964409475.1 uncultured Desulfobacteraceae bacterium | reverse complement strand
GGGTGCCTGTCGCCCCGGAGATGTAAATGGGAGCGGGTTCTCCGTTATCAGTTAACGGCTATCAGGAAGGACCACAAAGCGACACCCGATAACTGCCCATCGGCGTGTCTTCACGGTAACCCCACGTGACCACAACAATAAGCGGAATCGGCTCCAGCAGATATAAAAAAAGAGGTTGAGCTATTACAGCTAACCTCTTGATTTTATTAAATGGCGTCCCCAACCGGATTTGAACCGGTGTTGCCGGCGTGAAAGGCCGGTGTCCTGGACCTGGCTAGACGATGGGGACGCAGAGCTTACGCCGTGCTAAAAATGCTCACCGTCGGGTATAGTACCCAGATAGATCCATATACAGTATTCTTTTGTTCACTCCCCATTGTCGGCTGAAGCCAGGTGTTGTCCCGCTTGAAAAGCGGGGTGTCCTGGACCTGGCTAGACGATGGGGACGCAGGGCGTATGCCTTGCTGAAGGTGGTCACCGTCGAGGCGCGCGCCTCAGAAATGGTCCAACTTTTGCAATATCGCCTTTTGGGGCACTCCCCAAACCGGTGCATTTGACATCTGCAATAAAATTTTTCTTTATAATCAGGATCTTTTCTTTTGTCAAAGGTTTTTTTGGACCACTCGATAATAATTCTTCATCAATGTAGGAAGCAAACGAGGTTTGCGACCGGGGTACAAGTATGCTAAGCTATGGCTCAAAACAGATCCTCCTCTTGAATGAATTGACATGACAAAAACAGATCAGCCCACAAGCGATCAGTGGCCTGACGCAACCGGCATATCCCTTCGCGGGCTTTATGTCATCAGCGTACTGGCCATGGGTGTCGGCATCAGCGTGGTTTTTCTGCTCAACATTGCCACGCCCACGGATTTTGTCTTAAAACAATTCGCCGATCTGGCCCAGAAAACCGGCCTCGCCTATGCCCTGGAAGTTGGAAAACGACTGATAGGATTCTTTTTCTTGATCACGGTCATCGGTTCGCCGACGCTGTTGGTGATGCATCGGCTCTTACGTCCCATTTCCCGCTGCCTGAGCAGTGTGCGTGCAGGTCAGAACCCGCCCTTTGATATGGCTTTAAAGGCGAGGCGCCGTGTGATCAACCTCCCTTTTATCTTTATAGCCTTCAATGTGGGCATGTGGATTCTGATTCCGGCCCTGGTATTTTTTCTGGCCTATATGGTGGACCTGATGAACCTGCGCACCAGCGTGGTCTTTGCAGTCCGTGCCAGCATGGTGGGGTTCATCGCATCTTCCATCGCCTTCCACAGGCTGGAGGCCTACTCCCGGAGGGAACTCATCCCTTTCTTTTTCCCTAAGGGCCGTTTAGCGGAGCTCGAGGGTGCGGCCAGGATATCGATCTCCCGGCGTATACGGATGTTCTACAGGATGGGAACGGTGGTGCCTATGACCATACTCTTGGCTACCTTGATTACCCTGCAGTGGGAACTGGACCCGGCGGTCATGTCGGCCGAGGAATACGGCCGCAGGATTATCATCTTCACCTGCGTCCTTTTTGGCATGTTTTTTATCAGCACGGGGTTTCTCAACAGGTTGGTCAGCAGATCGATCGTTCAGCCCTTGGAAAACATGTTGGACGCTACGGTAAAGGTTCGGGACGGAGACTACAGCACCCGGATTCGCGTGATAGGAAACGACGAGATCGGCATATTGGGAGACGCCGGCAATCAGATGATCAGGGGCCTGGCTGATCGGAAGAAGCTAAGAGACGCCTTTGGCAAGTACGTGACGCCTGAAATCCGGGACGAGATCCTTTCCGGCCGTATTCCTTTAGAAGGGGAGCGACGAGAGGGAACCGTGATGTTTGTCGACCTTAGGGATTTTACCCCTTTTGTCGAGAACAATCCCCCTGAAGAGGTCATGTCGGGGTTGCGGGCCTATTTCACGGCCATGCATCGGGCCATACGTCTCCGCAGGGGGCTGGTGCTCCAGTTTGTGGGGGATGAAATCGAGTCGATATTCGGTGTCCCAGTTCATTTTGAGGGCCATGCGGATGCAGCTGTCCGGGCGGCCATAGACATGCGCAGGGCTCTGAAGGAGCTGAATGCGGAGCGGATTGCCTCGGGCAAGCCGCCGTTTGACCACGGGATCGGTATCCATTCGGGGAATGTGCTGGCGGGCAATTCGGGGAGCGAAGAGCAGTCGGCCTATTCTCTCATCGGCAATACGGTCAATGTGGCCTCGCGCATTCAGGGGCTGACCCGGGAATTAGGATGCGACATCCTGGTGAGCCAGGAGACGGTTGAACAGTTGAGGGAGAGTTTCCCCTTGGCGAAGGAGGCTGCCCGCTTTGTGAAGGGGTACTCCAGGTCGATCATTGTCTACCAACTCCGTGAATGAGCAGGGTGGAACACAGACAGTCGAAATGCTCCGCCTCTAGCGCGCAGAATTGAAGAATCGGACCCCTGAAAAAATTGTGGTTTGCGGAGAGTATTTTTATAAGGTAATATTCATTCCCAAGGTCTATTTTCCTGCTTAACCCCAATGGAACTCAGAATGATCAAGAAATCTTTGTGTTATCTATTTATTTTCTTTTTTGTGCTGTGCGGTCTTTTCACATGCCTTGCCCAGGAAGCAACGGACTTCGCGCGTTCCCGGGAGGTCATGGTCGAGTCGCAGATTATCGACAGGGGGGTAAGAGACCGGGATGTCATACGGGCCATGAAAACGGTGCCCAGGCACCTTTTTGTACCCGAAAAATACCGGGTGTCAGCCTATGCCGACCATCCCCTCCCCATCGGTGAAGGCCAGACCATCTCCCAGCCCTATATCGTGGCCTTCATGACAGAGGCGCTGAGGCTCAAACCAGGGGACAAGGTCCTTGAAATCGGTACAGGTTCCGGGTATCAGGCCGCCGTTCTGGCGGAGATCGTCAAGGATGTATATTCCATTGAGATCGTGGAAACATTGGGAAAAAGGGCCAGCCAGACCTTGGCCGAATTGGGGTACACAAACATCCACATCAGGATCGGAGATGGCTACAAGGGATGGCCCAGGATGGCCCCCTTTGACGCCATCATCGCAACATGCGCTCCGGAGAAGATCCCTGAGCCCCTGATTGAGCAGTTGAAGGAAGGGGGCCGCATGATCATCCCGTTGGGCGGCGAAGGGTCCGTTCAGAGACTGGTGGTCGGCGTCAAGACAGGGGGTCGGCTCAAGATGGAAGAGGCGATGCTGGTTCGATTTGTGCCCATGGTTGGGGGTGATGAGTGAGGGCAGTGCGTAGATATGCATCTCGGAGGAGAGAATGAGTGCAAAAACCCTTGAACGCGTTACCCTTCACAAGGGAAGGGTATTCACGCTTGTCAGGGAGAAGGTTGCGCTGGAAAACGGCGTCACCGTTGATCTGGATATTGTCCGTCATCCCGGGGCCGCGGCCATGGTCCCTCTGACGGAAAACAACACCCTGCTGATGATCCGGCAGTATCGTCATGCAATGGGCGGTTTTATCTGGGAGATCCCTGCCGGGACACTGGACCCGGATGAAACGCCTCTGGAATGTGCAAAACGGGAGCTGGTTGAAGAGATCGGATATTCAGCCGATACATGGCACAAACTGGGAGAGATCACCCCGGTGCCCGGATATTCGGATGAGCGGATCCATATCTTCTGTGCCATGGATCTCTCCCCTGCGAGGCAGCGCTTAGACAGGGATGAGATCCTTCAGGTCCATGAAGTCGGGTTCGACGAGGCGGTTAAGATGCTGCAAAGGGGTGAGATAGGGGATGCAAAGACTATATCCGGGCTTTTCATGGCAAGGCTGTGGCTGAATCACGGTCTGAAGACGTCTTCCGGTTTAAGTGACTAAAGTAAGCGTAACATTTTAGGCATATGAAAAAAGCCCGTGGGGGTTTCTTCCCCAAAAGGACTCCCTGTATGATTCTGATAAAAGATTTCCTCTCAAAACAGCCTGTCGTGGCCTCGGCGCCCTGTCGCGTCGATTCGGGAGGTACCTGGGACATCAAGGCACTGGCGCTTCCCCTTGAAACGATTCAACCGACGACTGTCAACATCGCCCTTACCCTACGGACCTCCGCGTCGCTCCATCCCTATGAGGCCGGCCAGGTGAAGATCAGCTCCATCGGTTTTGCCGAGCCTGAGATTTTCTCCGTAGACAGGCTCCCCTTTGACACCCGGTTTGGCCTTTTTTTTGCGGCCGTTTCTTTTTTCGGCTTCCACGGTTTGGAGGTACGGATCGATTCTCAATCCCCGGTGAGATCGGCCCTGGGAGGATCCAGCACGGCGCTCGTGGCGCTCATCAGGGCACTGTCAACGACGGCGTCCGAACTTGGCGGAAAGGGCCTCTCTAAAAAGGAGATCCTTCATCTGGGGTATCACCTGGAGGATGGCATCAGCGGCGGCAACTGCGGTATTCAGGACCAGGCCGCTGCGGTCTATGGAGGGGTTCAGCAATGGGAATGGCAGTATGGAAACCAAAACGCCCTGTTCAGAAGGCGGGCGCTCCTGGACCGGGAGGGACAGACAGCGCTCTCAAGACATCTTCTGGTCGCATACAGCGGAAAGCGCCATACAGCGTTGAGTACAAACCGCCGGTGGATCAGGGATTTTCTTTCAGGCAGAACACGGACGGGATGGCTGAAGGTCAACGAGACGGTGCGCCGGTTCGGCCGGGCCATTGAGGCGAGGGACTGGAACCGGGCGGCTGTCCTGATCCGGGAAGAGATGACTGTCAGAAGGGAGATCACGCCGGAGGCCCTCACGCCGGTTACACAGGAGCTGATAGAAACGGCGGAAAATGCGGGGTGTGGGGCCAGATTCACGGGGGCAGGCGCAGGAGGTTCCCTCTGGGCTGTGGGAGATAGAGAACCGATCGATACACTGAGGGGCCTTTGGAAAGCGCGATTGGCCAAGATCAAAGGCGCCGCGATCCTTGATTGCAGGGTCGATCCGTCAGGGGTGAGGTAAGGGCTGAAATTGAAGAGCGAATATAGAGGGATGAAGCGGGGAAGGGTCGTCCCTGCAGAAGTATGGTTACATGCCGTCCCGTATCAATTCAATGCATGTCCGTAAACAGGTCCGAACGGACCTGCTTCAAAAAGGGCGCGGAATTCGTCCAGGAGGGCGTTTGTGGCCTGTTCAACCATCAGGATGTCCCCTTCAGAGACAAGACTCATATCAAGGGTCTCGAGGGCTTCCTCCAACCCCTCAAATTGGGACAGAAGCTCCTGGTTTTCAAATTTCTTGCTGATGGTACTGTGCACATCAAGGATGGTTCCCACACAGTTTTGTATCCTCAGCCTGTATCGATCTGTTCGATTCATGTTTTTTTCAATCGGTGCCCCTTACAGGTTCAACCGTTATCAAATAAAGGCGGTCCTTCAATTATCTTGTATGTTACGTTTTGTCAATCGACAATCATCAATCGACAATCCTTTCTTAGGCCTTTCCTGTTTCTCTCAAGACATCCATAAAGACCTTGTAGAACTTCTCATTGTCCGACGCCGCCCGTCCCAATATGTTTGAGAGCCTGCCCAGGTCTTTCCAGTTCGCGACCAGATTGGCGCTCATAGCGAATGCCGACATATGATCCATGGTCCGGAATGTATCGCTCATCAAGAGAACAAACATCTTTCTGCGGACAGACATGGAGAGATGGTTAAGGTATTGGAGTATAGGACTTTGTTGAAGCCGGGTATTGTCGAAAAGGTCGGATAAAATCACCAGATCAAAGTTTTGAAATCGCATCTTGGACACGGCTTCACGGGTGTTTTCGGCTCGAATTGTGTTGTAGCCCAGTTCGTCGAGGGCCTCTTTTATCTTTTCCAGGCGAAGGTTGTCAGCCACCATGACAAGCGCCAGCTTCTCTCCCTCTCCATAAGAATCGAGGGCGCTGTCCGCATCCATATCATCAAAACTGGGCTTTTCCTCAGATGGGGACGAATCATATTCCTCTTGCACTGAAGGCAAGGCCGTATCCTCTACAGGACTTTCTGATCTGTCGGAGACCTGATCCGGGGGAGAGGGAACCTCTGATTCCACCGTTGTGGCATCGATAACCAGCTTGTTCTTGCACCGGGGGCATCTGACGCTCACCCGTTGTCCCTTGGGAAGCTTTTCATCCGGGATATTCAATTTGGCATTGCACGATTCGCATACGATTTCCATTCGATTTACTCCTCAAAAAAGCCCCTTTTTTCCATCCTCTTGTCCATAATCTTTATCAATGGCCAAGCCTTCGATGGTGGTCGTCTTCTCGCCTCTCTGAGACTTGATGGTATCAATGGCTCTCCCTACAATGGCCTTTCTCGATGCGTAACCCATGGCTGTGTCTTCCTCGACAAGACCATTTTCGTAAAGTTCGGCAATACATTGGTCAAAGGTCATCATTCCAAAAGGCTGGCTCCCTTCGATAATTTCGTAGTACGTCTTGCCTTCGGACTCGCCATGGAGGATCGTATCCTTTATCCTCAGGTTAGACCCCATGATTTCAAATGCTGCTACACGCCCCCCTCCCACCTTGGGGAGGAGCCGCTGGCAGACGATCCAGCGTACGGTATCGGCAAGCCGGATACGTATCTGTTTTTCGTCTTCCTGCTCAAACATGCCGACGATTCTGTTAATCGTCTGTCCTGCATCCACAGTGTGGAGGGTGCTGAGGACCAAGTGCCCGGTTTCTGCGGCAGAAAGGCCGATTTCCACGGTCTCCCGGTCCCTCATTTCGCCCACCAGCACTACCTTGGGAGCCTGTCTCAGGGCAGCCCTCAGGCCTGATGCAAAGGCATCGAAGTCCGTGCCTAGCTCGCGCTGATTGAAGGTTGCCTTCTTCTGGGGGTGGACGTACTCCACAGGGTCTTCCAGTGTGACCACGTGAACGGATTTTGTCTCGTTGATTTCGTTCAGGAGGGCGGCCAGGGAGGTGGTCTTTCCACTACCGGTGGCCCCTGTCACGAGGATAATCCCATTCTTTTCACCGGTCATTTTGGAGAAGGCAGACGGCAGATTGAGGCCGGCAATGGTAGGGACCTGGGTGGCCAATTGACGCATCACAATTGAATAGCAACCCTTCTGGGAGAAGATATTGACCCTGAAACGGGCCTTGCCTGCCAACTGGTAGGATGAATCACACGAGCCTTCGGTCAGGAGCGTTCGGGTGAGGCGCCGGTCGCTGCCGATGAGGTTGAGGGCGAATATCTCGGTCTGAAAGGGCGTCAGTCGGTCAATGGGAGGTCTCAGCAGCACCGGGACCAGTTGCCCGGAGGATTCCACCTGAAACGGTTTATCCACGGTCATGTTGAGATCCGACACATTGTCGTGGGATTTCAACATGGAGCTCAGGATATGATCGATCTGCTGTTGTCTCATCGAAGTATCTCCTTATTCGCGAACGGTTGCGCTCCCTCACGCCTCTGTAAAATCAGTGGGCGGATTCTTCAAAAAGGGAAGGAACTTGGACTTGTCATTGGACTTGGCGTAGGCATCGTCCGCGCTGATCATTTTTTTATTCAGGAAGTTCATGATGGCATCGTCCAATGTCTGCATCCCATATTTCTTCCCAGTCTGTATCGTTGAAGGGATCTGGAATGTCTTGCTTTCCCTGATTAGGTTCCGGACAGCAGGAGTTGCGATCATGATTTCGAGTGCAGCGCATCGGGCCTTCTTGTCGATACGCTTGAAGAGGTTCTGGGCAACGACCGCCCTGAGCCCGTCCGCAAGGGTGTTTCGGATCTGTTCCTGCTGGGTCACAGGAAAGACCTCTATAACCCGGTCCACGGTCTTTGCCGCGCTGGTGGTATGGAGGGTGCCGAAGACGAGATGGCCTGTTGCAGAGGCCTCGATGGCCAATGAAATCGTCTCCAGGTCGCGCATTTCCCCCACCATTATAATGTCCGGGTCCTCCCTCAATGCGCCTCTCAGGGCCGCGGCAAAACTACGGGTGTGAAGGCCCACCTCACGATGATTAATGATTGCCTTGTCGCTTTTATGCACAAATTCAATCGGATCTTCAATAGTGAGGATATGATCCTTTCGCGTCTTGTTGGCCTCATCGATGATGGCCGCCAATGTGGTGGATTTTCCACTTCCGGTAGGTCCGGTCACGAGTACCAGACCCCTGGGCAGGGACGCCAACTTCCGGACCACGGGCGGAAGCCCTAGTTGTTCGCAGGTGAGAACCGTGGAGGGGATCTCTCTGAAGACCGCGCCGACCCCGTTTTTCTGCTCGAAGAAGTTGGCCCGGTATCGTGCAAGGCCGGGAATCTCATAGGCAAAGTCCACATCCCCGGTTTCCTCAAAGACCTTTACCTTCTCTTCCGGCGCAATTTCATAGAGCATGGCCTTGAGGCTGTCGCTATCGAGTTCCCTGTATTTTACCCGCTCCAGGTCCCCCTGAATCCGAAGTACAGGCTGCTGCCCGGCCATCAGGTGAAGGTCTGAGGCACCCTGGTCATTCATCAGTTTAAAAAAGGCATCGATCTGAGCCATGGTGGCCCCCTTTCAAGGTTAAAGGCTGACGAGGTTTTCATGGTGACGATAAGGCATTTATTATACACAGGAAGAGATCCGGTTCAACCATAAAATGCCCGCCATATAAAAAGGCCTTATGAGATGAATTCAAGGATTGAGGGATTGAGGAATTCAGGGATTGCGAATTATTCTAAGAAGTTCCTGCCGAGAACATGACTCAATATTCCCAAACCCCCCGCTTGTTTTCTGAGCCTCATAAAATTACGTCCCGTAAAACGGTCCTTTCCGGGCATAGAAAAGGGGCTGACTGCGTAGAAGATGGTTCAGAAATGTATTGACAAAGGCGGCCTCATCTGTTAACTATTTATCGATACACCCCACAGGGAAGGTAAACCTTTCAATAATGGGAACCTATCCGGGGAAGATCATTATCATTGCATAGGTCCTGAAGATGACGCCGCCTGGATCTGGGAGTGAATACACGACCGGGACGGTTAAGCAGACTGACAGGCGATTTGAAAGGGGAGACGACCATTGATGATAGCAGCGGTTCTCCTTAATAATTCTCGTTAAATCCAAAAAGGTCTTGCGGTGTCACTGCAAGGCCTTTTTTTTTGTGCGATCCGTCTCATGGAAGCAGTCCCGCTTTCTATCGGGATCTGACGGGGCTTCCACAGCCTGGCAACCGGAATTCCATGACATTTCAACATTAATCCTCAGGAGGTGAAACAGGTGGCCCGACAAAAAGTGACTATCAGTTATCTTGAGAAGAAAGTGAGCGAAGGAAGAAAGATCACCATGATGACGGCCTACGACTATCCTACGGCCAGTCTGGTTGATCAGGCTGAAATCGATACCATATTGGTGGGAGATTCCCTGGCCATGGTCGTTCTCGGTTATGAATCCACTGTCCCGGTGACAATGGATGAGATGATCCATCACTGCAAGGCCGTGCGCCGGGGGGCGAAACTGAGCTTTATCATCGGGGACATGCCCTTTATGTCCTATCAGGTGAGCGTGGAAAAGGCGGTGGAGAATGCCGGCCGTTTTATAAAGGAGGCAGGGTGTGAGGCGGTAAAACTTGAAGGGGGTTCTGAAATGATCCACGTGGTCAAGGCCATTACGGATGCAGGGATACCGGTCTGCGCCCACATCGGATTAACTCCCCAGACGGCCACCAAGCTCAGCGGCTTCAAGGTTCAGGGCAAGGACGCTGAAAGCGCAAACAAACTCATCCGGTCTGCGAAAGATCTCGAAGATGCAGGGGCCTTTATGATTGTTCTGGAATGCATTCCAGACCAGGTCGCTTCCAAGATCACGGACAGTCTGAAGATCCCTACCATCGGAATCGGCGCCGGCAAATACTGCGACGGCCAGGTGCTGGTCTATCATGATCTGGTGGGACTGTTTGAGCGGTTCACCCCCAAGATGGTGAAGCAGTACGTCAATCTGGCCCCCAGGATACGGGAGGCCCTGGTCCAGTACCGGGAGGAGGTGGAGAAAGGGATATTTCCCGGCCCGGAACACAGTTTTGTCATGAAGGAAGAAGAGGCGGACAGGTTGTAGTGGTGCTGGTATTTTTCAATAGTCAATGGTAAATAGTCAATTCCTATATCCCATGTTGCTGCCCTTGCGCCTTATGCCTTGTGCCTGACATATCGGAGGAGTGAAACAATGAATTTTTTGGTTGTAGGTCCCGGCGCCATGGGATGCCTCTTTGCCAACCGTCTGAAAAAGGTGGGGCATCACGTGACGATTGCGGATTATAAGCCGGAGCGGGCGGATTTCATCAACAGACATGGCATCTGTCTTGAGGAAGCAACCGGCGAAGAACGGATCCATGTCCAGGCGGTCACGGGGGGCATTGCAGAAGAACCGGATGTGGCCCTGTTCTGCGTGAAGGCAAACCAGACAAGGGAGGCGGCGGAGGAGATCGCCCCGTGGATTCACCTTCAGACATCGGTTTTGACCCTTCAGAATGGTCTCGGCAATCTGGAGTTGTTAGAGGAAGTATTCGGGAAGGGGAGGGTATTGGGCGGCGTCACGGCAGAAGGGGCCACACTCTTGGGTCCGGGTCACGCAAGGCACGCCGGACGGGGGCAGACTGTTATCGGGCCGGCAGGCAGTGCGGACGGCCCGGTCGCGGAAATCGTCAGGGCCTTTGAGGGGGCGGGTTTCGATACCCGCACAGCCGACAATGTGGAAAACCTTATCTGGGGGAAACTGATTGTGAATGTGGGCATCAATGCCCTGACAGCCATCACCCGGGTAAAAAACGGTGAGCTTCCGGCCCTAAAGGGGGCTAAGACGGTCATGAAGATGGCCGTTCGGGAGGCCGTGAGCGTTGCTGACGCCAGGGGGATTCGTCTGCCGTATCCCGACCCCTTTGAACGGGTTCTGGAGGTGTGCCGCGCTACCGCGGAAAATGTGGCCTCCATGCTTCAAGACGTATTAGGGGAGCGGGTCACCGAGATCCAGGCCATTAACGGGGCTATCGTCCGAGAGGGTCTCAAATTCGGCATCCCGACCCCTGTGAATCTGACCTTGACATCCCTGGTGGAGGCGATTCAGGATACATATGATCAGAGGGTCACCGGGTAAGGCGAAGGGGATTGCATTTATCCGCCCACCAGGAGCTTCTGACCCGGCTGGATCGGTTCTTTTGAGGTTATCTTGTTCAGCTTGCACAACCTGTCCGTTGAGATGCCGTACTTCTTGGCGATCGTATACAGGCTCTCGCCGGACCGAACCGTGTGATACTTCTGTTCGACCGCTGGGGACGGTCTTTTTGGAGAAGCGGTCATGTCGCGGCTGATTATTTTCTGGATCTCCTGTTGCAGCCGCTTTCCCTCTTTCTCGAGTCGGACGATTCTGTCCTCGAGTTTTTCGAGTCCCTCCAGACGGGCCAGCCGGTCTTCAAGCCTGTTCACCCCGGCCTTTATGGAGGCAAGCTCTTCGGTACTGTCCCCGTTTCTGCCCATCACGAAGAAGGCGATCACGGCGATGAGCAGAACGATGCCCATGCCCCAGCGAATGACTAATCTTGGGACAGGCCTTGGATCAACGGTCGAACCGGAGCCCTGATTTTTACCGCCTTTCGGCGTGTATCCAAGGTCATCGACAATTTCTTCCATGAATTCCTGTGCAGCTTCATTCCTGTCTTGGTTCACGCTCTCCTCCCTTTTATTCCGCTCATCAAAAATGAAATATGTTCCCGCAGGATTTTCCCGTGAGATTATTCATAATATGTTTGAAGGATCGTGTAAATGGAAATCTGCCTCCGCGTAAGGCGCAAGGCCAGAGATCAGTGGTCGGAGGTGAGAGGTGGGAAAAGGCCCATCCAAGCATCCTAATCATCCAGTCATCAAGCAACCACCGCCCAGGTCAACATCCATTGACTTTTTAGTCTGATTCTGCTTTTCTCTTTTGCAATTTTTATCAAGACCCATAATAATGCAGCGGTGCAGCCGATTTTTTCCCGGGCGCGCGGGCTTGGGTCTTTTAGAAAGGACGAAGATTATGAAAAGCTACAGAAAGGAACTCTGGTTCCAGGTGCCTTCCAGGAGGGCCTTTATTAACATTACCCCCCAGGTGAATGAATGTTTGAAGGAGAGCGGCATCCAGGAGGGGCTGGTCCTGGTTAATGCAATGCACATTACCGCATCAGTCTTTATCAATGACGATGAGGCCGGTCTCCACCACGATTATGACGTATGGCTGGAGAAACTGGCGCCCCACGAACCTGTAGCCCAGTACCGGCACAATGTGGGGGAAGACAATGCAGACGCCCATATGAAGCGGCAGGTCATGGGCCGCGAGGTGGTGGTCGCCGTTACGGACGGCAGGCTCGATTTCGGGACCTGGGAGCAGATCTTTTACGGTGAATTCGACGGAAGGAGAAGGAAGCGCGTCCTGGTGAAGATTATCGGGGAGTGAGAAACGGTTGCCAATGAAGATCAATGGGGAAAACAATGGGTGGATCAGGAAGGTATCGCCGGGTCTCAAGCCCCCGAGTCTCAGCGACAATACTGCTGACGTGGATCGCCTGATCAAGGGGATAAGGAAGTCCCTTGGTATGGAAGATGTGTGTGTTGATTTCTCACTGGCAGGAAAGGTATCCTCCTCTCTCAGACGGTGGGAGTATCACGTGAGCGCATCCGTTTATCAGGAGCATGACAGCTGGCATCTGATCGATATATCGGATGCGCGGGATGGGGAGGGGATTTTTGGTCTCGCGCTCGACCTGGGGAGTTCAACCCTTGTCCTGAGGCTGATGGATCTTGAAACCGGGAGCGTTACGGATGAGACCTCCTTCCATAATCCCCAGATCGAGATCGGGGCGGACATCCTTACCCGGATCCATTTCGCAACCCGGGACGGAGGGCTTTCGCGGCTCCAGGGGATGTTGATTGAGCGGCTCAATGAAGAAATCAAGGCCCTCACACAAAAACATGGGATCCGGCCGGCGTCGATAGTGGGCATGTCTGTGGCCGGGAACACCACCATGACGCATCTTTTTCTGGGTCTGAATCCCTACGGGATCTGCCGTGAACCGTATATCCCCGTGGTGAACCGGCCAGGACTGATCCCATCGAGGGAACTGGGCCTGACCATCAACCCGGGCGCCCCCATTTTGGTGTCTCCCAATGTGGGCAGCTATTTCGGCGGGGACCTGATAGCGGGGATTCTGGCTTCAGGCATGAACCGGCAGAGCGAGATTTCCTTCCTGGTGGATGTGGGAACCAATGCCGAGGTGGTTATCGGCAACAGGGAGTGGCTTATGGCCTGCGCAGGGGCGGCAGGTCCTGCCCTGGAGGGGGGCGTTGCGGACATGGGGATGATGGCCGGTCCCGGTGTGATCGATAAGGTGGTCATTGATCCGGTCACACGCGAGTTCAAGATAGGGATAATTCAGGATGAGTCTGCTGACGCCCCCCAGGGAAAAGGGCCCGTGGGGATATGTGGTTCCGGGCTGATTGACCTTGCGGCCCAGCTCTTCGTGGCGGGGATGATCGATTTGAGGGGGAAGTTTGTGGACGCCGCCTGCGGGGACCGACTCGTGGAGCAGGATGGCATCCGTCATCTAATCGTGGTGCCTCCAGAAGATTCCGGGACCGGCCGCGCCCTCACCTTGAGCCAGACCGATATCGACGGGCTCATCCGGTCCAAGGCCGCCATGTATACCATTCTGACCACCATTGCCAACACGGTGAATATTTCCTTTACGGAGATAGGGAAATTCTATGTGGCCGGGACATTCGGTTCCTACATCGACCCGCGGTCGGCTATTACCATCGGGATGATACCGGATCTCCCCCTTGAGACCTATGTATCCCTGGGAAATACCTCCCTTGAAGGGGCCGCTATGGGCCTTCTTGGGGCTGAGGCGAAGGAATCCCTGTTTCAGATCAGAGATCAGATTACCTATCTGGAGCTCAATGTGAACCAGGAATTCATGAACCTCTTCAGCGCGGCCAAGTTCATCCCCCACACGGACAGGTCACTCTTTCCCAGCGTCGCGGTGGGAGACTGAAGCTGAAAAGGAAGCATCTGCGCACATCCATTATGTCGAAAGGCTGGTTCCGGGCCATTTTGCTGGCGCTCTTGCTGGGAATTATGGGTTGCCTTTTCTATCCCTGGATCGAAAACTTCTTTGTCTTTTTTCCGGATCGTTCTCTTGAGGCGACACCCGCAGACTGGGGCCTGACCGCTGAAGATGTGTGTTTCGAAGCCACAGGCGGGACGCGACTTCACGGGTGGTTTTTCCCTCTTCACGGCAACCCTCCTGTCATTCTCTTTTCGCACGGGAATGCAGGCAACATCTCCCATCGACTGGAGAATGTAAGGTTGCTGCTGAATCAGGGGCTCCAGGTCTTTATCTATGACTACAGTGGGTATGGCAGGAGCAGGGGGCATCCTTCGGAGAAGGGCATCTATCAGGATGGCCTGGCAGCCTATGATTACCTGATCTCGCACAAAAAGATTTCTCCTGACCGCATCGTATCCTTTGGCCGTTCCCTCGGGGCTGCAGTGGCCATTGAAATTGCCATGAGAAAGGAGGTCAGGTCCCTTATCATCGAGAGCGCCTTTACCTCCATCCGGGACATGGCGAAACAGATGTTCCTGTTTCAGCTCCTCTCGCCCTTTTTGCCCGCCGACTATAACAACCTAAAGAAAATCCAGACGATTTATGTTCCCAAGCTCATTATACACGGAGAGGAGGATGAGATCGTTCCCTTTTTAATGGGACAAAGATTGTACAGGTCTGCACCGGATCCCAAGCTTTTTTATTCGATACCAGGAGCCGGACATAACGACACCTACCTGGTGGGCGGAAAAGACTATGCTGAGGCATTTTCGAGGTTTGCAAGGAATCCTATGCAGTAGGATTTCAGTGTGGCCTTCCAGCTCCTGATCGGGATCTGGTCCAGATAAACCAGACCCGAAGGAACGCAGAGCGTCCCGGAATGTGTTCCCGCGCAGAGCATGGGAACAAGGAATGTTGGAACGAGGGAACAGCCAAAGGTCAGAAGCCGGATGTCAAAGGTCAGAAGGCCGAAAAACTATCACCCTAATCATCCAATCATCCAGTCATTCATCCAGTATCAAGTAACCAGTATCCAGCAACCAGCAGCCAGTTTCCCCCAGCCCGTTACTTGGCGTAGCTGTGGAGCCCGGCCAGATAGTTGACGCCGAAATAGGTAAACAGGACGCAAAAGAACCCGACCATGGAGAGGATGGCGATTCGCTTCCCCTTCCAGCCCCTCACCATGCGTGAATGGATCACAGCCGCATAGATAAGCCAGGTAATGAGAGACCATGTCTCCTTCGGGTCCCAGCTCCAGTAGCTTCCCCACGCGGAATGGGCCCAAACGGCTCCCGTGATAATTCCGAGGGTCAACATAAGAAAGCCGATGACAATCATCTGGTAGTTGAGATCATCGAGAATGCCTTGTGAAGGGATGAGTTTCAGGAAGATGTTTTTCTTCTCCGACGCATCCAGTCGCTTGAGGAGATACATGATGCTGAGACCGAAGGAAAGCCCGAATGCGGCATAACCGAAAAAGCAGGTGATCACATGGCTGATGAGCCAGTTGCTCTTGAGGGCGGGGATGAGCGGCTGGATGTGGCTGCCGATATTGGGGGAGAAGGAGGCATAGGCCATGGCCAGGAATGCCAGCGGCGTGACAAAGGTCCCGAAGGTCCTGTTCCTGGTCCGCCATTCCACGATGATATAGAGCAACATGAGGGTCCAGGCAAAAAAAATCAGCGATTCATACAGGTTGGAAAACGGTGCATGACCGATGCCCATCCGGTAGGACGCCACCCACCTGAGAATGATGGCTACGGTCTGGGCCGTCAGCCCGATGAGAGAGGCAAAGGTGCCGAGCCGGGCAAGAAGATCCCGGTTCATGACCATGCCGAGGAGATAGAGCATGAATGCAGCAAAATAGATAAACGTCGTATAGCTAAGGATGATGGAATTTAACATGCTTTTCCGCCCTTCTGGTCCAATGGATGATCAGCCGTTCGGGCTGGATACTGGATACTTGATGCTGGTCACTCGCTGCTGGTTTTTTGAGTTTGTTGGGCTCGTTGGGTTCATTGGGTTCGTTGAGTTCACACGTCGTCATATCCAGTTCCCAGTTTCGGGTTTTTCAATAGTCAATTGTCAATCTTCCGGATATCCTTCACGAGATGCTCCAGCTCCCTCTCAAGCCCGACCGGGTTTTTGTTTGCCGTGCCCGCCACGTCGATTCTGACCCCCGATCCTGCACCCAATACCCGGACCCATATTCTGCGGTGGGAGGTGAAAAAGGTGAAAAAGAGACCCGCGACCATCAGAAAACACCCGACCCAGACAATGGACACCCCGGGATCCCTGTTGACCTGAAGCCCGGTGTAATATCTGGTTTCCAGCCCATCCACGAAAAAGGTATACGGCTTAAAGGCCGCAGGGTTAAATTTGAGAGACTGGCGCATCGGCCCCGGGAGCTTGCCCAGTGCCTGTTCCTCATCCTTGAATACCCAGAAGTCCACGGTCTCAGTGTGGCTGGTGGGCTGGACTGAGATCAGGACCGCAGGCCCCATATTCATGATATCTCCCCTCGCGTCAACCACCCTGAAGTTTCCTTCACCGCCGGGCAGTTCGACCGCCTTTCCGGATTCGACCTTCAGGGCGGTCACTGAGTCCCCGGGACCGGATATCCTCAGATCAACCATCTTTCCCGGCGTGGTGCCGTAACTGGACTGATAAAAGGTAACCCCCATGAACTCCACGGGATGGTTCACCAGAACAGGAATTTTTTTGATCTCCTTTCCGTTTACAAGAAAGCTGAGGTCGGAGCGGTATTCTTTGGGTGCGCCGTTTTCATAGAAATCGACCGTGAACCGGTCGCAGCGCACGTTGAAGTTCAGTTTCAAGGGCCTCATTCCTTTCCTGAGCATGACCGTATCTGTCTGTTCCCCCTCCAGGATGTTGACATAGGCCTCGAAGCCGAAAAAGGAACCCACCAGGCCACCCACAAGGATAAGGAGTACGCTCAAATGGACGAAATAGACGCCAAAATGGGAAAGGCCTCCCTTTTCTGCATAGAAGAAGCGATTTCCCCCCGCCTCCTTTTCCCTGATTTTTCTGTAGCGCGATTGAAGCAACCGGCCGACCCTGTCTGCGGATTCTTTCGGGACCTCGGTGGTCGTACACGATTGCTCCGGGGCCAACCCGTCAAAGGGCTTTGTCCGGTCGGGTTCCGGTCGGATGGTAAACCGCTTCCAGGTTGCGGGCCACCTGTCAAGAGAGCAGACAATCAGATTGAGGGTAATGAGCCCGAGAAGGACCCTGAACCATAGAGAATGGTACATGTCGAACAGGTCAAGGGAGATAAGTATTCGGAGCATGGAGGGGCTGAGACGGCTGGCAAACTCGACTGCCTCCCGCTGCTGGGGGATCACGGTCCCTAAGATACACAAGATGGCCAGGATGATTAGCAGTACGATCGCCAATTTGACCGAGGCAAAAAAGTGCCAGAAGATATTGGACCGGTTTTTTGATGTTCGGTGTTTCATACTCAGCAGCTCCAATGGAGCATGCCCTGTCTCGGGGCTTTCTGATCGTAAACCCGATCATGTGGTGATTACGGAAGTTTTGTGCTATAGCACAAGTCTCAGGAAACTGCAAACCCGATTCGCGTGGCAAAACGTTTGACCATTTCTTCCCTATCGTGTAATACATGTTGCGAGGCTACAGGGGGCAATCGAACAGCAATGCCAATCTGCCGCGTTTATCGAGGAGAAGACCATGCTTGATCTTAAATTCGTTAGGTCCCATCTAAATGATATTGAAAATATGTTGAAAAACCGGGGATACGACCTGAATATTTCCCGGTTTGAGACCCTGGATCAGAAGAGAAGAGAGATCCTGGCGGGGATGGAGGCACTTCGCCATCAAAAAAACCGTGTGAGCGAAGATATCGCGGTTATGAAAAAGAGGGGCGAGGATGCCTCAACCGTCATTGCTGAAATGAAAACCGTTGCTTCTGAGATAAAGGAAAAGGAGAAAGAACTCCTTAAATTTGTTGAAGAACTCGATCAGATGCTCATGGTGATTCCCAACATTCCGGACAGCTCGGTACCGGTTGGAAAGGATGAAAAGGATAATCCGGTGATACGGACTTGGGGGGAGATCAGAGAAATGGATTTTGCCCCCCGTCCACACTGGGAAATCGGAGAGGCCCTGGGGATTCTCGATTTCGAATGTGCGGCCAAAATTGCGGGAGCGAGATTTGCCCTTTACCGCGGCCTGGGCGCGAAGTTGGAGAGGGCCCTCATCAGCTTCATGCTCGATATGCACACCCGGGAACATGGCTATACCGAAATTCTGCCACCCTTCATGGTCAACAGCGCTTCCATGACGGGCACCGGACAGTTGCCCAAGTTCAAGGAAGACCTGTTCAAGGTGGAGGGATGGGACCTCTATCTGATTCCTACGGCAGAGGTCCCTGTTACCAACATCCACAGGGATGAGGTCTTGAGTGAGGAAGATCTGCCGATCTACTACGCAGCCTATACCCCCTGTTTCCGGTCCGAGGCGGGATCGTACGGCAAGGACACCCGGGGCCTTATCCGGCAGCATCAGTTCAACAAGGTGGAGTTGGTCAAGTTTGTGAGGCCTGAGACATCTTACGATGAATTGGAAATGCTGACCCGGAACGGGGAGGAGGTCCTCAGACGCCTGGAACTTCCCTATCGAGTGATTTCACTATGTACCGGTGACATCGGTTTTTCAGCAGCCAAGACCTATGATCTCGAGGTCTGGCTTCCTGGGCAGGACCTCTATCGTGAGATATCATCGTGCAGCAATTTCACTGATTTTCAGGCCAGGCGGGCCGGCATCCGGTTCAAGAGGAAGGGGGGGAGTGGGACAGAGCTGGTGCATACCCTCAACGGATCAGGCCTGGCAGTGGGCAGGACACTGGTGGCGATTTTAGAGAACTATCAGCAGAAAGACGGAAGTATCTCCATCCCCGAAGCGCTCCGGTCTTACATGGGAGGGATGGACGCCATCTCCCGATGAGCCGCCCCTTTGACCGGCGAGAAGGCTGATCAGATCAGACAAAAACCGTTACAAGTGCCTAAAGTGAGCTAAAGTGACTAAAATGGTGTTAAGTGTCTGAAGTAGAGAACCAGCAATTCCGCTGAAGACGGGATCTTCGACCAGCGACGAGCTGAAAGCTAAAAGCAACCAGTATCAAGGATCCAGTATCCGGCAACCAGCAACCAGAGCCAAGTTTCACATGAGCACGAATCATCTCTATTCTTCCGGCTGGCGGGAACACACGAAGACATCGCAGAAGACCCATCCGGCGAGGAGGCTGCTCAACCGGGCCCCCCTGATAATCCTCTGTTCGGGGATTCTCTTCGCGGGCCTCCTTTTTTTCTTTCTCGTGATTCCATGGCTTACAGAGCAGACGGGGCAGGCGGGGATCCGCTCTTCGGCGATGGGGAAGGCATCGATGACCGAGCCCTCCCCAGAGAGGCATGTCACCCTCGAGTTAACGGACCTGGACCTGAAACCCGCACACCTGAGCGACCGAATGGTCATCGAGAAGGCCGGCGAGTCTCTCATCGTGGAATCGTCCATAGATCCGGACCTTCAAAATTACATTGCCGACCTCCTTCAAAAATCAAACACCGTAAAGGCTGCTGTCGTGGTCTTGCGACCCGATGACGGCCGGATCCTGGCCATGGCCGGTTATGATGCAGAAGGAAATGGGGAGGGCCTCTGCCTCAAGGCGGACTTCCCGGCTGCCAGCCTCTTCAAGATCGTGTCTGCGGCTGCGGCCCTGGAGCACGCCGGTTTTACCCCGGATCGTAAGGTCTATTTCGACGGATACAAATACACCCTTTACAAGCGCCAATTGAAACAAAAGAGAGGGCGCTACACCTCGGAAATGAGCTTCAAACAGGCATTTGGTTCTTCTATCAACCCTGTTTTCGGAAAACTGGGAATATACGATCTCGGCCAGCAGGTCATGACGGATTCGGCTGAAAAATTTTTCTTCAATCGGTCTATTCCATTTGATTTTCCGGTAGCCAGGAGCATTGTCAATGTGCCGGACGATGACCTCGGGCTCGCAGAAATTGCCTCAGGTTTTAACAAGAGAACCAGGATATCGCCCCTTCACGCGGCTCTCCTGGCCTCCGCGGTGGCCAATAAAGGGGTGATGATGCGGCCCTGGATGGTCAAGCGGGTCCTGCGGCAGGACGGCAAGGTACTATACCGCGGCGGGCCAGCCAGGATGACGGATTCCATCAGCAGGGAAACCGCTGAAGAACTCAGGATCCTCATGCAGGAGACCGTCGCACACGGGACGTGCAGCCGGTCCTTTCATCGATTGCGGATAAAAAAGGCTTTTAGGGACGTGGAACTGGGCGCAAAGACCGGGACCATCAACGATCCGACCGGCCGGTTCAAATATGACTGGCTGACGGCCTACGCCATTTCTCCTGATGGGGTCAAGAAGGTCTGTATAGCCGTTATGGGGGTCCATGGCGAAAAGCTGGGAATCAGGGCCGGAAAACTCGGTGGGATCATCATCAACTACTACCTTTCCTCGTGACACGCCATGTTGCCGTCCATCTTATCAAGACATGCCTTGACGAAGCCGTAAAAGAGGGGGGCCGGGCTTTCCATTCGTGATTTGAGTTCGGGGTGGGCCTGGGTGGCAATAAAAAACCTTAACCGGGGCAATTCAATAAATTCGACCAGCCTGCCGTCCAGAGACATCCCGGAAAAGACCATGCCGTTTTCCTGTAGAACCCGATGATAGTCCGGATTGACCTCATATCGGTGCCGGTGTCTCTCCGAAACCTCGGTTTTGCGATACAGGGAATGGACCAGGGTCCCCTCTTTCAGCACGGCCGGATAGGCCCCGAGCCGCATGGTACCACCCTTGTCTGTAACATCTTTTTGTTCAGGGAGGATATCGATGATTGGGTGAGGGGTGTCAGTCGCTATTTCCGTAGAATTAGCCCCTGCCAGGCCGCAGACATTCCTGGCAAATTCGATTACCGCCAACTGAAGCCCCAGACAGAGGCCTAAAAAGGGGATGTTTCGCTCCCTGGCAAGACGGATCGCCTCGATTTTACCCTCGGTTCCCCGGGACCCGAACCCACCGGGGACAACAAGGCCGTCTAAGGCCTCCAGAAACGAGGCGTCTTTCAGATCTGTGGTTTCGACCCACTTGAGATCTGTCTTGCAGCGGAAGTGTGCGGAACAATGATTGAACGACTCGATGATAGAGGCATAGGAATCTTCCAACCGGGTGTATTTGCCACACATGGCAATGGTGATTTGCCTGTCGGGGGTTTTGAGATTATCAACCAGATTCTTCCATTTCCTTAAATCGGGCGGGCTGTAGATATTGAGCTTCTTGTGGATGATCTCGGGGAGGCCTTCCTGCTCAAAAATGATCGGGATCTCGTAGATATCCTCCACGTCCAGACCGGTGATGACCGCCTCGGGATTGACATCGCAGAAACTGGCGATCTTGGCCTTGATTTCCCTGGTTAGAAAGTCGCGACACCTGCCGATGATGATGTCGGGAAAGATTCCGCGCTGTTTCAAGAGATTGACACTCTGCTGCGTGGGTTTGGATTTCTGTTCGTTGACCCCGTAGGGAATCGGCACATAGGTGAGATGGATGTAAATGATGTTGTCCCTGCCCACATCTTCTTTCATTTGGCGCATGGCCTCCAGAAAAAGTTCATTTTCGATGTCTCCTACGGTTCCGCCGATCTCTATGATGACCAGATCCGGCTTTTCGTCCCTGACCACCTCAAAGATATGATTTTTTATGACATCGGTTACATGAGGAATATATTGCACCGTTTTTCCAAGGTAATCTCCCCTTCGCTCCTTTTTCCTCACCATGTCGAAGACCTTTCCCATGGTCAGGTTCCACTTGGATTTGCACGTCACCCCCAGGAACCGTTCATAGTGACCGAAGTCCATGTCGACCTCTCCCCCGTCATCCAGGACAAAGACCTCGCCGTGCTCAAATGGGTTCATGGTTCCCGGGTCTACGTTGAGATAGCCGTCGCACTTAATGGGGATGATCTTCAATTTTGAGGAGAGAAGGTGACCGATAGAGGCAGCGGCGATCCCTTTGCCGAGGCCTGAAAGGACGCCGCCTGTGACTGTAATATATTTAGTGGACGTTTGCATGACGTATCCCTCCCTGCCTCAACATTGCAACGGTCCCGAATCGTCCTGTCGTCCCTTCCCCCCGGTACGAGTAGAAGAGGTCTGTACAGCAGCGTGTGCAGATGTCGGAGATTTGGATGTTCTCCTGTCTGAGCCCCGCGTTCAGGAGTTGCCGGCGGCTGATGGCCTTTAGATCGAAATAGTTTGTATTGACCCTGAATGCATGAAAATCTTCCGGGAATATCATTTTATGATCGACAAATTCGGCGCAGCAGGGACCGAGGGAGGGCCCAATGCACGCCAGTAGGTCGCATTCCTCACAGCCGAATTCACCCTTCATCCGCGCTACAACTTTTGTAAGGATATTCGCGACGTTCCCCCGCCAGCCGCAATGGACAATGGCCAGGACGCTCCTCTCGGGGTCGAATAGGATGACCCCCTGGCAATCAGCCTGCTTTACCAAAACGGCAAGGTCGGGGACATTTGTTATGACGGCGTCTGCTGACGGCGTTTGAACCCCGCTCCTTTCGTCCCCCGTGCGAATCACGAGAATCCCGGTCCCATGGACCTGTTTCATGTACATGAGCTTTTTGGCGCAAACGGTATCTTTGATAATCGCAAGATTCGCAGCGACATGACGGGGAAGGTCTCCCACATCATAACTGGTGTTCAGGCGGTCATACGGCGGATAGCTCATGCCGCCATACCGGGTAAACACGGCATGTGAGAGCTGTGGATAACTGGAGAGAAGAGAGTAGCGGAGATATGGAACAGGTCGCTCCATCCATATCAGACCGGGTCGGCCAGGCATGATTTTCATTGGGAGGGGATCCATCAAAGAGGGATCTCTTCGCGCACAGGTTCAAGAGTCCTTGGCCGTGCATCCTCATTCAAACAAAAACCCATCCGTCCTTGCCGCACGGTGAAGTAACATAGAGGTCACCACGACACAGGCATTCTCACTTACCGCTGCTTCCTTCCGGACCTGACGGGGTTCACGAGCGCCTGTTACGTGAGGTCCATGTCAACGCCGAATGCGACACAGGAGCAGGTGGTGTCAGAGTTCTCCTGGAGGATCTTCAACCCCGCATGAGCGGATTTCGGGTTACAGGGCACCGCTAGCTCCCCGTCTAGCACGACCAAGGTTCTCAACGTTTCTTTATTGGAGGTCTACCCGCTCTTTCAGCTCTTTTCCCACCTTGAAAAAAGGCAGTTTTTTGCTCGCTACCTTTATCATTTCCCCTGTCTTGGGGTTTCGACCCTGGTAACCGCCGTATTTTTTTACTTTGAAACTCCCGAGTCCTCTGATTTCAACCCTTTCACCTTTTATGAGGGCTGTTTCAATCTCCCCAAAGACAGTGTTAACCACCTCTTCCGCCTTTTTCAGGGGTAACTTCTCTTCTTTGGCCAAGGCTTCTATCATTTGTGATTTATTCATTTTTCCCCCTTATGAGACCTTTGCGAAATGCCCCTTCCAAAATTCTTTCTCTGAAACGGTGTTGATTTGCCGAAAAAGACCATCGTGTGGTTGCGTCCGGGGATCCTGTTACGTGAGTGCAGAAGATCCCTACCTGAAGACACGGAAATTTCTCTTGATCTGTTGCGCAATTGAATAGAAAATAGTTGATCAGGGGATTCAAGTCAAGGAGAAATCAGTAGAAATATTTCATGAAGGATAAAAAAGGTAATATGCGCGCGAGAGACGTTTACATTTACCGCCCCTTCCGTTATAAGTGACTACACCTAGCCGCCCGGCCGTGGTCGACGGGGCCGAGATATTGGACGTACATCCCTCCCTATAGGATTTGTGATTGTCGATTTGTCCCGCTTGCAAGCGGGATTGATTGAATAACGGCTTGAAAACAAGATGATGCATACCCGCGACCCCAAAAACTTGAAGGCTATATTTTTCTCAATGGTCTTTTCAAGGTTCTGTGGCCTCTCCCGGATTGAGAATCGGCTAAGGGTTGGACAAGATATGATCCCTGAATCCCTGAACCTTTACCGAGAGAGGTCGTGGTAAGAGACATATGAATCAGATGGTAACGATCGACGGTCCGGCAGGGTCAGGAAAGAGCACCGTCAGCCGCATACTGGCCAGGAGACTTAATTATTCATATCTGGATACGGGGGCCATGTACAGGGCGGTAGCTTTGGTTGCAAAAAGAAAGGGCATGGATTTCCATGACGGCGAAACATTAGGAAGATCGTGCAGGACCCTGGACCTTTGGTTTGACAGAAAGGAGGATCCGCCTAAACTGATGGTCGGGAAGGAAGACATCTCAGACCTGATCCGGAGCCCTGAGCTGGACATGCTTTCCTCCAGCATTTCCGCAGTGCGGGAGGTGAGGGAGGCTATGTCAGACCTCCAGCGGAGGATGGCAAAGGACGGCGGATTTGTGGCCGAAGGAAGGGACATGGGGACCGTGGTTTTTCCCGAGGCCCGCTGGAAGTTCTATCTGATGGCTTCCGCTGAAGCAAGGGCGGAAAGGAGGTACAGGGAGCGGCTAGTGCGGGGAGAGACCGTCACGAAGGAAGGTGTTGCGGAAGATCTGAAAAGGAGGGATGGTCAAGACCGGATGCGGATTCTGTCACCCTTGAGGCCTGCCGAGAATGCTATCATCATCGATTCAACAACGTCAACGGCCGAAGAGGTTGTTGAACAAATTCTGAAGCATATAAAGCGTCGATAGTATAGGGCCGGGTTTTCATCTGTCTGAGCAAATTGCTGATAGGACGGAAATAATGGTTGATATCCTATTTTAATTTTGATAAACTTAAAAATTTAGGGGATTCGGAGGGATTTAGGCAGGCAAAAACATTCAGGGGGTATCTACGTTAATGGAAAAGGAAATGAACTTTGCAACCCAGGAAGTAACTGATGAGAGTGAAGCGACATCTTTAAACCTCGCTACGGATCGTAACACCACTTCAGACAGCGATTCAGACATGAAAGACAGACCGTCTGTCATGGCGTCGGAGGGTGCACCCGAGGAGGAACTGGCGGGTAGGTCAGAGGACGAACCTGCTGAAGATCTTCAGGATTCCGACAGTTTTATGCAAATGTATGAGGAGAGCTTGAAGAGCATCCAGGAGGGGGAGGTCGTTTCAGGGGAGATTGTTCAGGTCGATAAGGAATTTGTTCTTGTGGATATCGGTTACAAATCAGAAGGACAGATCCCTATCCGCGAATTTGTCGATGCCGATGGCCGGTTGACGGCTAAGGTAGGCGACAAAATCGAGGTTCTTCTGGAGCGCAGGGAAGATGACGAAGGCGCCATCAGGCTTTCCAAAGAAAAGGCTGCAAAGATCAAGGTTTGGGACAAGATCAGGGAAATCTATGAAAGCGACAGGACCGTCAAGGGGACGATCGTCTCGAGGGTGAAGGGCGGACTTTCTGTGGACATCGGTCTCCAGGCCTTTCTGCCTGGTTCTCAGGTCGATCTCAGGCCGATCAGGGATATGGACACCCTGGTAGGCACCGAGCACGAGTTCAAGATCGTCAAATACAATAAGCGCCGTGGCAATATTGTTCTGTCCCGCCGGGCGTTATTGGAGGCCGAGCGAACGGCCATGAAAGAAAAAACCCTCAAGGTCATCGAGGAAGGCTCTGTTCTCCGCGGGGTCGTGAAGAATATTACAGACTACGGGCTGTTTATTGACCTGGGCGGCATCGATGGGCTTGTTCATATTACAGACATGTCCTGGGGCAGGGTCGGGCATCCCTCTGAGATGCATCAGACCGGAGACGAGATCGAAGTAAAGGTGTTGAGTTTTGATAAGGAGCGGGAACGGGTTTCTCTCGGCATCAAGCAGTTGGCGCCTGACCCATGGAGTCAGGTCGAAGATAAATACCCCATCGGTGCAAAAATTGCCGGCCGGGTAGTCAGCCTGACAGATTATGGCGCCTTTGTCGAGGTGGAGCAGGGTGTGGAAGGACTGATACATGTATCTGAAATGTCCTGGACCCGAAAGGTCAGGCACCCCTCACAGCTTCTGAGTATCGGTGAGAGGGTCGAGGCCGTTGTTTTGAATATGGATGTTGCGAGGAAACGGATTTCCCTGGGCATGAAACAGGTCGCCCCGAATCCATGGGATATTATTGAAGAAAAATATCCTGTGGGGACAACGATCGAAGGGAAGATCAAAAACATCACCGATTTTGGCGCCTTTATCGGGATCGATGAAGGGATAGACGGTCTGGTACACATATCTGATATGTCATGGACCAAGAGGATCAAGCACCCCTCCGAGCTTTACAAAAAAGGGAATGAAGTGCGGGCTGTGGTGTTGAATATCGACAAGGAAAACGAACGCTTTTCATTGGGCATCAAGCAGTTGACCACCGACCCGTGGGACGAGATTCCGGTGAAATACAAGCCGGGGACCCGAGTGACGGGAACGGTGACGAACGTGACGGATTTTGGCCTGTTCCTTGAGCTGGAGGAGGGGATAGAGGGCCTTGTCCATGTCTCTGAGATATCCGCCGACAAGAAGGGAAACCCCCTGTCGAGGTTCCAGATAGACGATGTCATCCAGGCAAAGGTCATCAATGTCTCCCGTGATGAGAAAAAGATCGGCCTGTCCATCCGGAAGCTGGAAGAGACCAGTGAGAAGGACGTTTTTCGAAGCTACTTGAATAACAATCAGGAAGCCACCTCCAACCTTGGAGAGCTGTTGAGAGAAGAGATGATGAATCTGGGGCAGTCCCGGTCCAGGAAGTCGGAATCGGGAGAACAAACTGAAGCCGATATGGACGACTCTCCGGAGGACCGGCAATCTGATAAAGCGTCTGAATAACCGCCCATGCTGTGTCTGAAATATTCTATTCCACGAAGCCCTCACTGGACGTCGGTCCGAGCCTGTTCAACGCCCCCGGATCAACGTCCGGGTTTTGGGTGAACCCTGAACCCCTGGCCCAGACCGTTGAAGGGGACTATGGTCGAAAAGTGTAGTCTAAGCCTACGGAGACATTTGTCCGCGATTCTCCAGCAAGTCGCACCAGGGTGGGCTTTGAAACCGTGAACGATTAGATGGATACATGTCAAACAAGCGGCATTCCATACTCACAGTCCTGATTGTCATCCTTGTCGTTGCTGTCGTGTTGGGAAGCACGATGGTGATGGTAATGAAGTCGCTGTCTCTGTCCTCGGCCCCCTTTTTCAGTGAAAAGATCGGCGTTATTTCGGTGGAGGGGACCATTTCCTCCTCGCAGACCGTCACGTCTGATTTAGTCAAATTTAGAAAAGATGCGGATATCAAGGCCATAGTCCTGAAGATCAATTCTCCGGGGGGCGCAATCGCCCCGAGCCAAGAGATCTACCGGGAGATTGAAAAGACAATCCCTGTCAAGAAGGTGGTTGTTTCAATGGGAACGGTTGCCGCGTCCGGCGGTTACTACATCGCGGCGGCCGCCAGCAAGATCGTGGCCAATCCGGGTACGATTACCGGTAGCATCGGCGTGATCATGGAATTTGTTCGTGTGGAAGATCTGTTGAATAAGATCGGCGTTGATCTGGAGATTATGAAAAGTGGGGAGTTTAAGGATATAGGCTCACCTGACAGGAAAATGACCCAGAGAGAACGGGAGATTCTTGATGCCATGATTATGGACATACAGAAGCAGTTCGAGGAGGCGATTGTCCGTGGCAGGCGGATTCCCCTGGAACAGGTTCAGGAGATCGCCGACGGTCGCATCTTTTCAGGGGCCCGTGCCAAGGAGCTGGGCCTTGTGGATGTGTTGGGCAATTTTCAAGATGCTGTTGAGATAACCAAGGAATTAGCCGGCATTAAAGGAGATGTGACCCTGGTATACGCCAAGAAGAGTAGGCTGGAGGTGTTGGATCTTTTACTCGAGACAGGAGCCCGGTTTATCGCCGGGGTGCTGCGCAATCCGGATGGACGGATCGAGTACAGGTGGGATGGGGTTTCGGGGCTTGATATCAAAGGAAACTGCTGACATCTCCTTTCCCCTCTCGTATGATTTCGGGCGTATCGTGGATCAGTGACACAACGCTTGAAGGACTTTGGTCAAATATCCCACCATCAATCACCATATCGAGATATGAACCATAGGCCTCTTTTATCTTCAGGGGATCATCGTAGCCTGCACTGGTGCTGATGACGGGCCGGCCAAAGGTCCGCACAATGCCCAGGGCGATTTGGTTGTCCGGTACGCGGATGCCGACCGTTTTGCGTCGTGTCAGCATGATCCTCGGTACCAGTTTCGTCCCTTCCAGGATAAAGGTGTAGGGTCCGGGAAGAAGCCGCTTCATGGTTTTGTAGGCATAGTTGGAAACCAAGGCATAGCGGCTGATCTCTTTGAGACTGTCGCATACAAATGAAAAGGGCTTGCTGAGAGGGCGTTTTTTGAGCCTGTAAATGAGCTGGATGCCTCTCTTGTTGAAAAGGTCGCAACCTATTCCATAAAAGGTGTCTGTCGGATAGGCAATGAGCCCCCCCTGCGCCAATACTTCGCTGACGTGGTTGATGTGGCGCTGCTGCGGGTTTTCCGGATTAATGGAGAGCGCTACGGTCTTTTTGTTCATCCCTGAATTCTTGATGTTGGCCATGGTTTTTCACGATTTCCACTGCCCCGTTGCCCCGTGCCGCCATAAGGTCGTCGCCAGGGAGCAATGGGCAATCAAAGGGTTGATGCTGAGATGCCGGCGTCACCAGGGATCTGGCAAATGAGCCTTGGCGCAATAGGGCATCTCTTTTCCTTCCTGCTGGGGCTTTCTCTGGGGAGTTTTCTGAACGTATGCATTTATCGCATTCCCCTGAAACAGTCAATCGTCCATCCCCCGTCGTCCTGTCCCCATTGCGGTGAACGAATCAGGTTTTATGACAATATCCCCCTCCTGAGCTATTTCTTTCTCATGGGGAAATGCCGGCACTGTCATCATCGCATTTCGTTGCGTTATCCGATTGTGGAGTGTCTCACCGGCGTTCTGAGTCTCGTCCTGTTTACCACATATGGGATCAGTTTTCAATATCTTCTCTTACTCCTTTTTGCGGCCACGCTGGTGATGATCAGTTTTATCGATCTGGACCACAGGATCATACCGGATGTCCTCTCTCTGCCTGGCGTGGCGGCAGGGTGGGCTGTCTCATTGTTCCCCTGGAGCGTATACTGGCTCGACTCGCTGATCGGGACCCTGGCCGGAGGAGGATCTCTGTATCTTGTGGCGATCGTGTATGAACGGATCACCGGAAGAGAGGGAATGGGCGGAGGCGACATCAAGCTGCTAGCCGTGATCGGGGCATGGATGGGCTGGCAGGCCCTCCCCCTGATCGTGCTCATCGCCTCGCTGACAGGCGCGGTCATCGGTATCGTTTTCATCCTCTGTGCCGGCGAAGGGTATCGGTTCAGGATACCTTTTGGGCCGTTCCTTTCCTTAGGTGCCCTGTTATACCTCTTTTTCGGCCAGGATCTGACCAAGTGGTATTTCGGTTTGTTTTTGTGAGCAATGCCTACGGCCTCTGACCGGCAGAAATTTTTCGCAAGAGGTTCCCTCGGGAGTGGGATTCAGGTTTCGGGTTTCAGGGGTAACCAGTATCCAGCAACCAGTATCCAGTATCGGGAGCAGATTGCAGGTTTTTTTCAATCATCAATCGACAATCATTAATATAAGGAAGAGCATGAGGAGGCAGAGCCTTGCGGTTTCCCTTCTACAGTCTGAAGACCGGTATTGTGGCGTGTTTGAGCCTGCTGATCGTCTCTGCCATGCTCCTCATCAATATTGTCATGACCCGATTTGCAGAAAGGGACATGATCGATGCAAAGGTAAAAATGGGACGTCTGCTTATCCATGGCATCGGACAAATAGCAGGATATGAGATGATGACGCGGGAGGATTCTTGGGGCCCACTCGCATCGGACCTCCGGTTCAGGGAAGCGATTAACCAGATCCTCAAAAAAGGAGAATTCTCATCGGCCTTGATAGTCAGCGCCCAAGGCGCGAGAGTTTTCAGTATCGGCCCATGGGAACACAGTGGAAAAGATGCGCTTTTCCGTTGCACCGAGGCACTGAGAACGGAGCAACTATTCCTTGAGTTTTTCGGGAAGATCTGGGGGGTGACCTGGTTTGCTCCGGAGAGGCTCAGGATATGCGGCCCGATCGTTTTTAAGGGCCGAACGATGGGTGCTGCGGCCATCGGCAGTGATCTCTATCCCCTATACCAGAGGTTAAGGGCTTCGGAGAATGTGGCACTGGGTTATATCTGTTTGAATACGATGATCCTGGTCCTGTTCGGGATCTATCTGCTTTCGCGAACCGTGGTCAAACCGATCCGAAGGCTCCTGACCATTACCGAGAAATTTGATGAATGGCCCATCCTCGTTCCGGCGGGCGAGTCATCCAGAAATGAATTCGGGCAACTGTTCCGTTCTCTAAAGATGATGTTGAGCAGGCTTGAGGAAAACAAGGAGGAACTGAAGGAGCATATTGCCTCACTGGAAAAGGCAAATATGGAGATCAAGAAGGCCCAGAACGACATGATCCGGTCTGAAAAGATGGCTACGGCGGGGCGCCTTGCCACCGGTGTGGCCCACGAGATCGGCAATCCCCTGGGAATCATCTTGGGCTATCTGGAATTGCTCAAGAGGGGTGACGTGAGCCGTGAGGAAAGGGAGGATTTTCTGGGGCGGATTGAGGCGGAGGTAAATCGAATCCATCAGATCATCAGAGAACTCCTCGATTTTTCCAGGGCATCAGGTCCTCATTGTGAAGAAACAGCGGTCCATGAGCTTATCATGGAGACCGTGCATATGCTCGAACCTCAGCCGATGATGGAGCAGATCGAGATCCAGCAGGTCCTGAAGGCAGAGAACGACGTTGTGCTGGCAGGACCCTCCCAGCTCAAACAGGTCTTTCTGAACATTATAATCAATGCTGCCGACGCCATGTCGGATGCGGATATATCAAGGCGGGCGGATTCGCCGAAGGTGCTGGAGATCGAGACCGCCAATACGGACGGGTTCGTTCGAGTGACCATTACGGATACAGGCGCCGGAATTCCGCTGGAGGCCCGGGGCCGGATCTTTGATCCGTTCTTTACGACAAAAGAACCGGGGAAGGGCACCGGGCTCGGCCTCTCTGTCTGCTACACTATCATGGAAGGACTGGGAGGCGCCATTCGTGTGGAAAGCCCGGCCGGTAGTGGTACACGCATCGTTGTGGATATCCCCTTGGCTAAGAACCGGAATTGAAGGATTGAGGAATTAAGGGATTTAGGAATTGTAGCCATTCAAGGGTTCAGCATCGCCTTCTCGCTGTGGGGCGGGACAGGCTGATCACGTCGGAATCTTCGGTGTTGGGAAGCTGGGATGAACTTTTGAATCTTTGAACAACTGACCCTTGAACCTGTGAAAGGGGAAACATGCCATGTCTCAACAACGTGTCCTTGTGATCGATGATGAAGACAACATGCGGCATATGTTGAAGACAATGCTGGAGAAATCAGGCTACTCGGTTGTATGCGCCGGCGACGGTCTGGATGGCCTGAAGCAGATGGCGAGCACTGACTTTGATTACATCCTCTGCGACATAAGGATGCCCCGCATGGATGGCATAGCCTTTTTGAGAGAGGCGGTTTTGCGGCATCCGGAGAAAATCTACATCATGATGTCTGCCTATGGGACGGTGGAAACTGCGCTGGAGGCCATCAATAAAGGGGCCTACGACTATATCTCAAAACCTTTCAAGACGGACGAGGTCCTCTTGACCTTGAAAAAGGCTGAGGAGCGTGAGACCCTCAGGAAAGAAAATCTGAGGCTTAAAGACAGGATCGGCGTGATCGAAAAACGATACTCGTTTGGAAACATTATCGCCCGCAGTGAGGCTATGGCCCGAGTCTTTGAGCTTGTGGAAAAGGTGTCTGAGCACAAGACAACGGTTCTCATTACAGGCGAGAGCGGGACCGGCAAGGAGCTGATTGTCAGGGCGATTCACGCGAACAGCCCGAGATCGTCGGAGGCCCTGGTAAGCATCAATTGCGGCGGCATTCCCGAAAACCTTCTTGAAAGCGAGCTGTTCGGGTACAAAAAAGGGGCGTTCACGGATGCCAATAGGGACAAACCGGGCCGCCTTGAGGAGGCGGACAAGGGGACCTTATTTCTTGATGAAATCGGGGAAATGCCGTTTTCCCTTCAGGTGAAACTTTTGCGTGTGCTCCAGGAAGAGGAGATCACGCCCCTGGGCGGCGCGGGTTCAAAAAAGATCGATGTCCGGTTGATTGCGGCGACGTCGAAGGACCTGGAAAGGGAGGTGGCCGAGGGTCGATTCCGTGAGGACCTCTATTATCGGATCCATGTCATGACCATTCATCTTCCTCCCTTGAGGACACGAAAAGGGGATGTTTCTTTGTTGATCGGCTATTTCGTTGAAATGTTTAATGAGAAGCTGAAGAAGAAGGTGGAGGCCCCCTCTTCCGATGCCATGGCAATGCTGATGGCATACGATTGGCCGGGCAATGTGAGGGAATTGGAAAATGTGATCGAAAGGGCGGTTCTCCTATCCACGGGGCGATGGATAACGCCTGGAGAGCTTCCCCCCGTGCTGGTCCAGGAGAAGGATCTTCCCGGGGAGATTTCCCTCGGGGACAGTCTATCCATCAAGAAGGCCTCCAGGGATCTTCAGCGGAACCTGATTGCAAAGGCCCTGAAAGCCACCAACGGGAACAAGACCCAGGCGGCCAGGCTTCTGGAAATCAGCAGACCGATGCTCATCGCCAAGATCAAGGAGTATGGGCTGTCCTGAATTTCCCCATACCATCCACAAATTACCCCAATGAAACAAAATAAAAAAAGGGTTTCAGACACAGATTTCACAGATACCGATTCCTCAATCCCTAAATCATATATCCCTTGAATTCACCCTTGTTGCGCACGGGTGTGGATAACACCCTGATTTCACGTGGGCCCTGTACGATGCTGATGTCTCTGACATTCCGTCCTGCCGTGTTGCCGTAGGCCGCGGTGATGGCCGCCGCCATGTCGAGTGTGTCTCCGGAAAGCTCGCCTGAGAGAAGCGCCGTAGGTCCGGGGACCGAAACCGATTTCAGGATGATATTCTGTTCCCCTGCCAGGGTCTGGATGGTTTCATTCTCTTCCTTGTTTCTGCCCACCACCAGCTTCGTATGCGGCCCGATCCTGAAATGCCTGCCTGATTTCAAAAGTTCCAGTTCCCTCGTTTCCACGTCCGACCTGTCGGTCAACAAATCTTTCAGCCGACGGGAAAATCCCTTTTCAGTCAAGAGACAGCCCCCGCCCGGCAAGGGATAGCCTGATATACTGAGACGTTTTGCCATTTCCATCTGGGGTTTTCTGGAGCGTCCCTGAAAATCGAAAAGTTGGTCCCGTTGAATCCACCCACTTTCTTCAGGAATGGTCGGCGGAAGGCGCTTTGCCGAGAGGGGTCTCACTAAGAGGCCATGAAGCCCGCTTTCGTTCGCAACGCGATTCAGAGAGCCCCTGTTTTGAGACATGGGCCTCTGACCCAGGACCTCACCCGTAAAGACAAAGGAGGCACCTTCTGATTCCAGCATCTCGCCGGCGATCCGAAACATCAGGGCATGGCAGTCCACACAGGGATTCATGGCGCTCCCATACCCGGACTTGGGGTGGCGGACCACCTCTAAGTGGCGCCGGGTGATATTCACCACCTTGAGCCTCAGGTCCATGGCGCGGGCGGATTTCCGGGCCTTCGCAGGCCCGAAAAAAGGTGTTTCAAAAAAAAGGGCCAGGACATCAACGCCCTGGGCCCTTATCGCCTCAGCAGCCAACATGCTGTCGAGGCCGCCTGAAAAAACGCAGATTGACTTCATGACTAATTTTTTAATCTATAACCCTGCCTCTTTTATCGATTCCATCAGGGATTTCTGTTCTTTTGTAAGCTTTTTCGGGACGGCAATGCTGACTTCAACATAGGCATTTCCTTTGTCTGTACCCTTATAGTGCGGCATGCCGTACCCCTTAAGCCGGAATTTGGCGTTATCCTGGGTTCCGGGGGGGATTTTCAGCTTCAACACCTTCTGTTCAATGGTCGGCACCTCGATTTCGGCGCCTAATGCAGCTTCAGAAAACCTGATTTTATGTTTTACGTAAAGATCCGCATCCTCTCTCCTGAAGATCGGGTGATCCAGTTCCTTGATCTGGATATAGAGATCGCCCGATGGGCCGCCATAGAGGCCGGGCTGACCCTTCCCCTGCAATCTCAATTTCTGGCCCCCCTTCATCCCGGGAGGGACCTTGACAGAGAGCCTCTCCTGACGTCCGTCGACCTGATAGGCGATCGTCTTGTTCGTAACGTCGCTCAGCTCCTCCAGGGTCATCGGGAGTTCATAAACCAGGTTCTGCCCCTTTGCCCCCTGTCCATGGCCTTGGAAGCCGCCGGATCCACGGCCAAAACCTCCCATTCCTCCATACATCTGGCCGAATGGATTCTGCCCCCTTCCGCCGCCGCCAAAGCCGAATTCCTTGAAAATGCTGTTCAGGTCGAAGCCCCTGAAGATATCTTCCTGTGTAAATCGGTTTTGGAAGCCTTCCGCCCCGAACATATCGTACTGCTTTCGCTTTTCCGGATCGCGCAGCACGGCATAGGCCTCGTTGAGGTCCTTGAATGCCGCCTCTGCAGACGTGTTCCCCTTATTGTGGTCCGGATGATATTTAAGAGCCAGTTTTCGATAGGCCTTTTTGATCTCTTCGGGGGAGGCTGATTTGGATACTCCTAATATCTTGTAATAGTCTTTTCCAGGCATATTCTTGAGATGCTCAAATCCGTTATCTGTGCGTTTTCAAAAAATACGATCTGTACGGCGAAGAAAATATCGGCCTGCAAGATACGCATAACGTTACAAATCTAATCACAGGGAGGGAGAAGTCAAGACAACATAGGATATGCCGCTCGCGTGAAACTTGGTTC
>CAYPDL010000017.1:0-7440 GCA_964409475.1 uncultured Desulfobacteraceae bacterium | reverse complement strand
GTTGCTGGATACTTGATACTCGTTGCTGGATACTTGATACCGGTCTTCCAAGGTGCCCGTAGGTTGGGTAGCACGGAGCGAAACCCAATGCCTTGCGCCTCACGCCTTATGCCTTCTTTCCACCTCATACAGAGCTGCGCCGACCGGGGCGAAGGAGAGGAGGAGGATGTTGAGACACGGAATCAATAAAGGGAGCCCGAACCCCAAGTGAAAGGGGAGGGTTTTTAACAGGGAACGGAAGCGGGTCCTGAATGGGATGAGCTGCCTTGCCGCGATAAGGTCGGTATTGTCCCATGCGAGGAAAACAGCAGCCACGGCCGATAAGAGAAGCGCCACGAGAGGTCCGAAGGGCGTCAACCATCCGACGATCATCAGCAGAATGGACAAGATGACCGGAACGACGGTTCGTGGTATTTCCTGGCTGACAAGATAAGCGAACGACTTAAAAATAGACGCGCCGACAGCGTCTGTTGCCTCTCCTCTGACCATGCCTTCTGTGATCCGGTACATGTGGTCCATGATGACGACGCTGAAAAGGACCTGAGAGACCAGATAGGAGATAACGGTCGATAGTCCGACCAGGCACAAGGAGAGAAGCCAGGATGTGAGATGCCATAGCCAGAGGATCCAGTAGCTTGCCGGTTTTGCCCAGATAAAGCCCAGGATATCCTGGTGGTAGATGAGGATCAGGCTGGCAAAAATGATCGTGATCAGGACCACGACGCAGAACCTCAGAAGACCCCAGAAAAGGAGCTTCGGAGTCTTGATGCCCAGAAACAGCCCCCGGAAATTATAACTGATGCCCTGAATGAAATTCATAATTATCACCGAAATAAATTAAAGCGTAAGGCTTTGGGCGAAAGGCGCAAGGTCAACAACCCCTTGAAATTGATTATTTACTATTGACTATTGAAAAACCTCTTAGGAGCGTCCAGCATCCCGAATCGAGCAGTTACCATCCAGTCACCCTAAAGTTGATATTCCTTTTCGATTCGACGTTGGACGTTCGATGTTCGACGTCCATCTTTCTTCACACGTTTGGTTCCTTCCACCAGGGGTAGAAATCAGGCATGTCCGTCGAGGCGCTCATGGTGAATTGGGGCCGACGTTTTTCAAGGAAACTATGAATGCCTTCGCTTGCATCCTTCTGTTTTCCAGCCCAGTAGAAACAGCGCGAATCCACGAGATGGACGGACTGGGGGTCCTCTTCTGCGAGCCCATGCCACAAAAGCGCCTTGCACAGTGCCACGGACACCGCTGACGTGTTGTATGCGATCTCCTCTGCGATCTCCCTGGCCTTTGTAAGCACCTGGTCGCGCGCCACCACATGGTTGAAAAGCCCGGAGGCGCTTTCCTCGGCGGCCCGGAATATCCGACCCGAATAGGCGAGTTCAGCGGCCTTGGCCACGCCGACGATACGGGGAAGAAACCAGGAGGAACATGCCTCTAATACGACGCCGCGTCTGGCAAAGACGAACCCGACCTTTGCGTCCTCGGCCGCGATTCGCATATCCATGGACAATGTCATGGTGATGCCGACACCCACTGCGTGTCCGTTAATCGCCGCAATCACGGGCTTGCGGCACCTGAATGCGGCCAGAGCAACCTGACCCCCTCCGTCGCGATGCCTGCTGATAGACGTTTCTCCGGAACGATCAAAGGTCGAACCGCCTGCAGAGAGGTCTGCCCCCGCACAAAATGCACCGCCCGCACCGGTCACCACAACCACCCGGACCGCATCATCTTTATCGGCCTCGGCGAAAAGGGCGATCAGTTCCTTTCGCATGGTGAGGGTAAAGGCATTCATTTTATCGGGGCGATTCAGGGTAATCGTAGCGATGCCCTTGTCAATGTCGTATAGTGTCTGTGTCAGCTCCATTCCTTTTTCTCCTCCAGGGACGAATTTAAGGTCTTCAGCGCGTTACTGTGTTTGATCAGCGATACGAGATTATTGGTGCGTATTGCCAGTACCGTCTTTGCCAACAAAAGGCCCTTTCGAAACCGGTTGACTTTTATTGTGTGTTTGCTCATCATTATGCCATATCTTCCAAATTTTCAACCAAAGATTACATGTCTGACAAGGATAAGGAAAGCGCCTGAAAATGATTGAGAAACTGCCGGGGATTATGATCTACCGTCACCCGAACCCGGAAATACGCTCTTTCTTGACGTCAGCCGAGATTTCCAGGTACCGTGTGGAAAGATTTACGGCCCCTGGTGGGGATGGCTTTGAAGCCCAACTGAAGACCCTGGGGGCTATCGGCGCTTACGTTGTGCGGGAAATCCTGGCCATTCCGGGTGTCCGTGAAGTGGAGATTAAACCGAGAGAGCTTAGGGTAAAAAAAGAGACATCTGTTCCCTGGGAGCCGATCGAACCGAAAATCCTGCATGCCCTGAATACCGCCTTTCGCCGAAAGGAGATACGGCTTGTTTGAAGCGGCATAAGGAATATGTACTTTTTAACCCCTCTTATCTAAGGGCACGTAGTCCCGTTCCTGAAGGCCAGTATATAGTTGCCGGGGTCTGTGCAGCTTCCATTTAGGATCTTCCATGCTTTCCTTCCACTGACTGATCCAGCCCGGAAGCCGTCCGATAGCGAACATGACCGGGAACATATTAAGGGGGATTCCCATGGCCCTGAGCACGATGCCGCTGTAAAAATCCACGTTGGGATACAGGTTGTGATCGATGAAATATGCGTCCTTGACCGCCACCTCCTCCAGTCGTTTGGCGATATCCAGCAGCGGATCGTGAATTTGCAGTTTTTTCATGACCTTGTTGCACGTTTTTTCCATAATCCGGGCCCTGGGATCATAGGTCTTGTAGACCCGGTGGCCGAAGCCCATCAACCTGAAAGGGTCGGTTTTGTCCTTTGCCCTGGAAATGAAGGGCGCCGGGTCGCCGCCGTTGTCATAGATCTCCTGAAGCATCTCGACGACGGCCTGGTTGGCCCCCCCGTGAAGCGGCCCCCAGAGGGCGCAGATGCCGGCCGATATGGCGGCGTATAGATTGACCCGTGCGCTTCCCACCAGCCTCACCGCCGCGGTGGAGCAGTTCTGTTCGTGATCGGCATGCAGTATCCAGAAGACATTCAGTGCGTCTACCAGGTCTTCATCAATAACATATGGCTTTACAGGGGAGTCGAACATCATATTCAGGAAGTTGGCGCAGTAGCTCAGAGAATGCCGGGGATAGACCACCTTGTGGCCGCGGGAAATCTTGTATGACACTGCCGCCAGGGTCCTCACCTTGGAGAGGAGCCTGGCAAACGTGATATTGATTTCCTCCTCTTCGGATCGCTCCGGTATCTCAGGATAAAATGCCCTCAGGGCGTTGACCATGGAGGAGAGTATCCCCATGGGATGGGCCCTTCTGGGAAACTTCTCAAAAAAGATGCGCATGTCCTCATGAACGAGAGAATGATCGTTCAGCATGACGGAGAACTGGTTGAGCTCTTTTTCCCGGGGAAGTTCGCCGTTGATCAGCAGGTATGCGGTCTCCCGAAAGCTGGAGTACTCGGCCAGTTGTTCCACCGGGTAGCCCCTGTATCTGAGGATGCCCCTTTCTCCGTCCATGAAGGTGATGCTGCTCTTGCAGCTTCCGGTATTGGCATAACCGGGATCAAGCGTGATAAGTCCGGTCTTCTGCCTCAGATTAGAGATATCAAGGGCTATCTCCCCCTCGGTGCCGATTACCAAAGGAAGTTTATACGTATTTCCATCCACAACAAGTTTAGCTGTCTTTTCCATCTATTTCTCCTGCCTTGTTTACAAAAGGATCAATGACAGTATCAGAAATATTGTTTCGGAACCAGAAAAAACGCTGGTAACCGGCAATTCTCGGGGCCGGGTGGTCAAATGATTAAAGGCAAAATAGTCAGGGACAAAATAGTTAAGGGAAAAATGTGCAAATTCAAGGTAAAAAACGCCAAAAGCCTTACGTCTGATGTATCGGGTTGCATTTATGCAGCAATTCCCATCTTGCGATTGAAATGTTACCCATGTCCCGTTCGTAGTGTCGCCGTAAGGCGATTTTTCAGGTCCTTACGGCCCCACGACAACCGTATCACATCACTGCGAAAGGCAAAATGAGAATTGCTGACACTCATGTGCTTTGATTTGATTTTGTCATCATAATGTGTAAGATGGGGGTTCATGACAAAAACGGCCTCGGTCGGCTGGCTCGATTGGCCCGGAGGGCCGAGGTATGGAGGAGAAAAAACAATATGTCTTACGAAGATCACATAACAGGGCAGATCCTTGGCGCTCATCTTATAGAGGGACGAATGGTGCCTGGAGAGGAGATCGGCATTCGAATCGATCAGACACTCACCCAGGATGCCACAGGGACCCTCGTGTACCTGGAGTTCATGTCCATGGGGATGGATCGGGTTCGGACTCGATGTTCGGTTTCCTATGTGGATCATAATACCCTTCAGACCGGCTTTGAGAATGCCGACGACCACCTCTTTCTCCAGAGCGCGGCCGCCCGCTACGGCGTCCACTTTTCAAGGCCGGGAAACGGCATCTGCCACCAGGTCCATCTGGAGCGTTTCGGGGCGCCCGGTCAGACGCTTCTGGGTTCGGACAGCCACACACCCACCTCGGGAGGTCTGGGGATGCTCGCCATGGGGGCCGGGGGCCTGGATGTGGCCCTTGCCATGGCAGGGGCCCCGTTTTTTATGACGGCGCCCCGGGTTACGCTCATTCGCCTTACCGGGATACTCCAGCCATGGGTGGGGGCCAAGGACGTGATTCTTTATCTGCTTCAGGCTCTGGGAGTCAAGGGAGGTCTTGGCAGGATTATGGAGTATGGCGGTCCGGGGACCGCATCTCTCAGCGTGCCGGAGAGGGCCACCATCACCAACATGGGTGCGGAACTGGGCGCGTGGACCTCCATATTCCCTTCTGACGATGTGACCCGTCGGTTTCTTAAGGCCCAGGGCCGGGAGTCGGACTGGGTCCCTATGGCTGCCAGGGACGGGGCCGTGTATGACGATGTCATTAACATAGATCTTTCAAACCTGGAGCCCTTGGCGGCATGCCCCTCCAGCCCAGATGCGGTCAGGCCGGTGCGGGAGCTGTCCGGCGTGAAGGTGGATCAGGTGGCCATAGGAAGCTGCACCAATTCCTCCTACAGGGACCTCAGAACGGTTTCGTTGCTTCTCAAGGGAAAGCGGATCCATGTGGATGTGAGTCTGGTGATTTCTCCCGGGTCGAGGCAGGTACTGACCATGCTTGCGCGGGACGGCGGCCTGGCCGACATGATCGAGGCCGGGGCACGCATCCTGGAGGTCGCTTGTGGTCCCTGTATCGGCATGGGACAGGCACCCCCGTCCGGCGGGGTGAGCGTGCGTACATATAACCGCAATTTCGCAGGCAGGAGCGGCACCCCGGACGCCCAGGTCCATCTGTGCGGTCCCCAGGCAGCGGTCGCCGCCGCATTGAAGGGATACCTGACAGACCCGCGCGAGATGGGCGAACCCCCTGTCGTTGAGGAGCCCGAGGCCTTCCTTGTGGACGATTCCATGATTCTATCCCCTCCAGATGACGGCAAAGAAGTAACGGTACGCCTGGGGCCCAACATAAAACCCCTGCCCACGCTGGAACCCCTGCCCGATGAAATGAGCCTCGAACTCCTGCTCAAGGTGGGAGATCATATCACCACCGATGATATCCTGCCCGGGGGCGCCAAGGTGCTCCCCCTTCGATCAAACCTTCCTGCCATATCCGAGCACGTCTATGCCCTGAAGGCCCCGGGTTTTGCTGCAAGGGCGAGACAGCATGAGGCCGTGGCCATTTTAGGGGGCGAGAACTATGGCCAGGGATCCAGCCGGGAACACGCCGCTCTGGCGCCCAGATACCTGGGGGTTCGGATGGTGCTGGCAAAATCTTTTGCGCGGCTTCACCGGGCCAATTTGATCAATTTCGGTGTGTTGCCCCTGCTGGTGGAGGAGGAGACATATGCGCGACTGGAGGAAGGAGACCGCGTCTCTCTGTCGGACTTGCGAAATTCCGTCGCGGCGTTGAATCGGGTCACGGTGAAGAGTGAAAAGACAGGTTTTGCCTTTGAATCAAGACCTGATGTCTCGATCCGAGAGAGGGAAATTCTGCTTGCCGGGGGCCGCCTGAATTACGAACGGGGGCGCGTCTCAGGGGAGACATAGGGGCGGCATGTCGGAACTCTGAAACTTGAACCTCAAGAGGATATAGCCTTCAAGAAAAAGTTTTTGGGGTTCCGGCTATACATCATCTTGTTTTCAAGCCGTTATTCAATCAATCCCGCTTTCAAGCGGGACAAATAGACAATCACAAATCCTATAGAGGAATTGGAAGTGAAAAAGGGAAGAAGCATCGAGTGGGATGAAGAAGGGAGGCCGATAGTGACTGCGACCCCCAAGATCGGGTTCATAGAGGGGGATGGCATTGGACCCGATATATGGGCCGCTTCAAGACCTGTGCTGGAAGCGGCGGTTGAGCGGGCCTACGGTGGCAAGCGGTGCATTGTGTGGCGAGAGGTCCTGGCGGGCGAGAAGGCTCAGAAACAATTCGGTAGGGAGAACCCCCTGCCCGATGAGAGTATCGAGGAGATCGCCCGATACGGGATTGCCATCAAGGGCCCCCTGACTACTCCGGTCGGTGGGGGGTTCCGGTCACTGAACGTAACCCTGAGACAGCGGTTGGATCTCTACGCCTGTGTTAGGCCGGTCCGCTATTTCCCGGGCGTGCCAAGCCCTGTGGTTCATCCGGAGAAGGTTAACATCGTAATCTTTCGGGAGAACACCGAGGATGTGTACGCGGGGGTGGAGTGGCCGGCAGGGTCTAAGGATGCCAGGTCGGTGCTGGAGCATGTCAATGAGAGGCTCAGAATGGCCGGCGCTAAGGAGATTTGCCTGGAGAGCGGCGTAGGCATCAAGCCGATGAGTGAGTTCAACACACGGCGTCTGGTGCGGCGGGCCATTGCGTATGCCCTCGAAAACCGCCGTGAGAGCGTCACCCTCGTTCACAAAGGAAACATCATGAAGTACACGGAGGGGGCCTTTCGGGACTGGGGCTATACGCTCGCAAGAGAGGAATTTGCCGAAAGGACCATCACTGAGGCGGAGCTGTACGAAAGGTTCGACGGTCGCTTACCGGATGGCAGGATCGTTATCAAGGACCGTATCGCGGACGCCATGTTCCAGCAGCTTCTGCTCCGGCCCGAGGAATACGGGGTGATCGCCACCCCCAACCTGAACGGCGACTACCTCTCAGATGCCGCGGCCGCCCAGGTGGGGGGCTTGGGCATGGCGCCCGGGGCCAACATCGGGGACCGGTGCGCCCTGTTTGAGGCCACCCACGGCAGCGCGCCGAAATACGCGGGCAAGGATAAGGTCAATCCCGGCTCCCTGATCCTCTCAGGGGTGGAGATGCTCCGGTTCATGGGCTGGACAGAGGCCGC
>CAYPDL010000016.1:0-43325 GCA_964409475.1 uncultured Desulfobacteraceae bacterium | reverse complement strand
AGGATCTATCATACAGAGCCACAAAGAGATTTTCTTGTTTTTTGTGACAGGATTCAGAGGAATAAGGCACTGCTGAACAGAAACATCGCAACCGGCGCCAGAGACCATGTTTGTCATTGATACGGGACACCTGAGACTGCAATTGGAAATTGTGTCTGTGGCATCTTTGCTGCCGCATGAAGAGGTGATCCCGGAAAAGGCGGATGAACTGGTTCTGGAGTCCAGAAACTGGGCAGACCTACAGAATCCGATTATCGTGGACGAAAACGGTATGGTCCTGGACGGGCACCATCGTGTGTTTGTCTTCAGGAAACTCGGATTCAGCCATATTCTGGTATGCAGAATCGACTACTTTAATCCGGCCGTTCAGTTGCGTTACTGGTTCAGGCGACTGGGAAGGATGGGAAAAGAAGACTCGGTGAGGCGGCTTATTGAGGAGATGAACGGAAAAATGGAGCAGGTGGCCGATGCCGAGACATTGAGAAGCATCCTAACAGAAAACAGGTTGCAGTGCGGCATTCAACAGGGCCATTATTTTGCAACGGTCAGCTTCCAGAGAAACGTCGCGGAGGATGCTGTCAGCGCATACCATCTTGTGGAAAGGATTCAAGAGCGGCTCATCCGGATCGGGAAAACAGTGGACTATATTCCGTGTCAGACTGTACAGGAAGAGAATTTCTGCCAAGACCTGAGGCCCGATGAAATGGTCATCTGGACGCCCCAGATCTCCAAGGAAATGGTGGTGGATGCGGTAAACCGGGACAAACGGTTTGCCCCGAAGGCAACCCGTCATCTGATCCCGGCACGGCCGATTAACGTGAACGTACCCATAACTCTGTTCAGAGAGCAGATCTCTTTGGAAGAGATCAACGAGAGATTGGCCGATTTCCTGAAAAGGAAGAAACTGAAAAGGTTCGGCCCGGGACAGGTCCTGAATGGGAGATATTATCAGGAAGAGCTGCATGTCTTTTTCGATTAGGGAGACAGAAAAAACGAACCCAACGAACTCGTTTCATGTGAGGTGCGATATGTCCCATCACCAGAGAACAATCAGCCTTTCAGCCATCGGTCTGGACGCCCCCGGGCTGGTCTCAAGGATAACGGGCAGGGTATTCGAGCTGGGAGGTAACATCATTGATGTAGAGGAAAGCTGCCGGAGAGGCCTTTTTTCCATATTCCTGATCATTGACTTTCCCCCCTCGGTCGGCCCGATGTCGCCTGTCTTAGCCCGGCTAAAAACCATTGAAGACGAGACCGGGCTGAAGGTTGTGGTAGGGGCATATGACGCACAGGAAGGCGCCGCTTCATCTGAAAAGGAAAACCATCTGGTCACGGTCCTGGGCATGGATCGCCCCGGGATTATCGCGAGCATCTCAGGATTTTTTCTCAAGAAGAACATTAATATTGAAAACTGCAGGATGATTGCCAGGGGGAAATTCTTCTCCATGGAAATGCTCATAGATGTGAGTGTAATGATTGCTGACGGACCGTCAGAAGGCGCTGAACTCATGGATAATACATGGAAAGGCGAGCTGAAAGACCTGTGCGCCCGACTGAATCAAAGTGTGGTCATTCAGAGCGAAGATATCTTCAGTAAGATGAAAAAGCTCGTTGTGTTCGATTTGGAATCCACCCTGCTCGATGATTTTTCCCTCCACGATTTCATGGAAAAGATAAGGGAGAGCGTTTCATTAAAGGATCGGCCGGTGTGGTCTCGAGATGATGGAGACCGCCAGATGGAATCCATTGCTGAAACCGCAAGTATGCTGAAAGGCATGCCTGCCGGTGATTTCGAGAAATTCAGTGAAATGCTCCGGTTGACCCCCGGATCATTCGAGCTGATTCGGGTGTTGAAATCAATGGGGTTCAAGATCGCGCTCCTGTCATCCGGCTTTGATCTTCTTGTGAGAAAGGTCTTTCAGCAGGCCGGGGTGGACTACGCATTTTCAAACACCCTCCAGGTGGACCCATACGGGATCATCACCGGTGAATTGGAGGAACCTGTCATTACCGGCGATACAAAGGAAGGGATCCTCGAATTCATCATGAACGTGGAAAAGATCAGCAGAGACCAGGTGATTGCCATCGGGGACGGATCCATCCGGTCTCATTTCATCAAGAATGCAGGTCTTTCCATTGCCTTCAAACCAGGCAAGGGGAGCATCCAGACAGATGGAATCCTCAGCAGTGATCAGATCATGAACCTTCTCTACTGCCTCGGGATTCCCAAGAGAGAACTGAGGAGATATTTTCAAGAGGTCGTCCCATAGATAGTTGACACCCATCTGTTTCTTCTCTATACTCCCGTTGTCCTGCGGCCGCGCCTGAGCCGTTCTCAACTGCGTTAGAAGGTAATTGCTCAATGTCAAGCAGTTAAAAGGCTGACGCCTGAACTTCGAACACGGAATTTACCCGTAAGAGCTACAATAATTCGAAATCTCTAAATTCCTAACCCGGACAAGCCGGAACCAAAAAGGCCTCACACTGAGACACAGAGACACGGAGATTTTATATTTTTTACAGGGCGTTAACCAATAAGGCACTTAACTTCTGCGCAAATTGCAGAGAACCTACACACATAGAGTCTAAATCCATCATAACAAGAGGAGGTCAAGATGAGTCTTAATGCAAGTGATTTCAGAGATATTGATCCGGGCGAACGGGTCCTGATGGGTCCGGGCCCCAGCGATGTGCCTGCACGCGTCCTGCAGGCCATGTCCGCCCCCTGCATCGGCCATCTCGATCCGGTTTTTTTGTCCATTATGGACGAAACTCAGCGACTGCTCCGGTTTCTCTTCCAGACAGAGAATGCATTGACCATCCCGGTTTCCGGGACCGGGAGCGCGGGCATGGAGACCTGTTTCGTCAACCTGATGGAGCCGGGAGACGAGGTCGTCGTCTGTGTGAATGGGGTCTTCGGGACCCGCATGGCTGACATTGTCAACCGCCTGGGCGGAAAACTCATCCGGATAGACGCGGAATGGGGAAAGGCCATCGATGCCGAGATGGTCCGGCAGGCCGTGAAGGGGAGGCAGCCGAAGATCCTTGCCGTGGTTCACGCCGAGACCTCTACCGGAGTCTGCCAGCCCCTCGACGACCTCCGATCCATTGCGAAGGAGTCCGGCGCCCTGTTCCTCGTGGATATGGTGACATCCCTTGGCGGCATAGAGGTCGCCCTGGACCGGATGGGCATCGATGCAGCCTACAGCGGGACCCAAAAGTGCATCTCCTGCCCCCCCGGCCTCTCCCCTATCTCATTCAGCCCTGCGGCCATGAAGGTCCTTCAGGAACGGAAAAGCCCGGTGCCGAGCTGGTATCTGGACATGAGCATGGTCAGTAGTTACTGGGGAGCGGACAGGAAGTACCATCATACGGCCCCCATCAACATGATCTATGCCCTAAGGGAGGCCCTGCGCATCATTGCGGAAGAGGGGCTGGAGGCACGGTTTTCCCGTCATATGTTGAACCATAGGGCACTGGTGGCAGGGGCTGAGGCCATGGGACTCTCCATGCTCGTGGCAGAAGGGGAACGGCTCCCCATGCTCAACGCCGTCCGCATCCCGGAGGGGGCGGATGACCTGAAGGTCCGCAAGGCCCTGTTGAATGACTTCGGCATGGAGATCGGCGGGGGCCTGGGCGCCCTTGCAGGGAAGGTATGGCGGGTAGGTCTGATGGGGCATGCATCCCGCCGCAGGAACGTCTTTCTCTTCCTCTCGGCCCTGGAAACGATCCTCAAGGGCCAGGGGGTCAGCGTAGGAGCGGGGGCGCTGGAAGCGGCGGCATCGATATATGACTCTGAGGCTGTTTAGTCGAATATGGAAAGTTTGCTCACCAAGAGGGGACGGGAGGAAAAGATTGGGAGTTGTCGGTGGGATGGCGCTGCAATGCGGGCGGCGCTCCTGACAACAGGATTAGTGGTTCATAAAGAACATGTCCTGACGCCCCAGGACTTTGACCCGATCCCGGTACTTGGACCGGCAGTCACCATCCCACCTAACAAAATAATAACACATCCTTAGAAATTTGGCAACTTATTTACTCAAGTTTCGCACCCCTTCGCGTTCCAGACCGGGAGGTATCAGGTCCGGGGCTGGCTATTTCCAAATTGAGTTTTAGTCGTCCCGTATAGACGTATCATGCCAAATTTATTGAAATGATAGCCTAATGAAGGGTGCGAAACTTGAGTTATTTATCTAAAAGATCTTAAGGACTATGTCACACGTCTGGAAAGGGATAAAATGGGTCTGATGCACGGATCCGCGAGCTTTACGAGGTATATGGCGGAGGGGACGCTTCCGCAGAATTTCATGGAAGTTCTTTCTGAAAGCGTCGCCCGATACGCCTTCAGGGACCTCGATGAAAAATCGATAGATGAACGATCGGCGGGCTGGGTGAACATCATGGATATGTTCGACAACCGGTTTGCAGGTATCGAATTTCTCAAAGAACCCTATGTTGCCATGTCGCTCAGGATCGACGAAAGAAAGATCCCCCCAACGGCCCTGAAACAATACTGCAGGGAGGCCGAAGAGAAGATCAAAGAAGAGGAGCATCTGGAATTTCTGTTGAAAGGCCGTCGCGCCGATATCAAGGAGGCCGTGAGACTCCGCCTCCTGAAGCGGGCGATTCCGGTTGCCAGGATCTATGACATGATCTGGAACACCGCCACCGGTCTTGTCGTATTCGGATGTACCAGCGACAGGATCTGCGACGAATTTATGGTGCGGTTTCTTCAGACCTTTAACCTTCAACTCCAGGCGATCTGCCCCTACACGCTTGGGGAACTCCATCTTGGAAAAGAGGGCGCTTCCCTCAATCTCCTGGACGGGCTGAGCCCCAGCCGCTTTCTGGAGGACCAATAGCCATGCAGCTTCTGGACAAGGTGAGAAAGACGGAGTTTCTGGGAAGGGAATTCCTCCTTTGGCTCTGGTTCAAGTCAGAGACCGAGGATGGCATATTTGATCTGGGCGATAAGGGAAAGGCCGAACTCTGGTTGGATGGAAAGATCACGCTCCAGTCGGAAAACGAGCGGGGGGTGGAGACAATTACCTGTACCGGCGAGGCCTTGAACATGAAAGAGGCCCGTTTTGCATTGGCCGAAGAAAAGGAGATCCGTCAGGCAACAGTCAAGCTGGTTATCGGCGACAACCAGTGGTCCTTCGTCCTTGATTCCACCTGGATGAACTTCCGCTCCTTTAAGACCCCCAGGGTCGTGAATGACAGTAAAGAGGACCCGGATGGTCTTTTTTACGAAAAGACATTCCTGATCGAAGAGGCAATATCTGCCATGGACCAGATCTATTCCTCTTTTATCAGGGACCGCCTTTCTCCTGAATGGTTGACCGGAGAGCGCAGGGCGATTGCCCAATGGATGCGCCAGGGGGCGACAGGTGGCGTAACGCAACCCCCGTCAGCAGAAAGAGAGACGGTTTAAGAAGGCCCTTCTTCTATTCTGACATGGTATTCGCGACCTGCCTTCCCTGTTTCAGCCTTACAATGTTGTCTGCAACCGCATGGCCCAAGGCGCTGAAAGACTGTTCGGTGACCCCGGCGGTATGGGGCGTCACCACGATACGGTCATGGTTGAGGAGCGGGTGCCCGGGAACGGGCGGTTCGCTGGTCAGGACATCCAGGCCTGCCCCGGCAATAATCCCCTCTGTAACCGCGGCATACAGGTCGTCCTCGTTTACGATGGGACCGCGACTGATATTGATGACATAGGCGGTGGGCTTCATTCGGGCAAACACCGACCGGTTGATCATGCCCCGTGTTTCCGGGGTCAGGGTAACGGCCGAGACAAGGAAATCCGCCTCGGGAAGGAGGGAATCGAGACGGTCCGGTCCTGCTACCCGTGTGAGACCCAGTTCTTCTGCCAGGCCCTCAGGCGGGGAGACCTCAATCCCTGTCACCTTCATCCCCAGGGCCACGAGACGCCGGGCGAGGGCCCGCCCTACCGCGCCCAGGCCGATGATGAGGGCGTTCCGGTCGATGAGGGCCTGACCCCTGGGCCGTCCCCACTCCCCTCCTGCAATGGCCTGCTGGCTGGCCTTGAAGAGCCGGGAGCACGCCATCATCAAAAATACGCCCCCCTCGGCCGTGCATTCAGCGTGGACCGGGGCCTGGCTCCCCGGAACATTGGCCACCGGTATCCCCCTTTCCGCGGCAGATCGGATGTCCACGCCCTCCAGGCCGACGCCAAACTGCTGGATCAGTTTCAGGTCGGCCGCTGAATGAATGATGTCGGATGTAATCCGGGTCATGGAAGGGATGAGGATCTCGGCCCACCCGGCCTCTTCGGGGACCTGTTCCTGCCTGCACCAGCGGATCTCGTCCTCCGGAAGGAGGTGGGTGAGGATCTCCATCATGGCCGGGAATATATCGTCGCAGATCAGAATGCGCATCTTTTCAGGCCGCCCTTCTTGTTTCGGCCATAAAGGCCATTTGCTCAAAGCCGGTTGCCGGGGGCGTGCGGCGCTGCTCTTCCGGCTTGAGCACCAACTGCAATGCCTCTTCAGGGCACGCAGCCACGCACAGGCCGCACCCGATGCATCGATCCCGGTTGATTGCTGCCGCCCCATCCTGATTCATCTGGATAGCGTCCATCTGGCACCGCTCCAGGCAGGTCTCACAACCGCTGCACAACTCCGGATCGACTACCGCAAAGTAGTTGGAGAAGACCTTCTCGGCAGGCCTGGGGTGCCGTTTTAGAGAGGTGAGAACCCCGCAGCAGTCGCCGCAGCAATTGCACATCCCTCCCGGATTCTGTGCCGTGGCCGGCTGGGTCACCAGACCGGCCTCCTGGGCCTTTGTGAGTATCCGGATCGCCTCGTCTGCACTGACTTCGCGACCCATGCCCCGGTCCACATAGTACTGGCCCATGGAGCCGAACATGAAGCAGGCCTCTAACGGCCTGTCGCACCCCTGACCCACCAGCCGCTTCTGCTTTCTGCAGATGCAATCGGTAACCACCACCCTGCCGGCCTTCCTGAGGATCTCGGCGGCGTCTTCATAGGGGGCCACATGGTGCAGGACCTCGATAGTGCGTTGAACCGGGACCGTCCGCAGAAAGGCGGCCGCGCCCCTGGTGATGGCGCCGTGGAACCCCTCATCCATATATCTTTGGACCAGCCCGGCCAGGCGTGGTTTTAGTGTGGACACCTGGAATTCGAACAGCCCGTGTACAAACGGAATGGCGCCGTATTTGACAAGATCCCCCTTGCGCGAGCGAAAGAGAAGCCCCCGCTCGGCCATGTCGTCCAGTTGGGCCGCCACCGCTTCAGCCGGGCGGTCCAGACGCTGAGCTATCGCCTCAGGGGTCTCCAGCCTCGGCGTGAGATGGAGAAACACCCCTGCGTCTTCCTCATTAAACAACTCTTTCAGGATCTCGATCTCGACCCCGGAATCGGTAGCCGGAAAACCCATCGAATACTGGTCCAGCCGCTTCTGCAATCGTCTAAAAATGTCTTCTGTCATGTGATCCTCCGCAATCCTGATAGACCGCACAGGTCGAAAAATTGAGACTGTGCGCTTCATCCATTCCCATCATCATTGACATAACTTAGGCGCCTGTATTTTTCTTAATAGGATACAGCAGAATGATGCCGATATCAATCGATATTACACCACTGAACCGGAAACACACGGCAGGAAAGATAATCCAAAGTCTGAACCGACACAGAGATTGATGGAACAAGAGCGCACCAAAGAAAGACAAAAAGCCATAAATTCCTTTGGCATCCTGTCACAAGTGATTATAATTGCCCGTTAGCGGAGAATAAGCAAAAGCTCTACCTCTCACAGAGCTCACAGGGTCACAGAGTCTTTTGACCAGAATCCCTAATGGGAAAATCCCGCTCAAATGCTCATGTTCTGTGATCCCTGTGCGCTCAGGCGAAGCGGGCGAGAGATATCAAAAGTCCTTAAAACAGGAGACCCATGATCATTCAAATATACGAAATCCAGACACCGCAGGAGGCGGAAAAGTGCATAGAACTGGGGGTAAACCATATCGGGAGCGTGATCCTGAGCCAGGATGACTGGCGCCTCCCTCTGCTCCGGGAAACGGTCCGGTTGTCCAAAGGGTCCAATGCCAAGAGCAGTCTGATCCCCCTCTTCCATGACAGGGATGCCACCTGCCGGGCCATGGATTACTACCAACCGGATTTCATCCATTTCTGCGACAGCCTGACGGACGAGGAAGGCAACGTGGCAGACGTGGAAAGATTCGTCCATTTTCAGTCAGATCTAAAAGAGAAATTCCCCGAGGTGGGGATCATCCGCTCCATTCCCATACCCAAACAGGGAGCGGCCCAGGGCTTTCCCTGCATCGAGATCGCCCGCATACTTCAGGATGCAAGCGATATCTTTCTGATCGACACCTGGGTCAGCAACGCCCCTGAGGAAGGATACATCGGCATTACCGGTAAGTTGGCCGACCGGGAAACGGCCCGGATCCTGGTGCAGGAGAGCGGGCTTCCCGTCATTCTGGCCGGAGGTCTGTCTCCTGGAAATGTCTATGACGCCGTCATGGCAGTCCGGCCGGCCGGGGCCGATAGCTGCACCCGGACCAATCAGAAGGAGGAGGAAGGGAACCCGATCCGGTTTCAAAAAGATTTTCAGAAGGTGAAACGCTTTGTTGAAGAAGTGAGGAGGGCGGAAATGGAACTTCGAGGGGAAAAGGCGAAACTGATGGGAAGGCTTGAGAAACTCCGGGCAGATCTCAAAGACCGGGAGGCGGCCCTTCCGGCCCATTCGGTCCGACCGAACCAGATCATGGCCATCGAGGCCCTTGAAGACGAGATAGAAGCGGTTAAAAAGGAGCTTGAAACATACCAGGCCGTCTGATCTCTACGGGAGCGGGGTATACGTACCGCTGCCAACTGATAAGAACGCCTACAATATTTGATCTGCCTGGTTGTTCTGAATTATTCGTCATCAATCGACAATCGAAAATCGCCAATCCTAAAGGTATTCCCTCCGTAATTGCTCCACAATGTCGTCGGTCAGCTTCTCGCGCTTGCGCAGCTCGGCAAATTTGTCCAAGAGATCATCCACGGTCAGGCCGGGCTTTTCTCGTTCTGAGATGTCTTCAATGATCCGGCCCTGGTGCATCATCACGGTCCGGTTGCCCAGTTCAAGGGCCTGCTGCATACTGTGGGTCACCATGAGGGTGGTCAGTGACCCCTCCTCAATGAACCGCCGGGTCAATGAAATGACCTGCGTACTTGACTTGGGATCCAAGGCCGCGGTGTGCTCGTCCAGCAGGAGGACCTTGGGCTGCCGGATCACGGCCATGAGAAGGGTCAGGGCCTGACGCTGGCCGCCGGACAGGGTCCCGATGACGTCGTCCAGACGCGTTTCGAGCTGCATCTCCAGGAGGGCGACCTCTTTTTCAAACCGGGCCATGAGTCCTTTGTTGAGGCTGATCCTGGGATAATGGCCCCTGCCTCTCAGGCTGGCCATGAGCAGGTTTTCGGCGACGGTCATGCCGGGGGCCGTGCCGGTGTAGGGGTTCTGAAAAACCCGGGAGATAACCCTGGCCCGCTCAGAATCCCTCTGAAAGGTGACGTCTTTTCCGGCGATCGCGATGGAGCCGGCGTCCGGCAGAAATGTGCCGGCCACCCCGTTGAGGAGCGTGGACTTGCCTGACCCGTTGGTGCCGATGATGGTGACAAAATCGCCTTTGCGCACATGGAGGTCGATCCCTTTGAGGGCATAGACCTCGTTGGCGGTCCCGGCATTGAATCTCTTGTGAAAATCGGTGATGCGTATCATGGCGTTCTAATGACCTGTGCGGCCCGATCCAGAAAGCCCTGGGACAGCTTGATGCCGTATTCCTTTGCAATGTCCGCATTGACCCATCTCTTCTCGGGGGCAAAGTTCTTGATCGGGATATCTTTCGGGCTTTCGCCCGCGATGACCCGGGCTGCCACCCGGGCGATTTCCTGCCCCACCTCATAAAAATCCGCGCCGATGGATACCAATGCGCCGGATTCCACATCGGACGGGACATTGGTAAAGCAGGGAATTTTCGCTTTCCTCAGGATCTGGTTGACGGTCTTCTGGACCGATGCCACTGTGTTGTCGCCCGAGGTGTAGAAAACATCGATCTCTTTGCTCATCAGCGACCGGAGGGCGTCGCCGATCTCGGCAGGGCCGCTGACGGTGGATTCGATCAGTTCAAATCCATAGGCCGCTGCCGCCTTTCGGGCCTTGAGGGTGCATATCTCTGAACAGGCCTCGGCCGGGTTCCAGATCATGCCGATGCGCCGTGTATGGGGAAGGAGTTCGCGCATAACCTGGATGGTGGTTTCCACCGGTTCGCTGGTGGCCACGCCGGTGATGTGGGACGGATGGTCGTGAGGTCCCTTCACCACGCCGGTCTGATAGGGGTCGGTCACCGCGCCGAAGATATGCGGAATGGTTTGATTGGCCCGGGCCATGACCTGGAGGACGGGGGTGGATAGGGTAATCACCAGATCGTATTCCTGCCGCACAATATCCTGGGCAATGGACTGGGCCAGATAAAACTCGTTCTGGGCGCTCTTTGTGTCCACGGTCATGTTGTGTTGTCTGAGGATGCCGCTCTTTTCCAGTTGTTCTGTCACCCCCCGGGCCGTCTCCAAAAGAGCATCATGATCGCTGAACATGAAGAGGACCGCCCGCTTTTCCGGTTCCCCCTCTGTCCGGGCAGTCTCGTGCTTCTGCCCGATGATCCTGTCCGCCCGTTTCAATATCTGTTTGTCGATCTTAAATCCATGTCTGTCGGCCCTATCTGCATTAATAATAAAAGCGGTCTTCTCTGTGGCATAAATGGGAAGGTCCGCCGTGTTTTCACCGTTGAGAACCCGGGCCAGATAGGTCCCCCCGTCATAACCGGTCTGGTAAAAATCAGGTCCAAAGGCAACAAGGGAGTTATCGATCAGTTCGGAATCAACAGAAAACAGGGGAATTCCGTTCCCGTCCGCTACCTTGGCAAAACTGTCAAAACTGACATTCAGGGTATTGTCGCCTGCATTCAAAAAGACCTGGGCACCCTTAACAGTAAGAGACCTGGAGGCATCCAGCACCTCTCCCGGACCTGTCACGGTGGCCTCGATGATCTTAAGACCGATCTTCGACGCATACGGTCGTATTTTCAACAAGGTGGCCTCGGAATTGGCCTCGGAGCTGTTCCACACGATGCCGATCTTCTTCCTGTCAGGGAACATCTCTTTGATGAGGTCGAGCATCTTTTCAATGGGCGGCTGGCAACTCACGCCGGTCATATTCGGCAGATGATCATCAGGGGTCTTTGCTGCCCCAATCCTGTAGGGGTTATAGATGTATGTGAATACCACCTTCATGCCAGGCGTCTTCCCTGCCAGTTGAACGGCCGCCTGAGCACAGGGCGTGGACAGGGGGACAATGATATCCACCTTCCGCCGCATGAAATCCTGAATTATGGCGTTGATCGTGGAAAAGTCGGCCTGGGCGTTCTTGTAGATGATCTCTACATTCTTCCCGTCCACATATCCGTTGTCTTCCAGGGCCTTCAGAATGCCCTCCTTACACAGTTCCACATTGGGCTCCGATGCGAACTGGACCACCCCGATGCGGGTCGGTCTTTTCCGGTCCGGCGTCTTGAGGCCATGGATCTGTGTGGCCTCGGCCAGGAGTCCGGGCGGGATCGTTATTCCCAGGTCCTTTGCCGCCTTCAAGTTCAGGCCGAAGGTTATCTTGCGGTAGCGTTCAAAGGGGATCTGCCCGGGGTCCTCCCCTTTCAGTATCCGGTCTGTAAGGCGGGCCGCCTGGATCCCGCTGATGCGGTAGTCATAGCCGAGGGTGGCCAGGGCCCCATCCTGCAATCGCTCCACGTCGCTCATGAATATGGGTATCTTCTTGGATCGGGCCGCCTTGACCACCGATTCAAAGGCCGAATAGACAATGTTGTCAGGGCTCAGGACAAAGGCATCGATCCCCTTGTTTACGAGAGACCTCGCCGCATCGTAGACCTCGGATGAGCCGGTGATGGTGGCACCTTCAAACGAGACGTCGCCATATGCGGCCGCGGCCTTTTTCAGATTTTCCACATTGAACACGGAATTGGCGTGGGCAGGGTCCCATATGCTCCCGATGGTGAGCTTGCCCGGAACTAGCCTGCGGACGATTTCCATTGTCCTGTCCATGGGGATCCACCCATAGACACCGGTCACATTGGGAAGATGGTCTGTTTCCGAACTCCCGGCATCTATGATAAAGGGGTTTGCCACCGTAGCGAACACCACGGGCCGGTCCTTCACCTTGTTGATGGCGGCCTGGGTGCATGCGGTGGATATAGGGACCACAATGTCCACATCCCGCTGAAGGAACTTATCCAGTATGGTGTTGACCGTCGGGAGATCTCCGTTGGCGTTCTCACACATGATCACGCAGGTGTCCCCTTCCCTGTAGCCCAGGCGCTTCATCTCTTCCACAAAGCTGTCCCGGGTGATATTCAAGAGCCCATGATCCGCCACCTGGACCATCCCGATCCTGCACGCCTTTGAAGGACCCGACGGTCCCTGCTCATGGTTCTTCAAGAGCCCAAGTCCGAGGAGGACGGACCCGATCCCCACCAGACCCAGTATAATTCGCCTCCCTGTGAGGAAACCTGAAAGGCGTGTGAACAGAGGCCCTCTCACCTTCCGGCCGGACCCGATCCTCTTGGAAACGATCAGCGTAATCAGGACAAAGGCTGCTGTCAGGAGCTTCAGATCAATCGGATTCATACCCACGTAGAGGGCCACGGCGATCATCAGCCGGAAGATCACGGAACCGAGGATGACGCTCAGGACAACGGCAGCCATGGAGCGCATTCTCAGGACCGACTCTCCGATAATCACCGCAGCCAGTCCGATGACAATGGTCCCGATCCCCATGCCGATATCGGCAAACCCCTGATACTGGGCGACGAGACCCCCGGACACCCCCACCAGTCCGTTGGCCAGGGCCACCCCGAAGACCGTCATCCGGCCCACATAAATCCCGGCCGCAGCCGCCATGTCCGGGTTATTCCCCGTGACCCGCATGGCAATCCCCATATCGGTCTTGAAAAAGAGGGACATGACGCACCAGAAGAGTCCCATGATCGCCAGAAGAGCGAGGGTGATCCACACCTCAGTGTGGAGGCCGGGATTGACCTTCTCGAGATAGGTAAAAAGGGTGGTCTGGTTGAGGAGCGGGATGTTGGACCGGCCCATCACGTGAAGATTGATGGAATAAAGACCGGTCATGACCAGGATCCCGGCCAGCAGACCGTTGATGTTGAGACGGGTATGGATCAGGGCGGTAATGCTCCCGGCAACGGCCCCCGCCCCAAATGCCGCGAGGAGCGCCACAAACGGGTTCACCCCCCAGACCATGAGCACTGCGGCTACCGCGGCCCCGGCGGTGAAACTCCCGTCCACCGTGATATCCGGAAAATCATGAACCCGGAAGGTAATAAACACCCCCATGGTCATGAAGCTGTAGAGGAATCCGAGATTAAGGGCGCCGATCCAGAGTTCCATCCGCTTCTCCCAATTCAATCTCTATCAGGCCGACCACCCCGCTCCTGAACAGGCTCCGCCCCATGAGGTGCTGGATCCTCAGGACCTCAAACTCGGATACTATCCGCTTGACCTCGTCTTCAAAGCCGCTCGGATCCGTGCTGAACAGACCCTTGCCGAATATGCCCGCGTGTACATGGAAATCCTGCCCTTCCGGCATGCAGGTCTTCACTGACAGGGGCGCAAGCGCCCGCTCCCTTACACCAATGCCTGCAGCCACCACCGTATGATAGGCAAAACCCGGGTCCACCGGCAGATCCACCCAGTCATGAATATGGGCGGGGCTGAAAATGTCTTGCTCCGGCCCCGGCCAAAGACCTTTCACCGGAACGCGCTTGAGGTGCATCCCCCAGGTCCCCCGGCTCTCCCCTAAGAGGACCATCCCCAACAGGGGGGCGTCTGAAATCTGGAAAAGGGCCTTGATCAGGTTGTCCAGGGAAACCGACCGGTCCTCTCCATCAAAGGAGGCCACATATTGATAAGCGCCGCTGAACGCAAGACCGTTCAGGAACCGGTAAGGCAGAGGCGGATTTCCTTTTGACCACAGCATGAAGTCCACTGCCGGGTTCTTTACGGCCGGATAAAAAAAGAGATGGTGATCAACTACCATGGCCTCGCCAAAAAGCCCCTTGAAGTGATCCCATTCCTGACCAAGACTCCCCAGGCCCAGGCCAAATTCTATGTCAGAGGACGGGACCGTGACCACATCTTCGGCTTCATAGGCGGCACGAATCAGCCGCTTCTGGCCCCCTATCAGGGTCAGCGAGCCGGGGCGCCCCTCCTTCTTAAGACAGGTGAAGCGGATGCCCTTGAGGGTCTTCGAAACCGGCGCCTGCTCTTTGGGTTCGCCCTCGACCGCCCCGACGGCCTCTTCCCGATTTACGACAATGCGAAAGAGCGTGTCAAGGCCGCTCATTTTCAGCACATCCAGGACATCCGGGACCACGTGGGCCAGGACAATCTGACCATCGACCCGCATCAGCCTTTTCTGGGCCGTCAGGAAGACACGGATTCCCGCGCTGCTCATATAGTTGACCTGCTCCATGTCCGTGCCGATGATCCGCTCCCCGGCCGTCAGAAGGGCATCCAGTTTCCGGCCAATTTCTCCGGCGCTCATGGCGTCTATGCGCCCGCTCAGGACCAGCCATTTCAGGCCGAACTCTTCAGTCTCGCTGCATTCAAACATCTTCCGTTTTTCTCCCCCACCTCTGCTGGCCGCTGCATCGCGGTTTAAGGGACGCAACCTATCACAAAGGAAGGTGTTTTTGAAGTGACGATTTTTTACTTCATGAAAAGACACAGATTGTCGCAACGAACGCTTGCAAGATGCCTTCAGATGTCGTATAAGGAAAAAGCGCTGTGAAAGGCGACAGATAGCGTTGCGGAGAGATGGCCGAGTCGGCTGAAGGCGCTCGCCTGCTAAGCGAGTGTGCGGGGAAACCTGCACCGAGGGTTCGAATCCCTCTCTCTCCGCCATTTCAATGAGATACATATCCTGCCGGTGAACAATCTCCCATCATTGACACAACCGCGACGCATTCCATTTTGTGGGTATCCGACGCCTCCTTGCCGAAGCAAAAAAGACAGTATGTCAAAAATGCCGGGGCATCCTTGACAATTGGACACAAGTAATTAACTTTGCACAGGCTTGAATTAATTATTTTAATGATTTCAGATGGTTATTTTTTATTAGCGGTTGTTTTTCGGAATGTCTGCTGTAACATGACGGGAACGTCGGAAAGACTTTCCACATTTTTTTATTAAGAATCAGGAGAAGGAGGTAGTCATTCATGAAGATCAGGCCTTTGAACGACAGGGTGTTGGTACTCAGAATCGATGAGGGTGAAAAGACAAAGGGAGGTATTATCATCCCCGATACGGCAAAGGAAAAGCCGCAGGAGGGGAAGGTAATTGCGGTCGGTCCGGGAAAGGTCAACGAAAATGGCGATCGTGTCCCCATGGCCGTAAAAAGGAACGACAGAATCCTGTTCGGCAAGTATGCGGGCAATGAGATCAAGATCGATGGTGTAGAGCATCTTATCATGCGGGAAGACGATATCCTGGGTATCGTGGAATAGCTCTGGAGGAGGGTGTTGAACCATGAGTGCAAAAGAGATCAAATACAGTGACGCAGCAAGGGAAAAGATGATGAAAGGCGTTGACACCCTGGCCAACGCCGTAAAGCTGACGCTGGGCCCCAAGGGCCGCAACGTCCTTATCGAAAAATCGTGGGGGTCTCCCAAATCCACAAAAGACGGGGTGACAGTGGCCAAGGAGATCGAACTGGAAGACAAGTTTGAAAACATGGGCGCCCAGATGGTCAAGGAAGTCGCCTCCAAGACCTCGGACGTAGCCGGGGACGGCACCACCACGGCGACCATCCTGGCCCAGGCCATTTACAGGGAAGGTTCCAAATTAGTGGCAGCGGGTTCCAATCCCATGGCCGTTAAGCGGGGCATTGAAAAGGCCGTGGAGGTGGTGGTTGCGGAACTGAAAAAGATCTCCAACCCCACCAAAGAGAAGAAGGAGATCTCCCAGGTCGGCACCATTTCGGCCAACAACGACAAGGCCATCGGCGAGGTGATTGCAGAGGCCATGGAAAAGGTGGGGAAAGAGGGCGTTATCACGGTTGAAGAGGCCAAGGGCATGGAGACCTCTCTCGAGATCGTGGAAGGGATGCAGTTCGACCGCGGGTATCTGTCACCTTACTTTGTCACCAACGCGGAAAAGATGGAGGCCCACCTGGAAGATCCTTATATCCTGCTGAACGAGAAGAAGATCAGCAGCATGAAAGACATGGTTCCGATCCTCGAACAGATTGCCAAGATGGGAAAACCGCTCCTGATCATTGCAGAGGACGTGGAGGGAGAGGCACTGGCCACCCTCGTTGTTAACCGGCTTCGTGGGACCCTTCAGTGCGTGGCAGTCAAGGCCCCTGGTTTCGGCGACCGGCGCAAGGCCATGCTGGAGGATATGGCGATCCTGACCGGCGGCCAGGTAATCAGCGAGGACTTAGGGATAAAGCTTGAGAATATCACGTTGAAGGATCTGGGGGGCGCCAAGCGCATCACCGTCGACAAGGACAACACCACCATCGTGGACGGCAAGGGCACCCGGGCCGCTCTGGAGGGGCGCGTCAAGCAGATCCGGGCCCAGATCGAAGAGACCACCAGCGACTATGACCGGGAAAAGCTGCAGGAGCGCCTGGCCAAACTTATCGGCGGCGTGGCCGTCATCAATGTGGGGGCAGCCACTGAGATCGAGATGAAGGAAAAGAAGGACCGGGTCGAAGACGCATTGAACGCCACCCGTGCGGCCGTGGAAGAAGGGATTGTTGCAGGGGGCGGCGTGGCCTATCTCCGCTGTCTCAAGGCCCTGGAAAAGACCGAACTCCCCGGTGAGGCCCAGATGGGCATCAACCTCATCAAACGGGCACTTGAAGAGCCTGTGAGGCAGATTGCCAACAATGCCGGGTTTGAGGGATCCGTGGTCGTCCAGAAGGTCAAAGACGGCAAAGGCAATTTCGGGTTCAATGCGGAGACCGGTGAATACGAAGACCTGATGAAGGCGGGAATCATCGATCCCACCAAGGTGACCCGCTTTGCCCTCCAGAATGCAGCCTCTGTGGCCAGCCTTCTCATGACCACCGAGGCCATGGTTGCCGAAAAACCGAAGAAGAAGTCTCCTCCGCCGGCCATGCCGCCCGAGGATATGTACTAAGAAAAGTCCCTCCCCTCCGAGTCCCTGATCAGGGGCTCGGAGGGGTACGCCCCTGATGCACAGAAATCAGGTGAGTCGAGCAGTATGTGCTTCGGGCTCTCCACTCCGCTCGAAACGGTAGCGGAGACGCCATACAAGCGCCCCCCTATCTGCCGCAGGGCAGTGTGATCAAGACAGAGACTTAGCGCTTAAACGCCTGGGAGGCTCGGAATGGTGGGTTTCCCTTCGCCTTACGGGTTCTAACCAGCATCAAAGAGCAGCGGTCAGAAGTCGGATGTCAGAGGTCAGTAGCAAGTCTTTTAATCCTTCACTCTTCAATTTTCAATAACAAGAGGTATCCAGTATCCAGCCCTATGGTTCCACCGGCTGCACATTCCATATGTCCGCCGCATATTCCCGGATGGTGCGGTCACTCGAGAAATAGCCCATTTTAGCCACATTGCGGATTGACCTGCAGGTCCATTCCACCACGTCGCGGTAGCAGGCATCTACACGTTCCTGACAGGCCATATACGAGCTGAAATCAGCCAGGAGCATGTAGGGATCTCCTTTGTGCAGGAGCGAATCGAAGATCGGCCTGAACCGCCCGGGATCATCGGGCGAGAAAAACCCGTCGCGAATGGCCTCCAGGACCCCTCTCACCTCCGGATTCCCATGATACGCATCCCATGGGGTGTAACCCCTCCTCTTTCTTTCCGCTACTTCCCTGTCGTTCAAGCCGAAGATAAAGATGTTTTCTTCACCCACAGCATCCTTTATCTCGATATTGGCGCCATCCAGGGTGCCGATGGTCAGGGCCCCGTTGAGGGCGAATTTCATATTGCCCGTGCCCGAGGCCTCCATGCCGGCAGTGGAGATCTGCTCGGAAAGTTCGCTTGCCGGAAAGATCCGTTCCGCCATGGAGACCCCGTAGTTGGGCATAAAGATGAGCTTCAAAAGCCCGCTGGTATCGGGATCGCTGTTGATAATTTTCCCCACATCGTTGATCAGCTTGATAATTAGCTTGGCCATGGCGTAACCGGGCGCGGCCTTGCCCCCGATCATCACGGTGCGGCCCACCCAGTCGCCGCGGGGATTGGATTTAATGCGGAAGTAACGGGTCGCCACTCCGAGCACATTTAATAACTGGCGCTTATATTCGTGGATCCGCTTGACCTGCACATCGAACATAGCGGCAGAATCGATCTCGATGCCAAGTCTCTCCTCGATTTCATGGGCCAGGACCATCTTGTTCATCTCCTTGGCCGCACGCCAGTCATCTTGAAATCCTTTGTCCTCAGCCTTTTCGAGCAGCCTCTCCAGGGCATTCAGGTTCGTGACCCATTCATCGCCGATCGTATCGGAAATCAGCCGGGAAAGCGCCGGGTTGGCCTGTCTCAGCCAGCGTCTCTGGGTAACGCCGTTGGTCTTGTTGTTGAATTTGTTGGGCCATAGCCGGTTGAAATCGGCCATGAGAGATGCTTTCAGGAGCCGGGTGTGCAGGGCGGCTACGCCATTTACCGAATGGCTGCCGACAACGGCCAGATGGGCCATGCGAACCCTCCTGGGGAAACCTTCCTGGATGATGGAAAGACGGGATGCCATCCCCCCATCATGAGGAAAAGCGGCTGAAACCTCCATCATGAAACGGCGATTGATTTCATAGATGATCTCCATATGTCTCGGCAGCAGCCGTTCCAGGAGCGCTGCCTCCCAGGTTTCCAGGGCCTCGGGAAGGAGGGTGTGATTCGTGTAGGCGAACGTCCGCGTGGTGATGTCCCATGCCGCCTCCCATGTCAGGGAATGCCTGTCCACGAGAAGGTGCATCATCTCGGGGATCGCGATGGCAGGATGGGTGTCATTCAACTGGATGGCCACTCGGTCAGGGATGAGCGCGAGATCATGGTGATCGTGGAGATAATTATCGAGAATTTCCTGGAGGGATGCCGAGGCAAAAAAGTACTCCTGCTTCAGGCGGAGTTCCTTGCCGGCCATGATGTTGTCGTTGGGATAGAGGACCTTGGATATATTCTCACTGGCCGTCTGCTGTTCCACGGCCTTCAGGTAATCGCCGTCATTGAAATACTCGAGATTGAATTCCTCGCCGGCCCTGACAGACCACAACGTCAACAGATTAACGGTCTCCGTGTGGTATCCGGGAATGGGGATTTCATGGGGAAGGGCAAAAGCATCATCCGTCTCAATCCAGTCGACCCGGTATTTACCCCTTTCATCCACATAGGACCGCGTACGCCCATAGTATCTGACCCGCTGCATTCTTTCGACACGGGGGGTCTCCCAGGGATTGCCCCGGAACAGCCAGTAATCCGGCTTTTCCACCTGATGCCCATCCTCTATCAGTTGATTGAAGATCCCGTACTCATAAAGAATCCCATAGCCCTTGGCCGGGATATTGAGCGTTGCCATGGAATCGAGGAAGCAGGCTGCCAGCCTTCCCAGGCCCCCGTTGCCGAGCCCTGCATCACGTTCCTCCTCATAGACATCTTCCAGAACCATGCCCAGTTCCCGGATCGCCTCCCTCGCCTCCTCCTCCATATCCAGATTCAGGATCGCGTTCTGAAGGGTCCTTCCCATCAGAAATTCGAGGGAGAGATAGTAAACCCGTTTGACATCGGCCTCGCGGTAACGCTTCTCTGTTTCTAACCAGCGGTCCATGAGGCGCGTACGCACGGCAATGGCGATGCTCTGGTACTTGTTATAGAAGCTCGCGTTGTCGACCTCCCGGCCGATGGCAAATCGCATGGCCGCAAGACAGGCCTCACCCAATGTGCTCTTCCTCGATTTCTGTATCTCATCTTTCTTGCGAACCATCCCTTATTTCCTCCATGAGGAATCCCGTCGAAGCCTCTTCTATCCTATTAATTTATGATGCACAGCGCGGTGTTGGCTTCCAGCTCGGAGAGGTTTCGCTACGCTCTAACCGATCTACAGGCTACAACCGTTCAACCGGCAAAAGCATACACGTCCAATCCCGCTTACAGAAAACGTCCGGCGTCGAATCAAACATACCCAAATCCGAAAGGACGCAGAGCGTCCCGAGAATTGCATTCTCACGCAGAGCATGGGACCGAGGGAAAGAGGCCAGAGGTCAGTGGTCGGAGGTCAGGAGTCAGAAATGACCGGAGACGGGTACTGACGATGACCTGCCGTTCACCAGGGGCGGCAATGGTCACGGACCCTGCGATGTCCAAGGCCGTGCCGACAAGGCCTACGATCAGGCAAGAGGGTCACGCGGCCTGGATCAGAAACTGAAAGGATATGAGCGCCCTTGACGTCTCTGTGTGAACAGACCCCCAAGCCGCTATTCACTCATCCTCATCATAAAAGGCCTGTCTTTTGCGCCGGAGCACTCGTCTTTTCCTGTCATCCTTGTCCCACTTTTCGTTGTCCTCGATACTTTTTGCTTTCTTTTTCCTGCATTCCGGGCAACGTCTCGGGCTGGCAAAATCCAAGGCGAGAAACCGCGCCTGTTCCGCCGAACTAAAGACAAACGATTTTCCACACTGGATACATACAAGGGTCTGATCTTTCATGGCAAATAAATAGTAGGCTGGTGTTGGATGTAAAGAACAGGAGGTGTAAAAGGCCTAGGGGCGCTAAAGGCAACTTCGCCCGTTTCAGTTCTTTTCTGGTGCATGATGTCCTGAACGGGGCTGCATCCCCTTAACGGTGATGATCTGCCTGCCTCCCGCCTCTCTTACAATGCCGACGACCTCCACCTCTTTCCGCATGAAGGCCTCCAGGGCCGCCCCGTTTTCGTCCTTCTCAACAAGGTATTCATCCTCGTCGTACGTAGACACCGCCATGGCCGCCACATTCCCTTTGCGGTCCCAATCTATGGGGAGGACAATCCCTCTGATGGTGACCAGATCGGGACCCAGGTCTTCTGCGTCAGCAGAGCATTCGGCAGGTTGCCTATCGTCAGAATTAGGTGACATGATGTCGATAGAAAGCAATGGCCGTGCCAGAACCACAACCTATCGGTTTTCCATAATATTCCGGATCGTATCGCTCCCGAGCAATCGGAATTGACAGTTCTGATTCAGGCAAAATGGCCGGAATGAAATCTCTCAAAAAAAGAGAGCAGATAGGTTAATAGATTGAAATAACAGGAATCTTTTGAACAAAGACATCCTTGTTCCGATATTTGACACAAATCGGAACGTCTGATTCCGGCTCAAAGACCCTGACACGGATAATCGTGGTTTTTGAATGTCGCTCTATCCCTTGAATTCCTCTTTCCGGAGCTGGTATTTTTTCATCAACTTATGGAGGTGTCGGGTCGTGATCCCAGCTGCCACTGCGGTTTCGTTGATCCTGCCTTTGTTGTTAACCAACTGTTCCTTCAGGTATTTCCGCTCGACATAATCAATTGCCCGCTGCCTTATCTCTGATAAATTGAGCCCCGCATCGATCGAAACAGTGGAGGATCGGGATTCCGGTTCAAAGAGCTCAGCAGGAAAGCTTTCCGGGGTTAGCACCGAAGAGGTTTCCAGGATGTAGGCCCGTTCCATAAGGTTTTCAAACTCCCTGATATTTCCCGGCCAACCGTAGGCCCGGAAGGCATCCATGACCTTCGGATGGATATCGTGGATCTCCTTTTGGACGAATTTCTTGAGCTTTTTCAAAGAAGCTTCCGCAAAAGACGGGATGTCGTCTATCCGTTCCCTCAAAGGCGGCAGCTCGATAGGGAACACATTCAACCGGTAATAAAGATCTCTTCTGAACTGACCATCATCGCACATTTTCTTCAAATCCATGTTCGTCGCCGATATGATCCGGACATTGCTTTTTGTGGTATCATCGCATCCTACCCGTTGAAAGGTGCCGTCCTGAAGCACCTGGAGCAGCTTGACCTGCGCAGAGGGCGTAATCGTTCCGATTTCATCCAAAAAAATCGTTCCTCCGCGGGCAATTTCAAATTTGCCCAGCTTTCTCCGGACAGCCCCTGTAAACGCACCCTTTTCGTGCCCGAACAGCTCGCTTTCCAGTAGCGTGTCCGGAATAGCGCCGCAGTGAACGCTGATAAACTGCTCGTCTTTTCGATTGCTGAGCCTGTGAACGAGCCTCGCCATAACCCCCTTCCCGGTGCCGGTTTCGCCGATAAACAAGACCGTACTCCTGGTTGGTGCAACCGATTTGATTTTGTCAAAGACCGCTTCCATCCGGGGATATTTCGTGTGCAGGACCTCGAATGAATCCGATTGCCAGAATCGATCCCGCAGATAGTCAAGCTCGGACTGAACAATGATATATTCGTGGATATCCTCTGTGACATATTTCACCTGTTCAGCATTCACCGGATAGGTCAAATAATTGCTGGCGCCGGCCTTTACGGCCATGACAGCATCCCGGATCATCTCCTGGGATGACATCACAATAATTTCGATGGTGGGTTGCAGTTGCAAAAATGGTCGCAGCCATTCCGTATATGCGTTCCCGTTCCCTGTCCCTCGCAAGAGGATCAGATCAACAAAAATCAGATCGAAAGGCTTTTCCCGCAGCAATTCCAGGCCGCTCCTCTTTGTCTCGGCATACTGAATCCTGTACTCCGAATGCAGGCAGGAATGGATCGCGTCAAAAACCTTTGGTTCGCTCGATATGACAAGGATGGATTTCATCTCTTACTCCACAAACGCCTTCTTTATGAAACTGGTTGCTGGTTGCTGGTTACTTGTTGTACCGAAGCGAAAATCCCGTCTTCAGCGGGACTGGATGCTGGATGATAAGCTGATAAGCTTATGGATAATAAGTGGCTGTGGGGCTCAACAGCTTAACGGCTCAATCCCGCTTTCCAGCGGGACTTACCCGGTGCTCATGGTCCTCCCACGCCTGAAGCCTGATGCCTTACGCTCCATGCCTTGAGCCTCCTCAATGCTCACCTGAACGCCGCACCGTTTCACAAAAAATAACGAACAGCGGGCAAGTATTCAGTTTTCCTTCATCTCTTAAGTAGAACTTCGAGTTCCGCAGGGGGGAATATCGGAACCCAAACTTCTTATCCTTACGAATCCATTTTCTTTCAACAGGTTAAGTCAGGTCGACGCTTCTTCTCCCTAATATTTACAATCTTACCATCTAAATTTAGGAATTTCAAGTTCCGATATATATTTATTCATAAAATTTTGGAGAGGTCACCTCCCGGAAAGATGGGCACGAATCTAAACGGTCATTCTCTATAACATCCTGTAAAAACTGATCAAAAATGGCTTTCCATCCACGCCGGTTCCTTTTGTATAGGATGCAGACTGAATAGATGGCATGTCTCTTGCTTAATTGCGTGGATTGACCGTGTTGCCCGCTTTTTGTCATTAAGGCAAAATGAGGAAACTATCGTTTTCCAATAAGCGGCCTTCCCTACGGGCGGTGAATATCCCGTGATTGGTTCTTGACGCAATTCCGTGAACATGTTAAAAATATTAATTTTAAAAGGAGGATTTATGCAAGATGAACCGGACAATAAATGGATACGGCCCCCACTTGATGCTGGATCTGGGTGAATGCAACCCTGACATCCTGAATAACCTTGATGCCTGCTTTAACCTGTTGAACGATCTGCCCGAAAAGATAGGCATGACAAAGATAACCCAGCCATACGTCTTCAGGTACAACGGGCGAATACCGGAAGATGCCGGGATCACAGGCGTTACCATCATCGCCGAAAGCCACATTTCCCTTCATACCTATCCTCAGAAAAATTTTGTATTTGTCGATCTGTTCTCGTGCAAGCCATTTGACGTGGAAAACGCCAAAGACTACATCATCCAATTCTTCCAATCAAAATCCCCGTCGGTTTATACATACGAACGGGGCGAGCAGTTTCCTGTGACCTATCAACGGGCAGCCTGATCGCTTCCCATGATATCGGCCATGAACCCTGGCGCCTTTGGAGCGCTGAGTGATGATTACTGCCGTTATGAGACCGCGGCTATCGCAGTTCTGCCCATTCCCTATGACGGCACCTCCACCTGGATGAAGGGCGCAGATCTCGGTCCCCAGGCCATGTTAGATGCCTCTGCCCATATGGAGTTATACGATATTGAGACAGGTGCGGAGGTCTTCAGGCGGGGGATCGTGACCGTGGCGCCTGTCGATTGTCCGGATAACCCGGAGGAGATGGCAGCGGCTGTTTATCAACGTGCCAGAACGCTTCTGAGAGACCGTAAATTCGTGGTGGGCGTCGGCGGCGAGCATTCGGTGTCGGTCGGTCTGGTTCGCGCAGCAGCGGAGAGGTTCCCCGACCTTTCGGTCCTGCAATTCGACGCCCACTGCGATACCCGGGAGGCGTATGAGGGAAGCCGGTTCAATCATGCATGCGTTATGGCCAGGATCGGCGAAATATGCCCCTATGTTCAGGCCGGGATTCGAAGCATGGATGTCTCCGAATGCGCCGGCCTGAAACGGGAACGCACTTTCTTTGCCCATGAGATCGTTGCCGGCATTAATGTGGTTCCAAAACTGCTGAAGGCCCTGACACAGAATGTGTATATCACCATTGACCTGGATGTCCTCGATCCCTCCATCATGCCCTCTACCGGGACCCCGGAGCCCGGAGGGCTCGACTGGTACACCCTGCTCAACCTGCTGATGCCGGTCATAACTGAAAAAAACGTGGTGGGGATGGATGTGACAGAACTGCTGCCGCACCCCGATAACAGGGCCCCCGATTTATTGGCCGCAAAACTGATATATCGTACCCTGAGCATGATCTTTGACCGGTAATCGTTCAGGGTTTAAGGGTTTCCCGCTGAGGCACTCTTCAGGAGCGGGATAAGGAGGATGAACTGGTTATGAACAAAAATGAGCTATTAAAGACCCCCGTAGAGCACATAGACATCAAGGCATTTGATGCAAGACCGATCATGGAGGCGTACGCCAAAACGGCCTTTCAGGCAAGAAATCTCGCCACGGCAGCCGATATCTACAACCGGATGTTGGCAGACACTGACTGCACGGTCATCCTGACGCTTGCAGGCTCCCTGTTCAGCGCCGGTCTCAAGCATATTGTGGTGGACATGATCGAAAACAGCATGGTGGACGTCATCGTCTCCACTGGGGCGATTATGGTGGATCAGGATTTTTTCGAGGCCCTGGGGTTCAAACACTACAGGGGAAGCCCTTTTGCGGATGATATGGCATTGAGCGAGCTGGCCATTGACCGGATCTACGATACCTATATCGACGAAGACCAGTTGCGGGTCTGCGATACGACCATCGCCGACATCGCCGACACCCTCCCCCCCAGGCCCTATTCTTCCAGGGAATTCATTCATGCCATGGGCCGCTATCTGGAAACAGAAGGATTGAAGACCCAGGCCTCGGTGGTCCTGTCCGCTTATAAGCACGGTGTCCCGATCTTTGTCCCGGCATTTTCCGATTCGTCTGCCGGGTTCGGCCTGGTCTATCATCAGTGGCACAGGAAAAACACGCACGTTACCATCGATTCGGTCCGTGATTTCCGTGAACTCACCGAGATCAAGCTTGCCGCCAAGGAGACGGGGATTGTTATGGTAGGCGGCGGGGTCCCCAAAAATTTCGCTCAGGATGTTGTGGTGGCAACCGACATACTGGGAGAACAAAGACCTGTCCACAAATACGCGATCCAGATTACCGTGGCCGATGAACGGGACGGCGGACTATCGGGCTCCACCCTCAAAGAGGCATGCTCCTGGGGCAAGGTGGACCTGAAATATGAACAGATGGTGTTCGGGGAGGCCACCGTGACGCTCCCCCTCCTCATCAGCGACGCCTACCACCGAGGGGCCTGGAAAGGGAGAGAGCCCGCCCGCCTGTCCGCTCTTTTTGGGCCGGGAACAGCGCCTGACGCGTAATTCTCTATCCCTGTCGAAGATTCACGGGTTGAGGCCCGCTTCACCGATCTGGGTCCGCATTCATTTCATACGGGAGGAGACACCATGAAAGGCTTTTACAATCAAATCCTGAAACTCGATCTTACCCGTCACGGTCAACAGATAGAGCCCATTTCCGACGATATCCTTGAAAGGTTTTTAGGGGGGAAGGGCCTCGCCACCCATCTCCTTATGGAAAATAACCCAACAGGGGTAGATCCGATAAGCCCTGAAAACCATTTGATCCTGGCCACAGGTCCGGTATCCGGGACGCCCATATGGGGGTCGTGCCGGTATGGCGTCTACACCAAATCCCCTCAGACCGGGTTTTACTCGGAATCCTATTCAGGCGGAACTGTGGGCGATTACATATCCAAAACCGGGTTTGACGCGGTCGTGCTCCACGGTGCATCAAAAGATCCCTGCTGGATCGAGGTCTCGGATCACGGTGCATTTTTTCATGATGCCGGAGACCTCTGGGGGCTCGATACCTTTGAGACCGAAGACCTGATCAAGGCATGGATCCGGAAAAGCCGCCCGGATGCGCGGAGATGCGGCGTTGTTTGTATCGGACCGGCAGGAGAAAACGGGGTATGCTTTTCAGTGATCGAAAACGATTATTGGCGCAGCGCCGGCCGCACCGGAGTAGGCGCGGTCATCGGGTCCAAGAAGATCAAAGGCATCGCCTTTTGGGGAAACCAAAGGAAAAAAGTGGCAGATCCGGAACGTGTCAAGAGGTATGCGAAGGATCTCGGCCGCCACGCGAAAGATGATCCGGGCGTACAGGCCTACAAGAGCAAAGGGACACCCATGATGGTGGACATCATGAGCAATGTGGGAAGCTTCCCAACCCGATACTGGCACAAGGGCGAAGCGGCTCACAGGGAAAGCATCACCGCCGATGCGCTGCATCACCGCCTTGAGGTTACTCCAAACGCATGCCTCAAGTGCTTTATCGCGTGCGGACGGCTCTCGGTCGTAAAAGAGGGGCGGCACAAGGGCCTCAAGATCGAAGGTCCGGAATATGAAACCATCTATGCCTTCGGCGGCCTCTGCGAGGTGGACAGCATCGAGGAGATCGCCTATCTCAATGACATCTGCGACCGTCTGGGCATGGACACCATCAGCGCAGGCAATCTGGCGGCCTTTGCCATTGAGGCCGCCCGCCAGAGAAAGATTGATTATGACATCGATTACGGAGAACCGGATAAAATTGCCACGCTCCTGGAGGATATGGCCTACCGGCGGGGGATTGGCGACGTGCTTTCAAGAGGGATAAAGGCGGCCGCCAGGGAATGGGGCATGGAAGATCAGGCCATCCATGTCAAAGGGTTGGAACCGGCGGGGTATGATCCCCGGGTATTGAAAGGGATGGGCCTGGCCTACGGAAGCTCTCCCCGGGGGGCCTGCCATCTGCGGGCCACTTTTTACAAACCGGAACTCACCGGAATCATCGACCCGGATGGGACCGAAGGAAAGGCCTCGCTCTTTGTTGAATGGGAAGACCGGCTGATCATCATGGACACCCTGATCGTCTGCCGGTTCTATCGCGATCTCTATCCCTGGGAGGAATTGTCCACCCTCATCCGGGCGGTCACCGGCCTTGATCTGAACGTGGAACAGATGAGATGCATCGCCCAAAGCATCAGCAGCGCGACCCGGCGGTTCAACATCCGGGAGGGGCTCACGCCCGAAGGAGACAAGCTCCCCAAGCGCTTTCACACAGAGGTCCTGCCCGAAACGCAGAAGGTCATCACCGAGGAGCAGATGGACCGTCTCCTTACGGATTACTACAGGGTGAGAGGGTGGAATGAGGACGGGATCCCCCCTGAAACGAAGGATCGTCCCTGAGGGGCTGTTACCGGATCGTTTTCTGATAAATACGGATCTACTCAGCGCGCGCGGGCCTTGATGATCATTCTCTCGACCCAATCCCGTGCATCTTCAAGATCGGCCTCATCCGGGTGACCCGCAGCGCTTTGGGCCTCCTGAGCCCAGGCCCGGTGCTCAAGCTTTTCCATGAGAGCGTCGATAATCTTCTGCTTCACCTTCCCACGGCAGCCGAACGTCCCTAAGATCGCGGCATTCTTCGCCATGTTTAAGGCATGATAAAAAGCGGTAACCGCCAGTTCTCCGCCCCTCATGGATCCGTGCGTGGCGAAATAGGCTACCCTCTGTCCCTCGGGGAGCTTCTTCACAAAGGCCTCGACCTTGCCGGGCACATTGTGGGAATGGACCGGAAATCCAATAAAAATGACATCATAACCGTCAACCCCGGTCACCTCTTGAATAGGCAGGATCTCCTTTTTAGAGGACTCAACCGCCTCAAAAACGGCCTTTGCCAGCTTTTCAGTATTTCCTGTTTCGGAAAAATACGCAACCAATACCTTCATAGGGCCCCCTCCAGGATTGAGGATCTAAAAAATACGCAACCATCCATCTGCTATCACAATAAAAACGACTCTGGCTGCAACAGGCGCTGACCGGAAATCATCCAGCCTGTCCACTCACCCTTTTATCAACTCAACTCTTCTCTCAGACAAATCGATCGTTTGGGTCAGCCGCAGGGCATGGGACCAGAAGCCTCTTTTCAGGCAGGGACTATAGGGAAATAAGACCTGTGAGTCAAGGAAAAAGGACCCATACCCCAGGAAAAGAAACCTACAGATTGCCGGAAAACTCTTTTCCAGGTATGAGGTCCCAGCTTATACGATTGATTTTATGTGTCAGACGGCCCGCGATAAAGGCAAATGGAAAGAAATTTTGGCGACACCAAAAAATCTCGCACATTTCCAGAGTGAGCGCCGCGCTGAAGCCCTTTCGTCTTCCCGTCATGGGCGGATTCGGAACTGAGAATTCCGCTTGGCGGGATGTGGAGGGGCACTATTTCCCGACCCTCACCCTGTCTTTAACCTTGAATCCCACTTCAGCGGGAAACATGGTGCCTTTTAAGCCCTTGCGAGGTTCCAGACATCCTCATTTTTCAATCATCCATAGCAATGGATGACCGGCATCCGAACCCCCCTATGAAAGCGGAACGGGTGATTCCTGTTATAAGAGAATCGGATATGGGAATTCCGGCTTTTTCCGCCTCTCCGACGACCTTTGGCCTCCGGATACGATCAACTCCTCTGTCTCTCCCCTTCTTTCTCAACCAGACCAAGAGCACCTCCGTCCAGTTTTAAAAAAATTCCCCTGGCACGTTTATAGCATTCAACTCAAGTCAGAGCCCCGGAAAAGGCACAAACGCCTTCCGGTTTTTTTTGGCAGATAAATTTGGATAAATTTATTTATACTTAGATCAGTTTATTTATAAAGGAAACCATTAATGAACACCTTCTATAAGTTTAATGCCGACCCGTATTACCCGTGGTTGCTGCTCTGCGCGCTCGTTTCAATCATGGGGGTCACAGGCTGGCAGGTGAATATATCGGCTGAATTGAGGAGTCTTGAAGCATTACAGATCCTATCTCCTTTAAAAAATTCCTTGGCCATGGCATTGACGTTAACGGCGCTTTTCACGCTGGTTTGCCGCATTGTCTTTGCCTGTTGTTATCACCCCCATTTGCCGGTGGAAGACAGAGACCTCCCCTTTATTACGGTGATCATCCCGGCCTTCAATGAAGGGGCGCAGGTCCTCCACACGGTCCGTTCCATCATGGCCAGCCGCTATCCCAACAATAAGATGCAGGTCATTTGCGTGGATGACGGGTCCCAGGACGATACATGGTCGTGGATGACCCGGGCGAATCATGAGTTCGGGAGCCGTGTGCAGTTGATTCGGCAAGCCGTAAACCGGGGCAAACGGCATGCGCTCCTGACCGCCTTCATGCAGGCCGAGGGAGAAATCTACGTAACCATTGATTCGGATTCGGAGGTGTTGCCCGAAACCCTGCGCCATCTGGTCAGCCCATTGGTCAGAGACCAACAGGTCGGCGCAGTAGCCGGCAATGTCCGGGTGCTCAATCTGGCCGATGGCGCCATCCCAAAGATGATGGATGTCTCCTTCACCACTTCCTTCGATTTTATCCGCGGAGGTCAGAGTGTCTATGGCGGGGTGTTCTGCACACCCGGCGCACTTTCTGCTTACCGGGCGGCTGTCATTGAGCCGCACCTGGCCAACTGGGCCAACCAAACCTTTATGGGCGCCCCCGCCAACATCGGCGAAGACCGCGCTATCACCAACGTGATTCTGGGATGCGGATACCGGGTGGTGTATCAGCGGAACGCCGTGGTCTTGACGAAAATTCCGGTCTCATACGGAGGACTTCAACGCATGCTGGTCCGGTGGGCGCGAAGCAATGTGCGTGAAAACCTGGCAATGATTTCATTCCTGTTGAGACGCTTTCGAATCGGCCACAACGGCAGCGGATGGCTTCGTCTGGTCAGCGCCATCCAAATCATCCGTATGGCCTTAGGGGAAGCCTTCAAGGTCGCTCTGATGGTTCAAATGGTCCTGTCGCCGCTTATGACGCTCGTAGCAATCGTTCTCGGCTGTTTCGCTGGCGCAATACTGCCCGCCGTGGTCCACCAGGTGCGCTATGGCGGATGGTTCGGGTGGCAGTGGGCCATCTCCTTTTCGTTTTTCTGGCTGTTCGGCCTCTCTTGGATTTCCATCTGGGGGCTGTTTACAGCGCCCAGGTCCGGCTGGCTGACCCGGGGAATGCCAAAGATTGCGGGGCCCTCTTCCCCGACAACGCTCATCCCCCCGATCAGCCAGGCATAAAGGGTCTGTATATGGATTGCGGAGCATCTGATTGCGGGACCCCAGCCCGGAGATTCAGATCCCGGCGACCATTAATGAAACAGACGTTTCCTCCACCGTAAAACCTCGGCAAGGCCCTCGCCAGATCAGGCAGCCTTCCGTCGCCTGGGGAACCGACCTTCGGGGCATTGCCAGTAAACATAATCCAGGGCCGCCTTGAGTGCAGCATTGATGGGGGATAGACGGAACCCTTTTGCTGGATCTATGGAGGCGATCTGAAGAAAGCAATCCTGATACACAGGCGGATCCATGTGATGAGTGTCCGGAAGGTTCGACAGAATCGAATTTTCCGAGGATTGCTCCCGCATGACCTTGCAGAGACGCAGTTCCGGGCGGCCCGTCTTATCCCTTCGCGCTGCGTAGCCAAATAACCGGCAGACCAAAGGCCGGAACGGATAGTAACTGCACCTCCCGAGACCTGCCGCGCCCTCGTCGGAACAAAAAAGGACGCACCGACTATCGGCTTCCCTTTGATTGTCCTCCACGGCCAAGGAGATCCGTTCCTCCTTTCTGCGCCGAAAGATCTCCCAGGCCAGGGGCAGGCATTCCAGAACGCTTGCCTCAACTCGAGTACTGTCGCAGCAGATGCCACACCCTAACGGACAACGCAACCCGGTTCGGACCCGAAATATCTTGATCTTATGATCGATCACGTGATATCGTTGAAGAACCTCTCCTATCAAATCAGTGGCGCTCATTTTCAAGACGACCTCTTTCATTTAAACAAGGCGATAATGGCCTCACGCCTTCTATATTTAGTGTCTGACCGAAAACCCCCTAACTGCGAGTTAAGATCTATCCGCTGAATTTTCAACTATCTGAATTTGTGTTGTTTTTCAAATCAACAATCATAAATCAACAATCAACAATCGTGCCTGAACAGGGTTTTCGTTCAGGCACGATTTAGCCATATGCCCGAGATGTCCGTTCAAAATCATCCCGGTTCTTCCCTGGCTTGCATGCAGCATGCCAGACAAGCAAAGGCCGTCGCATAAACGCTGCCCCAACGTTGCAAAAGTCGAGGATGCTGCAGATAGGGCGTTGAGGGTGAAGCTGTAGTGCTTCACCCTGTGAGAAATGGGATATCCCGTCTATCACGAATAACATCCTTTCCTGTAGAGGAATTTTACCGGGCTGAAAGATGGCGTTCATCTCTCAAGTTCTTGATTTAGGAACCGCTGTTTGCCTCTGGACGTCTCGCATATCCACATAGCAAGACCCCGATTCGGCAAATTGGGATCAGCAGCTCTGAGCTGTTCCATCTTACTTTGAATATTTTCAAGGAGCCCTTGCGCCTCCCGGGCCTTTCCCTTGAACATGAGATTCTGGGCGTTTCTCAGCTCGGCATTGATTTCCCGACACAACCCATCTGCGTTCTTCGCTCCGGCAGGCAGAGCGGCCAACAGTGAGAAACAGATCACCAAAAAGAAACAACCCGTTACAGTTCAAGGACTTTTCACATGGGCGTCAAACATGTCTTGTGGTAACACTTTAGGCATGTGAAAAAGGCCGGTCATGTTGCGTCGCCTTCTATCAAAAGCCTAAAGAGTTACGTCTTGTGTAATTTGTAAACAAACGGCACCCATTTCCTCTCATTTGCCGACCTGACTTGACCTTCGAAGATACATTCGCCTATACTCCTCATCAAGGCGTTTTCCTTTATAACAGGCAAGGCCCCCGCTCAAAGGCCTTGACAACAACACGGAAACGAAAACCGGAAGGGCAGGGAAAACCGAGCGACTTTCGCCTACAGAAGACACCGGGAGCTATACTATGACTGAAACACCTGTACTGGAAATCTTTTCCGACTACATCTGACCCTGGTGCTATTTCATCACGGGCCGTGTTGATCGACTGAGAAAACACTATTCATTTGACATTCGGTGGGCCGCTTTCCCGCTTCACCCGAACACCCCCTTAGAAGGCCTGACACTGGAAAAGCTCTTTGAAGGGCGCGGGATCAATATCTCTGAGGCAATGGACAGGCTCAGACGTGTGGCTGGTGAAGAAGGCCTCCCTTTTGGCCAGAGAGAGAAAACATACAACAGCCGTCTGGCACAGGAACTGGGGAAATGGGCCGAATCAGAGGACAGGGGAGATCCGTTTCACAAGGCCGCCTTTCACGCCTATTTTGCCGACGGAATCAATATTGCCCGCATTCCGAATCTGGTCAACCTGGCCGTCAAGGTCGGTCTTTCGGGCCAAGAAGCGCAAGAAGTTCTGGAAAACAGGCGCTTCAAAGACGCGGTGGATTCGGACTGGGCACGGTCCCGTGATATGGGTGTAATCGCTGTCCCAACATTCATGATGAGCAGCAACAGGCTGGTAGGGGCGCAACTCTGCGACGTCTTAGAACGCTTCCTCATGCAAAACAATGTGAGGAAGCGTCGCTCAGATGGTTAGTTTACCTTTTGAACTACAAAGAGACCCTTTTGAAGCCATCAACAAAATAGCTCAGGAGTTTCTTTATCTATGGGTATCAACAAGGGCGACCTTCTGGTTCTCATGCTTTTTTCGGTAGTGTTCTCAATTTACCTGGGCTGTTCCCGTGACCAAGAGAATGCCTTGATGCGCATCAGAGGTGCCGGGGAAATCCGTGCGGCCATGAGTGCGGACTATCCACCCTTTAATTACCGTACCGAAAACGGAGAACTGGAGGGGTTTGATGTGGATGTTGTCCGGGAATTGGCCAAAAGGCTCCGGGTTAAGCCGAAAATTGTCGTCAAGAAATGGAGCGGCATCATCCAGGGACTCCTGGCAGAAGAGTACGATATTATTCTGGGGAGCATGGCCATCAGCGAGGAGAGGCTGAAGCTGGTCGCTTTCTCCGTTCCGTATTACCACTCCGAAGTACGGGTGGTGGTGCGGAAAAGGTCCCCGATGAAAGACCTGAGCGACTTGAAAGGCAAGACATTAGGGATTGGTTCAGGATCGAACTATGAGAACGATGCCGGAGAATTGGGGGTTACCGATATCCGTTTTTTTGAACCCTGGAGCAAAGGGCTCTTGGAACTCCAGGGTGGGCATCTGGACGGAATGATCGTTGACCAGATCGTAGGGATTAATGCCGTCGAGCTTGGAAAGTACGAAATTCAATTTCTGGGGTCGCCTTTGCGCCGCGAAGCGGTGGCCATAGCGGTTCGTAAAGAAGACAAAGGCCTGCTGAAAGCAATAGATAAGGCACTGGCGTCGATGCACAAAAATGGTTTCTTGGCTGAGTTGGGCAAAAAGGTGGCTCTGTGTGAATATGACTGCTCCGGCCGTTTCTGAGTGGGTTCGGCCCGCTTCTCACCGGTCGTCACTACGGTGAAAACCGGGGTGCGGGGCTCAAGGGGCATCCGATACGGCTCGGCGCGGCATTTCTTGAAAATAGCATAGTCTCTTGATTTAGAAACGCACATAATCATGGACCCTTCCCTTTTGTCCTGAGTTCTTTCAATATGCCATCTTGTCAGGTATGACGCCCCGTACGCCACCCCTCGGATTGAGGGTATCGCCATCCCGTCTTGGGATCAAGTGAATGTGCACATGCATAATGGTCTGTCCTGCGGATACACCACAGTTGACGCCCATGTTGAATCCGGTGACGGATGGATCATTTTTCAGAATTTCATCTTTCAGGCTTAGGATAAGGGCTTCTGCATCTTATTTTCCTATGGCCGTCCCCCAACCCATATTAACTTTATAACAAACTGTTTTTGTTGGTCTATTAAACCTGAAGGGTAATTACTTCTTTTTGGGCTGCTTTGACAATCTCACAGCACCTATTGAATGTCCGGCCGCCAAGTTGCGTAAATGGATGAGTTGGATTCGTAGCGGAAACCTCCATTGCTGATTTTGTAAATATGTCCTTTGCGAATTTCGCGTTTCTGACTTTTTACGAATGCATCCTGGTTGGGAGAGGCAAAGATAGAGAAACGGTCTAATTGGCCTCGTACCTGATTAGATACGTTATGACCGATGCCTTGAATTGTTCAAAATCCTGGAGGTTATTTCTCAAGATCCCAACAACGATCTCAGGGTCGATTTTTTCATAATCGTGCACAACGATATTTCGAAACCTCGCCATCTTTTCGAAGGAGTCCAAATGCGATCCGCTCAGGATGCCGTTTTCCACCATTATTCGAAAAACGTCGGCGTACGTCTCGGGTACTCTCAGGTTTTCATCGGATATGATGTGACCGCTGATATCCAGGCACGTTTCAATCATCATCTGGAGGGTCCGCTCCACGATCCTCTGAACCTTCCAATCATCTGCATAGGCCTTCAGAGTTATGGAGGCATATTCTCCTATCTGTTTGAGATATTCATCTAAGGCGGATACTTTTTTTAATATGAGGGTTTTGTCAACCACGCAGGTATCGTTGCTCCAAAATTCGGTTTTCAATTTTTGAGAAGTCTATGTAGGCCCGCATGGTCCGCGACTCGAAGAGATGACGGGAAAAAGGAAGGTTGTCGGCCAGGACCACCCTATTCCTGATTACCCTGGCCCTAAGACTTTCCGATGCCGTGTTCAAAAGGATGAGGTCGACATTGTCCATATGCAAGGTATCGATCAAATCCCCCAGGATTTCCAGGCGTTTCTCTGAAAAAGGTCCTTCGGTCAGATACACCGCGATGTCCACGTCGCTCAATGGGCTGGGCACTCCCTTGGCCCTGCTTCCAAATAGATAGGCAAAGGCAACATCATCTCTTCCAATCAGATACTTTTTGACCGCAGCCATCTCCCCGGCCGGAACCTCCAGCCGGTCTATCCGGTTTTTTCCATTTTTTGCCATGCTTACCCTCTGCTAACTCAGACATATCCCCGCCCCTTAGGTCGGGATATGGGATGTTGTCACCTTATAAAACAATACCAGGAATTATTCCATATTCCCACGTTGTCCTCCCTGGATATAACATCACAATAGGCTATTCCGGCATTGGAGTCAAGCAGTGACCAAGCAGGAACCAAGTTGGGACCTGATTGGGACCCGAATTGAAGCGAGCGTCACGGCCGAGTCGTCAAAAGAAAGGTTCCATCTGGACTCCTGCATGTGCCGTCCCCAAAAAACCGATTTTGGACAAGAGTGTATGTCAATATACCATGAACGTCACGATCATCACGCCCATTAGTGGATGACCCCCATTTACCAATTTCATAATTTTATGGACGTCCGATTCGCCTGTTTTCAATCAAAGGACTGATAGTACCGGCACAGACTTGGCTTCGATGATTCTCTTGTCTGCGGTGGCGAGGGTGAGATTATAAACCAGGGCAGTAGCTGCCAGGAATCGATCCGCTGGGTCCTGATGTGGCAGGTCAACCAGCCGGCTCTGGATTGCCACTTCCCGATTAACAGGGGCTTCCTTGATAGGAATTCTCCGAAAAATATTGCGCACCGCTTTGATCCGGTCGCCTTTAAGCAGAATGCGTTTCTTTTCTGCCAGAACCAGAATTTCCCATACACTGATCGGAGAGAACCAGAGTTCACCGTCGGGATCAGCCAGTTCATCGATAATTCTGCGGGGAAGTCTTTCAGGTTCAGCGGTGCTCCAAAGAATAATGTGGGTGTCCAGAAGCAGCCTCAATCGCTTAGAACCTCCCATTCTTTTTCATCTGAAGTCGGAGATACCACATCCCCTGTAATTTCAACCTCATCCCTCATGGAGCCGATCCAGGTGTCCGATTTAGGAGAAGGGGGAGGCGGACTGACCAGAGCGATGGGCTCTCCATTCCGAGTCACCAGCAGGGGCCTCCCTGTCTTATTCACATCATCCAACAAGCGCAGGCAGGTTGCCTTGAATTTAGAGATCGGCACTGTCTGGTTCATCTTTATTCAACTCCTTTCGAGCCTGTCATCAAGGATGATGGTACCATGGTCCATGACTATGGTCAAGACAAAAATCGTGTTTGCCTTTCCCCTTTTTCTCCCTAAGAGTTAGTGAAAAACAGTCAGCCGGGCGGTGCCCAGGAGGGAGAAACTCCCGCAAGATCTTTGATCGGCCGTCTCAACGGACCTCACCACCTTGTCGGTCAAGCAGATCTTGGGCGTATATCATGCTCTAAATGGTTTCCGACAGCCGTTTCAGGGAATAGACGCCGTCCAACCCCTGAATCAGCATGGGCGTTTCCCATGTTTGGAAGAAAAATGGTCTTTGAACCCCAGGTAGACCCGCGATACAGGCCCTATGGTTTCAGAAGTCGCTGAATGCCCCTCCTAAGATCCCGCTCACGGAGAAACCCAAGCCGCCACGGGTGAAGCTGTCCCGCGGTACCGCGGGACCGTCGAACCCTCGACAACCCTCTGCAGACTTCGCCACCGGTAGGTCGACAAACACCCTGTTCCAACGCTCCTATAGTGGCGCTTGCATAAGTTATTCAACTTAGTCAACAACGTCCCCCACATCACCCCGGCAAACCACCCGGAAACCCATCCCGCTGGGTTTTGGGCAAAAAAAAGACCCATCGAGATCACTCAGCATACCACACATCATTGACGCGCGTGCTGGGGCCCGTCTGGCCGGCAATAACCCAGAGCTTCTTGTCGAAATATGCACCGCCCAGCATACAACGCGCCTTAAAACCCGATGTGGTTGTCACCTGATCCCATGTCTCGCCGTTGGTTGAATACCAGACCTCGTTTACCCTGTCATGCGGGTTCATAAAGCCGCCAAGCATCCACATCCTGCCGCCTGCCGCCACCAACGCCGTAGCATCTCTGCCCTCGAAAGCGCCTTCCACGGCTTTTGTCCAGGTTTCGCCATCACCGGAGTACCAGACATCTCCCAGCATGATATTCTCTTCGAGCGGCGTGCTGATCCCGCCCACCACCCATATTCTATTATTGAAATAAACGCTTGCGTGGTTCTGACGCGCTGGAAACTCCGCGGAAAGAGTGGCTGCGGACCAAGTCGTTCCGTCCGTGGATACCCAGACATCTTTCATGGCATCGTCACCGCTTCTACCGCCGATAACCCACATGTGCCCGTAGTCGGCCGCACTCGAATGGGCATAGCGCGGGGTGAACCCGGCGCTTGCGTTGGCCTCGGTCCAGGTGACGCCGTCGGTGGAATACCAGACGTCGTTCCGGCTGTCTCCATTCCCGTCAATGCCTCCAATCACCCAAATCCTGTCGTCGAACACCACGCTTGAATGAGCGAACCGTTTCCCGAATGCCGCTGAGGCCGTGGCTTCGGTCCACGTCGCCCCATCACTGGAATACCACACGTCGCTGTAGATCGTCAGATGGTCTGATCCGCCAATGACCCACAATTTGTCTTTAAAGACCAAGGTCGCAAAATCCTGGCGAACCGGGAATTGCGCAGATGAGGTGGCCTCTTTCCAGTCGCTTCCTGAGAGGACATCCTGTTTTGAAGCAGAATATATCCAGACAATGGCCTCCTGCCTGCCTCCCACGTCGGCGTCCTCATTAACGGCATATCCGACCACATAGATATCCTCCCCGATCTTTTCCACTCCGAGGGCCGAGGAGTTGGAATAATTATCAGGAAGGACACTGTGCAGATCAACATACTCGTCTGCGGATCCAAACCACAGGAAGGCATGACTCGGCGGGCCTTCATTCAGGTCGTCGCCGTAGAATATCTCTCCGACCTGAACGCCGTCCGCCATGCCCCTTATCCGGGAATTCTTGACGCCCTCTATATCCGGATGCAGGTTCTGGAAGCTTTCGGGTGTTCCCCTCCATAAGGCAGCGCGATATCCTGAATCAGCGGTGGCATCTTCAGACCATTCTTTAACAAATCCGCCCTGTTGGTCGCTATATACGGCCCAGGATTCGGATGCCGAGTAATCATTGGATGGGTGCAGGTTGACATAGTCAAACGTGATATCGTTTCCATTTAGAGCAAAGTTTTTCCAGAGGATAGCCGCACTTGGACGAGATATGGAGGCCCCGCCCACAACAACGCCCGGATTTTGTTCTGTTGCGCCGTGTATGGCCATGGCCCAGGCCGTCGAAAGGGCCACATCCTTTATCTCATCAGGGGTAAGATCATAACCAACGGCCGTATTGTCATCATCAAGACGCCACAGCGCCGCCTTCCCCTGGTCGTAAACGGTAAAGGCATCGCCTGCGGCCCAGTCGCCGGATACACCCATGATATTGCTCATTGAACTGATCCCCAGGAAATTGGGTACGAGTTCCGGGGGATAAGCGTTATCCGGCCAGAAGGCCCCATATTGAATCTGATATCCGACTTTCCATGTGTCGTTGAGAGAATAGATTGTCGAAGGCATGTTTCGCCCTTGATCTCCCAAATCAAGAAAACCCTCAGCCGAAATAGATGTCCAATAGGCCGCATGAGACAGCTTCTCATGCGCCCCAGTTGTTGGATTCACTGTGTCATAGACTGCCGTGCCGCCGATTTTTCCATTCTTAATGGCCCTTGCCGTTGAATACCAGCATTTGCCTTCAGGATGAAGGATAACATGAGACCACGTTCTTGCAGGACTTGGACTTCCATCATTATCCGACGAACATGAAAACAGACAAAAAGAGACCGTGATCAACGCTGAAAAACAGATGGAACAGATTGCCCTTTTCATAAAGAACTCCTTAATGCATTGAAGCAATGCCATTAACTTAAGGGATACATACCTAACTGTCTAATTTTATTGTATAAAATGGTTGATTCTCGGATATAAACACGGTATACTCACTTTCAATAATAACAATCCCTTATCAATGCGAAAGGAGCATACGGCGCTGGTTCAGTTTAATAGTCAACAAGTGGAATGGTGCAGATTATCCCTTTTACGACAATTAGTTGCTTTAACCGCACGAATTACTATGCTTCATTATAACCTACTGAAATTATTGGGTCATCTATTCAACTGAACCAGTGCCGGTTAATGACATTGGCTTTAAACTGTGACATGTCGATCGCCTCCGAAATAAAGTTCGCAAGGTCAGTCAACCCAGTGCAGCACATTCCGGATTATTGACCAGCGGGGTGTTTTTTTACGGGCGGTCTCACCTAATATCCAGTAGTCAAACTGCTGGGCTTTGACGCCGCTGGTGTCTTGCAGGGCCAGCCAATGGTTCAAGTATTGGAGGAAGAAAAAATCCCCTTGGGTTATGGGGATCGGATAGGCAATATCATACACGAACATGTGGGGCTCCGGTACTGCCACACCGAATTCCGGGTGCAACAGTGCCCATGCCTTTCCAATCTTGTCCGTGGTCAGGAGGGCGTCAGCCACCTCTTCCTTCAAGAAGAAATCTCTGATGGTGTCCAGTTCCACCAGTTCTGCATGGGGGAGATATGTCTTGAGCAGGCGCCGGTCCTCCGGGCTGTTGGCCTGTGTCACGGCTACTCGCAGCCGACTCATGGCGGCCATGCCAGCCCTGCTCCGAAATTCTTTCTTGCGGTGGTCTTTCACTATGAAGGCAGCCGTCATCTCCATGTATGGACGGGTAAAATTCATTTTCCCCAGTTCATCGACCCTGATGGGAACAGCCGACATGACGATGTCACAGATACCCTTATTGAGACATTCCCCTATCTTACTGCTTTGCACGGGCATGAACTCCAGGCCGACATCCAGGTCTTTGGCCAATCGGTAGGCAAAATAGATATCATAGCCTACAAGGTCGCCTTTCGAGTTGAAAAATGCAAAGGGCAGGGCCTCGGCATTGTATCCCACCCGGAGGGTCCCCCGGTCCTTGATGCGTTTGAGGATATCGCGCCCCTTCTCTGCTGCAGAGACCTGATAGTCCGTCAAGTCAGGAGGCCGGATGAGAACCTTGGCTGACGGCATGTCTTTGATTTCCATACCCAGCAGCACCTTGTCTTCGTGGTAAGTATCACGCACCACGTAATTGAGGCTGACCCTGGCCGCCAGGATCAACGGCGCCATAACCAAAACCGTGCCAGTCAGAGCTGCAACAATTCTTTTTGCGTTGAAGGTGAATCTATTGAGGATAAGGAATGAGACGATGAGAGTAAGGGCCTGCATGCTCATCGCTTCCAGGATGACATGGAACTTGCGGATCACCACGTCGGCCATGATATACAGATCGAAATAGACCCCTGGCAACTTCATGTATTGCAAGAGGAACGGAATGCTCACCTTCGAAGACCCGAACAGACTCGCTACCCCTGCCGGCGCTAACTCCATATATTTACCGAACCCAAGAGCCTGGTTCACATACCAGGCGACAAAGACAATGAATAAGATTGAAATGATCTTGCCCACACTGGGAAAGCTGTAAGCGAGTGGCAATACGCTATCTATCAGGTTCCCGGTTTTTCTCTCATCCGGTACGACTTTGGCGAATAGCTCTTTGGACTTGTCGGCAATGACTCCAAGGATAACAAAGTTATTTCCTGTGGCGAAACCCAGGACCAGCGCTTCTTTGGAATAGTTTAGAACGTCTCTGTAAGTAAATGTGGTGAAACAGGTGACGATCATGGGAAGTATCCAGAACGTCAGGACGAGTGCCGCCAGGATGTAGCAGACAAAATAGACCTCCAGACGCTGAAGCTGTTCAAAAGAACTGGTGCCCACGGCTGTGGCTGTGAGCGCAAAGACCCCGAGCGGTGCAGTCTTGACTATCGTTTTGGTAATCCAGGTAAGGGCGCGAGCCAGCACCGACAGTATGTTCAAAAAAGGCTTCTTGTCTTCGATGGTCAGTAGCGCCAGTCCGAGGAATACGCTGAAAACCACGATGGCAGGGACCAATGTATCGGACAGGGCGTCAAAAATATTGGCGGGGATATAATAATCGAGGAAATCCACCGCCTGGACCGCGGTTGTTTGGGATTCGCTGAAAAAGGACGATCTCTGGATAACGGGAAATGCGAGGGAAAAGGCGAAAATCACCATAAGTGCCACAACCCAGAAGAAAACAAGTATGGTGGCCCCCTTTGCGGCAATCAGTTTGGCGTCATCCTTGGAAAGGGATCCTATGCCCAAGATCAACGACACAACCATATAGGGGAGCACGGCCATCTGCAGCAACTTGATAAAGGCCTTGCCAGCAAAATTGAGGGGGAGGCAGAGGTCTCCGAAAAAAAGCCCACAGATCACACCCATGCCAAGACCGACGAAGATCCAGGCGGACAGACTCATGCGGGAAAGCCGGCCGAACATATCACAGCTCCGGGAAATATTCCTTCTTCACAATGATGCCATTCTTTTCGGTTAAGGTGGCCTGGTAGCATTCCTGATTCGATGCATCCTGAAATCTGCCCGCGGTCCCTTGATAGGTCAGCCCGGCCGGGGCGTAAAACCGCTTGTCGCCAAAGGCCAGGTAACAGTCGATTACGCCCGTTATAAGGCCCTTCGGGTTTTCCGGGGGCAATTGCACGGGCATATCCAGGTCGGGTTTGATCTTGCTTTCATCCACCTGCGCATGGAATTCAACTGTGAGGAGTTGCCGACCCCAGGAGAAGGAGACCGTGGCATAGGTGTGCTCCACGCCCTTCACCGCAGTCTTGTAATCATACCTGAGCGAGCCGGTACCTGCTTCAGCATCGGTTTTGACCTCCGCACACCTGCTTTGTCGCAAGTTCCCCAGCGTAGTGACATAATAACCGAACGTGAAACCGCCCAGGCGCAGCACAGGGATGGTTTTTTCATCGAACTTGGAAAAATCCCCATGCACTTGAGCTGCAACATGGCAACTCCATCTTCTCACAGACGCCGGGCCGGCAGCCGCCTCATGCATTGTTTCGCCATAGGTTTGCTCGAAGGTTACGGTATTCAGCTGTTTCGATGACGAGGCGACCTGGAAAGAGTCGCCGAACAGCAGGCGCTGGGCGATATTTTGAAACCGGGTAACGGTTCCATCCTCGGGGGAAAAGTCAATGAGCCATACCCGGTCATAAGTCTCGTGAGGCCAGACGACTTCCCCTACATGTGGGACGCCCAGTGCCTTGGCCATATGCACGATATCCGTGTGCTCGGCGCAGATCAAGACCGATTTCGAGTCCCACTCCCGGCTGGCTCGCAGCCAGCTGACCAGCTCAGTCACCTCGCCGTATGCGAAACGTGTAACCACCTCCTGTCCCGTCGCCCTGGCTAAAGGCGCCACAGTCTCCTGGCAGCGAACCGACTTTTTTTTCTTGGACGGCCTTTGGGCAATGATGGCGGCAGGCAGACCATATTCCCGGACCCGGGGATCTGACTGGAAGAACTGGGCCAATGCCCTGGCCCGGGTAAGTCCCCGGGGATTTAGATGAATTCTATCGGGGTCTTCATATTTTTCCGCGTGCCGTATAATCATCACCCGGGCAGGCATAGCCTGAACGGCGACAGCCGCTCCCAAGAACCAAACCATAAACAAAGGGATGATCCACGCAGGCCTTACCCAAGGCTTCTCTTTGGACATGTCTCAACTCCAGCCAACCACCATCAGGCCCACAGTGGACCCATGCGATTGAACCAGCCATGTGAGATCAGATGAGATGAAT
>CAYPDL010000015.1:15932-45539 GCA_964409475.1 uncultured Desulfobacteraceae bacterium | reverse complement strand
TCTATCATACAGAGCCACAAAGAGATTTTCTTGTTTTTTGTGACAGGATTATAGGAAATAAGCCACTAAAGTTGAGGAGCAGCACCCGGCATCAGGAGCCAGAGGTCAGAGGTCGGAGGTCAGAAAAACCAGTAACGAGCAACCAGTAACGAGTACCCAGTATCTAGTACCACGCGAGGTCCGTCCATGATAGAGGTAAAGCATCTCAGTAAGTATTTTGGTGAAACCGCCGCTGTTAACGACATCTCCTTCACCGTTGACCGGGGAGAGGTCTTGGGGTTTTTAGGTCCCAATGCCGCAGGGAAGTCGACAACCATGCGGATGATTACCGGATTTCTTACCCCCACATCCGGGACGGCCGTTATCGGAGGGAGCGATATTATCAAAAATTCCTTGGGGGCCAGGAGAAAGATCGGATATCTCCCTGAGAACGCCCCTGCCTACCCTGACATGACGGTTGCCGGGTTTCTCGGCTTTATCGCCGGAATGCGGGGGTTTTCCGGCGATGCCAAACGGGCGAGCGTCCAGGATACCCTTGACCGCTGTTTTCTCTCAGATGTCCGGAATCAGACCATCAACACCCTTTCCAAAGGATACAAACAGAGGGTCTCTTTTGCCCAGAGCATCCTCCACGACCCGGAATACCTTATCATGGATGAACCCACGGATGGCCTCGATCCGAACCAGAAATATGAGGTCCGCGCCATGATCCGTAACATGTCCCGGGACAAGTCCATCATCCTTTCCACCCACATCTTAGAGGAGGTGGAACAGGTATGTACGAGGGTCATCATTATCGCCCGGGGTCGGATCGTGGCGGATGATACGCCCGAAGGACTCAGGGAAAGGTCGGCACTCCACGGGGCGATCTGTCTGACGATCAGGAAGCAGGATGGAAAGGACCTGATTCAAGGCATCCGGGATCTGCCTGAGATCGATCGGAGTGAGGTGGTGGGTGAAAGCGAATCCGATATGACGCTCCGTCTCTTTCCGAAGGAAACCGCTTCTCTGCACGACAGCGGGGTGGATCGGATTGTCCGGCGCCTGTTTGAAAAGGGATTTTCTGTTGAGACATTTTTTATGGAAAAGGGCCGGTTGGATGAGGTCTTCCGGATGGTCACCCTGCCGGATTCGGCAACGACGGACGGGGCTTGATAGTCGGCTTCTTTGACACGATCTGAACGGGGGAACTATGAATGATTTTGTGAGGAACACTTCGGGGATCCTGATACGGGAATTTGGCGGATATTTCGGGTCGCCGGTGGCCTATGTCTTTATCGTCATTTTTTTGATGCTGTGTGGATTCTTCACCTTTTCCCTGAGCCATTTCTATGAGATCGGCCAGGCAGACCTGCGGACCTTTTTTGAGTGGCATCCCTGGATCTTCCTCTTTTTAGTGCCTGCTGTGGGTATGCGGTTGTGGGCCGAGGAACGCCGGACCGGGACCATGGAACTCATCCTGACCCTGCCGGTCACCCTTGTTCAGGTCATTGTGGGAAAATTTCTGGCCGCATGGCTGTTCATCGGGGTGGCGCTGATCCTGACCTTTCCCATGGCCCTGACGGTCGCTTACTTAGGCGACCCGGATATGGGGGCCATTCTGTGCGGGTATTTCGGCAGCTTTCTCATGGCCGGGGCCTACCTGAGCGTGGGGTCCATGACCTCCGCCATGACACGAAACCAGGTGATCAGTTTCATCCTTTCCGTGGTCATATGCCTGTTTCTGGTACTGGCCGGTTGGCCGCCGGTAACGGATACCCTGACCGGATGGGCCCCTGTCTGGCTGGTGAATGTGGTCGCCGGATTCAGCTTCATGCCCCATTTCGCGTCCATGGAACGGGGGGTTGTGGACCTGCGTGACCTTATATATTTTGTATCCGTCATATTTTTCATGCTCTTTGCAAACGGGGTAATCCTGCAGAACCGCAGGGCAAACTGAAGGAGACGCTGACAATGGCAACGGGGAAAGGTTATGATTATAAGAAGGCGCTCGTATCGGTTACAGGATTGGCGACCCTATTCCTTGTCCTGATCTTTGTCAACATCATTGCATCGTATGCGACGATTCGATGGGATGCCACTGAAGACAACGCCTACTCCCTTTCCAACGGGACGCGGCATATTCTTAACACCATGACAGAACCGGTTACCATCAAGTTTTTCTACTCCAGGAGCAATCCCGACATCCCGGCCAACATCAAGGTGTATGCCAAACACGTGGAAGATTTTCTCTCCGAATATCGGCACGGGGGCAAGGGCCGGATCAAGGTGGAGATGGTGGATCCGAAACCCGACTCGGATGAGGAGGAATGGGCCCAGAAGTACGGTGTCGAGCCTATGAGGACGCCGGGAGGGAAGGTCTATTGCGGGCTGGTCTTTCTTTCTGCAGAACGGGAAGAGCTCATCCCATGGCTGGATCCGGTCAAGGAGCAGATGCTGGAATACGATCTTACCAGCATCATCCAGGGCCTTCAGACAACGGAAAAAAAGGTGGTTGGCGTTATCAGCAGTCTTCCGGTCTTCGGGACCAAGGGAAGGGCTATGCCGGGCCAGGCTCCGGGAGAGGAATGGCTCTTTGTCACAGAGATGAAGAAGATCTATGATGTCCGGGAAATCAGTCCATTGGTCCAGACGATCGATCCCTCCCTGGATCTCCTCATGGTTGTGTATCCAAAGAATATCAGCCCCCAGTTGGAGTACGCGATTGATCAGTATGTCCTCTCGGGCGGGAACGCCCTTATCTTTGTGGACCCCCTGTGCGTTTCAGACCGGGAACAGGGGCAGCAGCAGTTCATGCGGTCTTCGGGCACTTCTTTGGATAAGGTCTTCAAGGCATGGGGGATATCGATGGATCCGGCCAAGGCCGTAGCCGATTTCGGTCAGCCGACCCGGGTGAGGACCGGGAGCAACAGCACGGAGGAAAACCCCCTGATGATATCGGCCAGGGGCGATGTATTCAATCGGAAGGACGTTGTCACCGCAGGTCTGGAAAGCATGCTCTTCCCGGTGGCCGGGGCGATTGATAAGACCGGCGACATGGACCATGAATTTGAGCCGCTGGTGGATTCGAGCACAAACGCTGCCCTGACGGATGCCTTCAATGCATTCCTGGGCGTGGAGGCCGTCAAAAAGGGGTTCGTGCCGGCAGGGAAACCGTTCAACATTGTGGTGCGCGTTCGGGGAACGTTCAAGACTGCCTTTCCCGAAGGCCGTCCCAAATCAGAGGGCACTGAGGCCAAATCCCCTGAGGCGCCGAAGGGCCCCCATCTCAAAGAAGCGAAAAAGGCCTCGACCCTTATCATTGTCTCTGATGCGGATATGCTGGCCGACCAGTTTTATGTGCAGCGGAGCAATTTCTTCGGCTTGCCAATCTCGGAGATGTTCAACGATAACCTGAATTTTTTTTCCAATGCCGCAGAGATCCTCACGGGGAGCGACGATCTGATCGGGCTCAGGTCCCGGGGAAAGCTGGAAAGGCCCTATACGGCAGTCCTGGAGCTGAAGAGAAAGGCCCAGGAACGCTGGCTGTCAAAGGAAAACGAACTCGTTAAACAGATAGAGGAGACCAACCAGAAGCTCCGTAAGCTTGAACAACAGAAGGACGGTTCCCAGAAAATGATTATCAGCCCTGAGCAGGAGGCAGAGGTCGCCCGATTCAAGGAGGAGCGGCAGAAGATCAATCGGCAACTGAAAGGGGTTCGAAAAAATCTGCGCGCCGATATCGAGAACCTGGGCGCGACACTCAAAGGGATCAATATATTCCTGATGCCGCTTTTGGTCTCCATCATAGGAATTGTCTTTGCCATCTATAAACAGAGGAAAATCAGGAGAAAATGAAGCCGAAGACACTTGTGATTCTATTGGTCATTCTGGCGGTCCTCGCAGGAGCGGGGACCCTCCTCATCCATTCACGGGATATGCGTTCCCCATCGGGAGAGATGGGCGCGTACCTTTTGGAGCAGCTTCCGGTCAATGATATTGCTTCAATTGTCATCGAGACGCCGACGTCTACTGTTTCTCTGAAAAGAGCGGACGATTCATGGATTGTGGAAGAGCGTTTCGGTTATCCGGCAGATTTTTCCAAGCTCTCCGACTTTGTGAGGACCCTCAAGGAGGCCAAGGTGGGACGCAAATTCAATGCCTCTGAGAAGGTCTTGAAACGTCTTTCTATGAAATCTCCCGATGACCCCGATGTCTTGAAAGAAGAGAAGGGGACCCGTGTCCGGATGACAGACTCGAAGGGAAAATCTCTTCTCGACATGGTCTTGGGTAAAACCAGGGCCAAGGATCAGCAGAAAGGCCCCCCGGATGGCCAGTACGTGATGGTGGGCGATGCCCCCGAGATCTACCTGATCGACAAAATCCTATCCTCTTTCGAGAGCGGGCCGGCTGAATGGCTGGAAAAGGGCCCGGTCCAGGTCGATGCCGGGGAGATCCGGAAGATTACCTGTCTGGATCCGGGGGAGACCCCCGTGCGCTATGTGTTTGAGCGTCCTGCCAGGGGGAAGGATTTTGGGTTGATTGAGCCCACAACGGACCGGAATATCAAAAAATCCTCGCTCAACCGATTGTCGAATGCCTTGTCGTCTCTCAAGATAACGGACGTGGAACCCTCCTCGGCATCTCCGAAATCGACCGCGGCCGACGCCTCTGTGCGGCTGGACTACACGCTTTTCGACGGTCGTGTCTATCATGTGTATACCGGCAAGGCCTGTTCCGGGACCGTTCCCTGCCGGATAAGGATCGAGGTCGGTTATGATCCGCCCGGACCTGCGGGGCCGGTGGAAACCGGTCAGGCGGCCGAGACTAAAGATAAGGCATCTGCCGGGGCCAAAAGCGAAGAGGCAACAGCAGTTGTCAAGGGGACAGAAGAAAACGAGCGTCTGAAACCCTGGGTCTTCACGATCCCGGAATGGCAACATCAGGCCTTTTTTATTGACCTGGAACAGTTGCTTGAAAAAAAGGCCGAAAAAATGGGATTGGACAGCGTCCCCGGCAGATAAGGCACCCTTTTTTTCCTTGACCCCTGACAAAACTATATAATACCATATCTCATTTCGTATGGCCTGGCTTCATTTGCGGGTCGAGTTTACTCTGAAGAATCGTTTTCTCTTGCCAGAGTGGCGACCTTGGGCTTGGGACCATACAATTTTCTTGGGAAAGGAGGTTGGCACTTTGGGAGAAGGAGTTGTGAAGTGGTTCAGTGAAAGAAAAGGATTTGGGTTTATTGAGCAGAAAGATGGTCAGGACCTGTTTGTTCACCACTCGGCGATCAATATGTCGGGGTTCAAAACGCTCAATGAAGGTGACAAGGTGAGCTTTGAGATTGAAGAAAGTGACCGAGGGCCTAAGGCCAAGAACGTCACCAAGCTGTAGTCCACCGAAAGAATTTGTAAAAGGCACCGCGTTCACAAGGAGACGGGGTGCCTTTTTTGATTGATAATTGGCGATTGGCGATTGATGATTGAGAATTCAAAAATATGGATAACCCCTTATGAGCGGTTTGCCAGTTTTCGCCTCTAATTATTGAGATGATACGCCCAACTCATTATTCTTTAATTATTTTGTCCTAAATTATTTTGCCATTTTCAATTATCACTCTATGCCCAAGCCACCCGACACCATTGAGGGCATCCTGGGGACGGACGGGAAGTTGGCCCGATCGCTTAAGGGGTTTGAATTCCGGCCTTCCCAGCTCCAGATGGCCTGTCTTACACAAGAGGCGATCCGCAGAAATATGCCCGCCCTGATAGAGGCAGGAACAGGTACCGGCAAGACCTTCGGCTATCTGGTCCCTGCCCTGCTCAGCGGAAAAAAGTGCGTCATATCCACGGGCACCAAAAATCTTCAGGAACAGATCATTTTCAAAGATATCCCCCTTCTGCGCAAGGGGACCGGGCTTTCCATCGATGCCGTGATGATGAAGGGGAGGGAGAATTATCTCTGCCTCCACCGGTATCGTCAGTACACATCACAGGCCTCCTTTCTGAAGACATCTCAGACAGACAAGATCCACGGAATCGAAGCGTGGCTCAAGACAACGAAGTATGCCGATCGGGGAGAAATCCCCTGGCTCAGCGACGATGATATGCTATGGTCCTTCCTATCGTCTTCATCGGAGCAGTGCCTGGGGTCGAACTGCCCTTGTCTGGATGACTGTTTCTTGGCACGGCTGCGCAGCAGGGCCGCCAAGGCCCGGATCATCGTTGTCAACCACTATCTCTTTTTTGCCGACCTGAAGGTGAAGATGGCCGGTTTCGGGGAGATCATCCCCCGGTTCCAGGCGGCTGTCTTTGATGAGGCCCACACCATAGAGGAGATCGCCACCTCTTATTTCGGCGACAGCCTCAGCACCCGTCAACTCACAGACCTGGTGGGCGATTTAAGGAAGGAGGCCGGGGGCCTGCGGGGCGTGGAACGGAGTAAACTGGACAGACGTCTGGATTCCGTACAGGCCGGATCAGAACGCCTGAGGGGGGAATTCGAGGCATACGAGGAAAAGGGTAGGCTTGCCCCGGAGTTCGTCCTTCAAATGGCCCGGGGCCCGGGACGCGACATCGGCCGCGGTCTCAGGGATGTATGCGAGGCCCCGGACCTCAAGGATGACCCTCATCTGCGGCCCCTTCTGGACAGGGCCAGGGAACTGGGCCGGATGCTTGAAGAGATCCTCAGAAAACGGGACGGCAACTGGCTGAACTGGTATGAAAAACGAAAAAAGAACCTGATCCTTCATGCATCGCCGCTCGACATATCTGAATCTATGAACGACCTCCTCTACGGCACGATCCAGGCAACCCTCTTTACCTCTGCAACCCTGGCTGCAAACGGGACATTCGATTATATTCGCACACGCCTGGGGCTCCCGGAGACGACCCTCCAGGAGGTCTGTCCGTCTCATTTCGATTTTAAGACCCAGACCCTCCTCTACATCCCCAAGCGCCTCTCAACGCCCAGTTCGCCTGATTTCGGGCGCGACGCCGGCCATGAGATCATGAGGATCCTTGAACGGACCAAGGGGAGGGCACTGGTTCTCTTCACCAGTTATCACAACCTGAACATCGTGTACGAGACACTGAGAGAGCGGCTCCCCTATACGATTCACAGACAGGGCGATGCCCCCCGGTCAATCCTTTTGGACAGATTCCGGGAGGATATCCATTCGGTCCTCTTAGCCACCGGCGCCTTCTGGCAGGGGGTGGATGTGCCCGGCGAGACCCTGAGTTGCCTCATCATCGACAAGCTCCCCTTTGACTCGCCCGGGGATCCGGTTGTCGCCGCCAGGATTGATGCCATCCGCAGCCGGGGCGGCAATCCCTTTATGGATTATCAGGTCCCCTCGGCTATTATCACGTTGAAACAGGGCCTCGGGAGACTGATTCGAAAGAGATCCGACCGGGGGATCCTCTCCATCCTGGATGTCCGGATCCTGACCAGCCGGTACGGTCGGTTCTTCTTAGAGAGCCTGCCCCCTATCCCCATGACCCACGATCTGTCAGACATCGACCGATTTTTCACTGAAAAGGGTTCGACGAGTCAACCCCCCAACAAGATGTGAAGGAGAAACAAACATGCCCCCGAAGCCGTGGATGGTTGTCGCCAGCACATGGGACAGGTCCTATCGAGTCTTCAACCTGCGCACAGACCAGGCCGTATCCCCCCGAACCGGCAGGACGCACCCGTTTTTTATCCTGGAATCGTCGTCCTGGGTCAACGTCATCCCCCTCACCCCGAAAGAAGAGGTCGTCCTGGTGCGCCAGTATCGGCACGGCACCCGGTCGGTCACCCTGGAAATTCCGGGCGGGCTTGTGGAGGATTCAGATACGCCCGAAGATGCGGCACGAAGGGAACTGCTGGAAGAGACCGGCTACGTGGCCGGGGAGATCCTGCCGCTGGGCTGGGTCCATCCCAATCCGGCCATTTTAAACAATCGCTGCTACACGTTCCTGGCCACGGATGCGGCCTTTTCAGGGGCGCGTCATCAGGACGATCGGGAAGACATCGAGGTCCTCCTCAGGCCCCTGACCGCCATCCCGCGCCTGATCCGGGAGGGTGAGATTACCCACTCCCTGGTGGTAGCGGCTTTTTACCGGTTTTTCATGGAATATCGGCCGGAGTTCCCTCGTTGACGCGATTCGACATCGTTACGCCCTCTTTGGCCTTGATGAGGGCCGGGACAGACTCCTCCAGGTCTTTATGCATACACACGCCTGCCATGTTGGAAATGGCGGCCCAGCGGGGCTGTCACTCTATCCTCCGGGAGAATGTGACTGCAAGGAAAGGCGCGAAGTGCTCGACGCCATCGTCAGCTCATCGAGGGGGGTTGAATCAGATCTGGTGGGCGGGATTCTCTATCAGGCTAGAGCGAGGCAAGGTTTTCGGCCCAAGCCACCGCATCCATGTAGGAGTCGGGAATCTTTTCGTCTTCGACGCCCGTTTTCGCCACTGCCTCACGGAATCCCTGCCAGTCGCCGGTTTCGTAGGATGATGCGATTCTGAGATATTCGGCAAGCTTTCCGTCTCCCTTCACAAGTGCTGATTTGATATCGTCCGAAAGGGGGAGCTTTTCCATAATGCCCTCTATTCGTTCGTCCAGAATGGCGTCGATGAGGGAGAAGAGGCCAAGGGTAAAGAGTTCGGCTTCATCCACCTGGGCGTCGTTCCCCTTGCCCAGGAGTTCGCACAGCTTGGCCCTTATGACGGAGGCCCTTATCAGCTCATCCGGCTTGTCCTCCGCAAGATTTGCAAGGGCCATCAGAGATACGAAGCGGCGTATCTCTTTCTCCCCGAGAAGGACGATCGCCTGCTTCATGGAGGAGATCTCCTGGGCGCGACTGAAATAGGCCGAGTTGATATATCGCATGAGCTTGTAGGACATGGCTACGTCACGCTGGATGGTCTTCTCAATCTCTGAGAAGCTGCAATCCTTCCTGTTGGCCTCGGCCATGATCTGAAGCAGCGTGAGCTTGGCCGGTGAGGGGCTTTTCCCCTTGAGAATCTCGGGCTTGCTGAAAAAATACCCCTGGAAGTAGTCAAAGCCCATGTCCAGGGCCTGCCGGAACTCCTCGTGGCTCTCCACCTTCTCAGCAAGGAGCTTCACTTTATAGGGAGTAAGTCTGCTCACGAGGTCTGCCCGCTCCTCCCTGGGCGTGAGCATGAAGTCAATCTTGATGATTCCGGCAAGCGCCATGAGAGGCTCCAGGTCCTTCCTGTAGATGAAATCGTCCAGGGCCAATTGGTATCCCATGCGGCGCAATTCTCTGCACGCCTCCACCACGGGCTCCACGGCCTCCACATCCTCCAGGATCTCGACGATGAGCTTGCCTCTCGGAAACAGCAGAGGAATCCTCTTGAGAAGGAGCTGGTCCGTGAAGTTGATGAAGGCGGTCTTGCCTCCGGTGATATGGTCCATGCCCATGGAAAGGAAGGTGTGGGAAAGGATCTTGGACGTGGCCGCATGGCCGTCTATGTCGGGAAACACATTCGAGAGGCCGTCTCTGAAGAGGAGTTCATAGCCGTATATCTTTTTCTTTCTGTTGAAGATAGGCTGTCTGGCTACATATATGTCCATCTCGTATCCATTCGCCTTAACGCCACAATCTACAGCCGGTCTCTTATAAGGTCAGGTATCCATCATGACCGTTGATGGGTTTTCAATGATACCTGTCCTTGGCATTCTCTCGTTTCCACGCAGGAGCATGGGAACCCATGCCTCAAGTTACTGCCTCATCAGACGGGCCCATTTTTCTTGTTTACCCGTTTTCTGAGACAGGCAGCATACTGAACTATTCATCCTATAACTTAGCGGTTTCTGTCAAGGGTAATTTCTGCATCGGTAGGTCCCAAAACCGTTATTGGAACTGTTGCACGATGAGAAGCGCAGCCAACGAACCCAGCATGGCTATTGCGGCCGATCGGTTGAGAAGGTCAACTGCTTTGCGAACCTCATCGGGGCCGGGGTCGTCATAGCCGGCTCCTAACCAGGGCTTTGTCTTTACGCCGTCCGGATACCGGGTGGGCCCCCCGAGCCGGATGTGCAGGGCCCCTGCCGCGAAACTCTCGGCGTGGGCCGAGTTGGGCGATTCATGTTTGAGCCTGTCCCTCAGGGCAACCTTAAGGCCGTCCATTGCATGAAGCCTGATGACCCATGCGGCCACAAGGAGTATGACAAGCGAAAGACGCGCGGGGATGAAGTTGAGAAGGTCGTCAAGCCTTGCACCGGCCCAGCCGAAGGCTGGAAACGGCCCTGTCTTGTACCCGACCATGGAGTCCAGGGTGCTGGCGACCTTGAATAGGAGCATCAGACAGATGGCCGGCATCACGGGGGGCCATCCGAGAAGGGATGCGACCGACCCGCCCGTTACATACCAGAACAGGGGCGACAGAAACCCGTCCACGAAATTTTCCGCCAGGGTCTCCACAGCCGCCCGGCTGACGCCTTCCTGATCCAGATATTGGACATCGCGACCCACTGTCATGGCGACGGCCTGCCTGGCCCCGGCGAGATTATCGTCCTCCATCGCACGGATTACGGGTTTGATATGGACGATTAGGTCTTTAAACGCGAGAAGCGAATAACAGATAAAGAGGTCAAAGGCAAGACCGATAAGGGGAAAGAGACCATACAGGAACAGGCGTAGCGCGATGTAGCCGCCGACGGTGCAACCAACTGTCATGCACACGAGGAGGATGCCGCCTCCCTTCCCGTCAAGTCTTAGCGTCTTCAGGGACTTCCTGCTCAGGGATATGGCCAGTCCGATGATCCTGACCGGGTGATAGGGGTAACGGGGGTCGCCAACCCAGAGATCAAGGATATATGCGAAGAGGATGATGGCGCTTAACTCAAGCACGCTTTTAGTCCCTGTCGCTCATCTGTATACAGGGTCCTGGAAAGATGAGATGATCGAAATCAACTGATCGTTTTCCACGGGTTCCCGGAGACCTACGCGGAAGAAATTGGCCTCAAGGCCGGGGAAATTCCGGCAGTCCCTCACATACATGCCATTGATGAGCAGGTAATGGAGCAGGTGGTCGAGGGTGCTGGTTCGGGTCCACTGGCAGAGGATAAAATTGGCGCTCGGCCGAAAGGGCGTAACGCCGTCCAGGGTTCCGAGTCGATCAAACATCCTGTCACGTTCCGCCGCATTCGCCGTAAAGGTTTTCTGTTCATACGCTGCGCAGTGGAGAAGGAGGGGGGCGATCTTGTCTGCAATCCCGTTCACGGTCCACGGCTCCTTGGCCTGCCTCAGGCGTGCAATCAGGTTTTCGTGTCCTACAATTCCGCCTAGTCTGATCCCGGCCAGGGCATAAAATTTTGTGATGGAGTGGATGATCAGGATGTTGGGCCTTAATTCATGGGTGAAAAAGCTCTCTTGTTCCCAATTATCTGCGAACTGGATAAAGGCCTCGTCGATAATGAACCGTGTTTGCGGGAATCTTTCCGATAGTTCGAGGATGACCTGTTTGGGAAGCAGGATCCCTGTCGGGTTATTGGGCCGTCCGATCCAAATGCCATCGGCATTCTCAAGCATCCTGATAAGCGCTTTTTCATCTGAATGGGAGAACGCGCTGTCCGGCGCAAGGCGGTACCGGGCGATCTGCGCCCCGGCCAGGATCGAGGCCCGCTCATAGTCATGGTAAGAAGGGGTGACCACCACAGCGTGCTTAAGACGAAGGGCTCTGGGCGCCAGATAAATCATCTCGGTGGAACCATTGCCGGCCAGGAAGTTCTTAGAGGCGACATTGAATTTATCCTGGTAGTAACGGGCGACGCCATCCCCTTCCACAGGGGGATAGTCCGCTATTGTCTGAAAAAGGGTCCCCCAGTTTTCCCTGACAACGGCCGGAGGTCCAAAGAAGTTGAGATTGACGCTGAAGTCGAGGATCGGCTGGACGGGCAGGCCGAACCGTTCAAGATCGACGGCGGGGATGCCGCCGTGCCGGTATGTCGTGTCGCTGTCTATCATATTCGTCTCAAATACATTTGTTTCCGGGATAGAAAAACCGAATGGTTACGATGTGGCGCCCTCCGACGGGTCAGGGGCACAGAAAGGCATCTTCGCTGAAGGGGCGTTTTCCTATGAAGAGGCTTGTCCTCCAGGCATGTGAACTGTCACCTGCTGAAAGGGGATTACCCAATCGTGCGCGCTGCACGTTTCCACGCAGATCCGTTGTATGGCCCGATCGAGGACCATATACTTGCTGCTTTCCGTCCCCTTGAACTCTGCAAGCACAGCAAGGTCCAGGGAGGAAGCGCTTGCAATCAAAAACTCCACCCGGATGCTGTCAATGCCGTCTCCATATCCTTGATCTGTCAGTCCGTCCAGCAGGGCTTTTTCAATAACTGCGGGAATTTCCTTCGTAATGATGGCCTGGTGCTGGTAATCCAGTCCGAAAGTGGCTCTGATGCGAAATCCTTGCGAGAGATTGGTGGGTGATTGAGACAGGTATTCCTGTACCTTGTAGGATTTCGTTGCCCCTCCCACCATCCTTACCTGCACCATTTCCGGGGTTTGCGCCACCACTTCTCCATACGTCGCGTCGCCCAGAACCACCCAGTCCCCCCTTTTGGAGGGAAACCATACTTCGTCTTCAAATGCGGGTCGGGATCGGAGGCCTACCAGGTCCTTGATATGCAGGCGAACCAGTCCGCCGTCCAGGTTTCTGTTCCGGAGGTGGGTATGTATGTTTATTGAAAGGACCTCATACAGAATGCCGTTATAGACAACAACCTCCCCCTCCCGCACGGTCCCGAAATTGAGCATGAGGGCCGCCTCATTCCAAACCCGCGGCAGGGACTGTTTGAATGCCCAGGCAACACCCAACGCAAAAATGACGGCCAGAGAGAGCATGACCCAATCGCCCAGGCAGTAAAGGACCCCCACAAAGATGAAGAAAGAGAAAAAGACCTTGAAGAGAATGTACAGGAGATCAAAAACGCGGGCAGGGAAGGTGCGGCCCTTTTTATGGAAGGGACTCAGTTTCAAGATTGGTTTGTGCAAATAATGCAGTCCGATCCAGACCAGGGCAAAGGCAAGAACCGCCAAGAAAATGTTTTTCCCTCTCCCCCTGAAAAAGACCTGGGTCAGATCCTTTAATGACTGCATGAAGGACTTCTGACTTCCCAGGATTTCATTTATTTGCTGGGTGATAACGGCGATCTTTGTGGCGATTTCCTGCTCTTTCTGATCCCAGGACCGTACCATACCGTTTAGATATTCCGTGAGCTGGGGGGTCGTCGCCTGTGTCATCAATGCCAGCAACTGCCTTTTGGCCTTTTCAGCAGTCCTTAGCCGGTCTTCATACATCTGTAGCTTTACCCGCAACTTTTCAAGTTCGCGGGGTCGAGAGGTCACCTTTTTGACCTCTCGCACCAGGGGACTGAGAAGGTCGGTCAATTCCTGGTGCCAACTTATCTCCTCGCCTTTTTCTTCTGTGAAAGGCAGTGGATTTACCCCTGTACTCAATCGTTCAAAGCCGACCTCCATTTCCCTCAATTTCTGAGAGAGATCCGCAAGCCTGGCCTGCAATTGCGATTCCCTGCCCACTGCCTCGGGTCTTTTCAAAAGATCCTGTGTAGCCGAAATTATTCTCTTGGTGTTGTTTATGGACTGGAGAAGGGTCTCTAGATCCTGGATTTTGGCGGCATAGGTCCCATTGTCGGTGACGGTTGCGGCGACATGGGCGGTAGGCAATGCAAAGACCCATGTACAGAGGAACAGAATGAGAAGAGAGCGAAATTTCATATCCAATCTCCTGCGGGATTCATCTGGGACCTGGTGTCCGCAGACCTTGTACGATAAACCCCTGCTCTGGACCGATCTCGCATACCGGCATCATAGAGAGGGGAGCCCCAAAAGGGCGTCTTATTTTGATATGGTTAGGCCGTCGTCCTTGAAGGCATCTCGAATGCCGGCCTTGATGAGGGCCGGGTTGAGATAGAGACTTGCCCTCTTTTCACCCCTTGCATCAATGAATGTGTCGGCAAAGGTTATGTCTGTCTTCTTCAGGATCTTCAGGCTCTTGTCTGTCAGAATAAAATGATAGTGCAGCATTCCATACACACATCCTGCCGCCAGAATTGCCAATATGATTTTTTTCATATATTTTTCACCGTTCGCCAATGGCTTTCAGGTTTGATGGATGCCTATCCACGCCCCCCTTACCACTTTTTTGTCAGCATTGCGTTTGGATAGTAAAAGGCTAGGATCTGGTCGTAGGGGATTGTCTTCCCCTGGATGGCAGAGCCCCACTGGGAGTATCCCACTCCGTGTCCCCAACCCCGGCCGTCAAAGATGAACTGACCGTTATTGCGTTTGATTTCGAGGAGGATCTCCGGCAGTTTCAGGGCTCTACCCAAAGTGGTACGGGTACGGACCACGGGGGACCCGCTTGCGGAAACGATGCGTACCTTGATGATGCGGCCAGAGGGGCCCCGTTCTGCAGCCTCGATTCCCTGGAGCCCCTTTACCTTGACCCCCCGGTTGTTCAAACCCGCTTCCACTTCTGAAACGCTATACTTCCTGGTCCAGCGGGCCATCTTGCCCTTGAGGCTTTCCGGGTCAGGCTGGGCCTTCAAGTAAGGTTTATTCAGGTTGAAAATGGCCCCCGCATCCGCCGTGTAGCCCCCGCTGTTGGCGCTGTACATGGCCAGAATCGGTTTATCCTCGTACAGGAGGAGCATGCCCCGAGTCTCCTTGACGGCCTGGCTGGCCCTGGCCGTTTCCTGCTGAATGCCCTTGTAGGCCTGGTCCCCTTCGTCATCCACCACGTCAAAATCCCAGTTCTTCCTGTGAAGGATCTGGTAGTAGGCATAGGTGCGGCCAGCCACGGCCTGGGCCTTGAGCGTCTCGAGTGGCCAGGAGGCGTAGGATTCCGAAGGGACTACGGATTTGAGGTAGTCTTCCATGTCCACGGTATTGAGGAGCATCAACCGGCCCTCCTTGACCTTGACAAGGAGCCTTCCCCGGACCTTTTTCTTCTTGCTTCCGCACTGGGCCAAAAGGGGGTTCTCGCCCTCGAACACAATCTCCTTTCCCTGGGTCGGCGCGTTGTTGATCCGGATTTGGCCGTTTTGAACAGCCACCTGGAATCGCTCTTTGCATCCCATTCCAGAGACGCACACGGGGGAGCCCTCGATGGTCAATGCCTCGGCAGACTTGCAGAGCCTGACCCGAATCTCAGGACCCTTCACCTCCGCAGGCGGGGGGGGCGGGGGGGGGGGCGGCGGAACCTCGATCTTGATCTGTTCCAGAAGGGCCTCTGCCTGAAAACGGAATCTCCCTTGAGGGTAGTGTTGAAGGTAGTTCTTCAGGACCTTCCGTGCCTCATCCGTTCGTTCGAGGTGATACAGAAGGAGGCCTTCCCGGTATCGGGCAACCTCCCTGGCATCGGGAAAGGTCGCGTACAGCTCCCGGTACACCTTCAGGGACTCCTCCGGTGCGTCCAGAAAAGTGGAAAGGAGGGTGGCCTTCCCCAGGAGTGCCTCCATTTTGGTCTTTTCACGGCCCGTCATCTCAAAGGCAGCATCATAGTTTTCCAGGGCCTCCATATATTTGCCTACTTCGATCAGGTAGCTCGCATTGTTGAGGTCATAGCGGGCGACCTGCTCCCGCTGCAGGTCCTCGTCCTGTGCCCACAGTTGGGTCAGGGGAAGGAGGATTACACAAACCAGCGAAAGAAGCAGGCGTATTTTCATGGGATCCCTGTTTACCTTCCCCTCTCCAGAATCTCCTTGAGCGACTTGAGGCTGGCATTATCCGGGGCCGCCTTCAGGCCCTGTTCCACCATGGAGAGGGCGCCCTTGGTGTCTCCCTTTTCGGCTAGATGCCGGGCATACAGTTGATAGAATCTGGGCTCACCGGGAAAGGCGGCGATCGCCTGATTCAGTGTCTTGTCCACCTCTACGGTCTGTTTGAGACCCATCTGGGCGTAGGCCAGATATAAGTAGGCCTCTCTGTCCTTTTTCAGGGAAAGGGCCTTTGTCAGGTCCGCGGAAGCCTCTTGATACTGCCGGTTCTGGAAGCCCCCAATGCCCCTGGCCTTCAGCTCCTCAAAGTCCTCCTTCTTGGGCAGAGGCGCGGTCTGCTGTTTGGCCGCCTGCTCGATCTGCTTTCCCGTGGCAGGGGAAACTGCCGCCCCTGTCAGGGAGGCCTTCATGATCTTGAGGGGTTCGTCGTCCGGGTTCATCTTCAGTGCCCGCTCCACCATGGCCAGGGCCTCCTTTGTCTTGCCCCTGGCCGTGAGGTATTTGGCGTAAATCTGATAGAGCTTGATTTCGTAGGGGAAGGCCTCGATGCCCCTGGCAAGTGTTTTATCCAGGTTGTCCTCTTCCCCCAGGATCATCTGGGTGTAGGCCATGTAGAGATACACCTCCCGGTCGTCCTTGAGGGAAAGGGCCTTGTCCAGTGCCTGGTAGGCATCCCCGAATTTTCTCTGTGCAAAGGCCTCCACGCCCCTCTTCTTGTACTCCTGAAACCGGGCCTCGATGGCCTCCGGCGTGATCTCCTTGTCCGAAACCAGGACCACCTTGCGGCCGTTGGGATAAGGGGCATCCAAGAGGCTGGTTACCAGGATATCGCCCTTGAGTCGAAGGTCCTTCTGGGCGGAGGCCCCCAGGTAATTGCCGGCCAGGACCAGCCTGCCCGTGGAGGCGACCTCGTGCTCGCGGTTGGCATAAATGTTGTTGTCCGCCAGCTCCACGGCCCCCTTGACAAAGGCCAAACCCACATCGTTTTCCGTAATGGTGCTCTTCTCCAGCTTGCCCCGTGCGCCATCCAGAACAATGCCGGTCTGAAATCCCCCTACCCAGAGGTCTTCCATTTCCAGATGGCTCCCTTCCTGGATCAGGACCCCCGTGCCGCCAGTGCCCCTGATGGTGGTGGACCGGGCCTGGACCAGCCCTCCCCGGGCCTCCAGGCATGGATCGCATCCCTCGAAACGGGAATGGACAATCTCCACCCTTCCGCCCTGGATCACGCGAATGCCCTTCCATTCCTTTCCCTCGAACATGGCCTGGTTGTCCTGGGAGCCCTGGATCGTCAGGACTCCCCGGCTCAGCAGGGATGCCCCGGGCGAGAACTTGATCCGGGTGCCCGGCCCCATTTTGAAGGTCTCCCCCTCGGGGACCACGCTTTCCCCTGCTGCCAGATAGACCCCGGGCACCAGAGCGCCTTTCAGCTCTTTGGCAAGGGGCATTTCCTCAAAAAAGGGCATGACCGCCTTGACGGTTTTGGTGGGGGCGGATCGGTTGCCGATCGCGTCCAGGGAAACCACGCGATAATAGGTGGTGCTTCCCTGGGCAACACCCTGGTCCAGAAACGCCAGTTCCCCGGTCTGTCCCACCTCTGTGAATTCGCCCACAGGACTGTCGCCCCTCTCCACGGCAAAGGCCTTCAGGTCTGCCCCTTCCTTGGGCATAGCCCAAGACAGGGAAACCCCTTCTTTGCCGGGTTTGGCCCCAATCTGCGAGGGCGGGGCCGGCGCCACGGCGTCTATGGTCACGGTCCCGCCGGTCTCCACCCAGGTCCTTTCCACGCCATTGGGTTTGATCAAGTGGATGGCCAGTGTCTGGGACTGGGTCGCGTCTCCGCTCCGAACCAGATAAAAACCGTTGTATGTCCCCCCGGTGTCGGGCGTCAGGGAAATGCCTGTCTTGAACTCTCCGATATCAAAGGTACAGGTGAGTCCCTGCTCTGCATTCACCTCCACCTCGATTCGATCACCGCCGGCAAAGATCCCCCTGTCGATGTTGGTGATGACGGAGAGGACCTCGGGCAGGGCCTTCGGGTGAGGGTTGTCCTGGATAAACTGGGAGATCTTCCAGCCCCAGTCATAGACCACGAGCCGCATGTGCTGTTTGGCCGGCTCATCCATGGCAGCCACGGCAAGGGTCGCCACGGCGCCAATGGGACTCGTGGGAATGGCGATCTTGCGCTTGGAGGCCGATTCGGACCAGGTCCCCAGCACCTTGCCCTGGCGGTTCACCATTTTGACCTGAGCATCTACAGAATACTGGTCATAGGCCACGGTCTTGACCATGGTGGCCGACAGGATGTCCGGATAGATAATCCCGTTCACCTTCAGAAGCTTGCAGAGGGCTTCCGGAGTCATGGTCTTCCAATCCTTGGAAGAGGAAGACAGGATTTGGTCCACCCGGTTGAGGGGCAACGTTGTATACCCCTTACCGCTCAACTGGTTGTTGATGACCCCTCTCACCAGCTCGGTTACAAAGGGCTCGTCTTCGCTTCCGGGCTTGATCTCCAGGGAAATGTCCTCATCCTTTGGAGGTTGGAGCCGGGCAGGCATGACCGCCACCCTGTCCGGGATCTCCTTCTCCTCCATCATGCTGATCGCCTGTGCCTCCCTTGTCTTTTGCGCACCTCCACAAGAGGTCAGGGCAAGGGCTGAAAGCACGAAAAGGAGGCCCGAGCCTCTTACGATGAACCCATGCGTCCTTTGCATCATGTCTCCTTTTTCGTCAGGACCCTGTCTATGTCGATGGCCTTGGTGATACCCAGGGCCGTCTGGACCTGTCCGGTAAGCTGGAGCCGCTTTTCCTTCAAATGGAATTCTCCGTTTCCCCATGTGTTCAGGAGGGGGCCATTGAGGGAAAAGCGATCCAGCACCACGCGTCCATCCCGGACATTGGCCCTGGCCACGCCCCTGTCAAAAGCAATGGAATCGCCCTTCTGCGCCCCGATTCCTGCTGCGGCCAGCATGTCGAGGAAGAAGCCGAGACGGGAATCCAGGTTCGAGAGTTTGTGAACCGAAAACCGGTTGAGCGTCACCACAACCTCTCCCTCTGCCGAACTCAGAAGGGCATTGGCATTCTTCCCTTTGGCGAACAAATTGGTGAGCACGGTGATCCGCCCGGTCAAAAACACGGGCAATTCTCTGGAAAAACAGGCAATGAAAGAGGTGAGATCCAGGTTTGCTCCCTTTCCTTCCATCTGGGCCACAAGCTGGTTGGGGGCCACCATAATGGCGTCCACCTGCACGTCCATCTGACAGAACCGGACAGACCCTTTTACCACGGCCCGGTCATTCCGACATGCGACTTCCAGTTTCACATCCCGGAGTTCAGGCGTGTCCCCATACTGAAAGGCCTTGACCGCGGCAATGCCGGAGATCTCCTTCCCCTTGATGGCCCTGAAATCAAAGTCCCTGGCCTCCTGGGCAAGCGGCCTCTCCGTTGCGGGTCCCTTTTGGTTGGACTTGCCAGTGGCGATTCGGAGGTCGGTGAGGCGGGCCTCAAAATCAAGTTTCTGGTGCTGCGGCGTCTTGATATGGCCCTTTGCCTGGACTGCCAGGGATGGACCGGACACGGCCACATCGAAGGTGAGCGGGCCGTCCCTGCTCTTTGTGGCCGTGCCGTTCACCCGGCTGTCAAAGACCTGAAGGGAATCCAGGGCGGTTTTGAATTCCCATTCCCGCAGATGAAAGGGAAAGGACATGGCCGTGCTGACAAAACCCGTTCCGCCTTGAGAAGAGCTGAACTGGAGACTGCTCATTTTCAAGGAGGGCTTTCCCTTGTCCATAATTACCCGGGTATCGAGCCGGCTGATCGTGAAGGTCTGCTCCTCTCCGGCCTCCGATACCAGATGCACCTTAAGGCCCTCGGTCTTGAGATCCAGGGACCCGGTCATGTCTGCCTGTTCGGCCTGTGTTCCGGTCAGGACAATGGCGGAGAGGGCCACACGGCCCTGGGCGTTCAAGGCCTTCAGTTTGGCCTTGAGCAGGAGATTGTCCATGGCCTTCTTGCCCTTGGGGTTTTCCATCAACCATCCCTGGATGGCAGCCATGTCCAGGAGCATCTGGCCGCATTTGAGTTCATACCGACCGGCCTTGGCCAGGTTCAAGGTCAGGTCCTTGAGCTCGTTCTGATCAAAATCGAGTGTCTGGGAAGAAAGCAGGAACTTGCCCGTATCCGGGTCCATGTCGAGCGCAAGGCCCTTGGCGCCGATGTTGGCGATACGGGGGATCTGGTTGCCGACCTCGGGGGTGAGAAATCCGAATCGAACGAGAAAGTCCTTGGCCGCGGCCGGGTTCAGGGAGGCCGACGGGGCCTGAATCATGAGTTTGAGAGGCGAAAAGGAGGAAATGGCGATACTCCCAGCGAACTGTATCCCCAGTTCTTCGATGGCGAAATCCTTGACCTGCACCGAGATGGCCTGTTCGCTTTTTCGGATGTCTTCCACTGCCACCGTGAATAGGAGCGGCTGCCCAAGGGCGTCGCTGTCTTTCAGGATCACCCTTCCCCGATTTATCGTAATGCCTCCCACCCGTTCTGCTGGGATGGCGGCCATGGTGAAAGGGGGCGAGGCCGGACCGCCTCCCCCAAGGGGAGAGGAGGCAAGCGGTCCGGCGTGAATGAGCGGCTCCTGAACCACCACTTTTCTGAGGGAAACATCCCCTTTGAGCAGGGCCATAAGATCGGGATACAGCTCCAGGGATGGAATCTGGATCGTGTTGTTCCCCTGATCGATGGTGAGACCGGTCACGACAATGGTGGGCATAGGGGAATACCGGAACCGGATCCCTTCAAACTGCATGCCGGCACCCAGGTGTTTCTGGGTGATCTCCTTGATATTTGCATTGATGTACAGACCTGCGCCAAATACCAGCAACACGACGGCCAGGACGCAGGAACCGCCAATGATGAGGATCTTCTTCATGGGGCGAGCCTCCTCTAACAGAACGGCGCCAACAGGGGATGTGATGGTCCCAGGGGCAATCACCCGGAATGCGGCCCTGAAACCGATTTCAGGGCCGTGGTGTTGCCTGGGAATGGCGGCCTGGCCGGAATCCCGGTCGTAGCTGAACAGGAATTCAGGCCATAAGGCCGGCCATTTGTTTCAATAGGGTCACTTCAAAAGAAAAACCACCCTGGCATTGGCCAGGAGACTGCTCTGCTTGTCATGGACGTAAACAGCCGAGGCGTCGTCCGGGGTAATCCTGGCATTGGTCATCTTGAGGACGCCGACACCCGTCAAGGTCATGGGGTTCTTGCTGCCCCAGCTTTCCAGAAGTGCCTTGGCCTTGTTGGGATCGGTGGTAAACCCGCCGCATCCCCTTTCCACCAGGACACTGCTCAAGATTTTGGACGGATCGAAAACCACATCATCGTTTTCCGTCACGACGGTGTTCACGAGTGCCGGTTTGAACGGATACTCCCGCACATCCACGATCAAGCCGTCAAAAACAACCTTGATTTCAGAGGGTTTGGCCACCTCCGGCCTGGGCGGTACCGGCACTGCCTCTGGTTTTACGGTCTCCTTAATCTGAGCGGCAGGGGGCCTGGGGGGTGCCACCGGCGGCGGCGTGATCACTTCCTGGGACGGGGCAGGCGCCGCTTCCGTAACCGCCTTGGGGATCAGTTTGGGCTTGTAATAACTCGTTTCAGGCGGCATGATCGTTTTATCCCGGATAAGGGGCAGGATCACCTCATACAGGCTTCCCTTTCCACGGATGTTGACGCGCATGCACACTTCGGCATAGCCCTTGGACTCGTTGTACCTTTCGCCGCACTTCATGGCCCCTCGCACAAACCCCTGCACGGTCGTGCGGATCTGGTCGGACTGCAGCATGCCGTCCCTCACATGGGTCTCCCCGTAAAGACGCAGTCCCTCCAGGATCTCCAGCAGGTCCCGCTGGGCCACCACCGTGGCCGCCCGGACAGCCGCGAATCGTTTCTGCCCCTCTTCGGAAATGCCGGTAACCTGGATGTAGCCTTCTTCAAAAATCTGGTTCGGCTCGGTAACACTCTTCCACTCTCCCTGCGCCCATGCCCCGGCAATCATCGCCAAGGCGCCCAAAACCACTGCAATCGTAAAAAAAGTCCTTTTCATCATCCGCCTCCTTTTCTACTTGATGTTCATAACGTTTCGCAACCGCATCACGGCAAGGAGCAGTTCCGCCCCGTCCGTGTTGTCATCGGGTCTGAAGGCCCCGGAGATATCGGGTTCCATGAGCCCCCGGGTAACCGCGTTCATCACGGAGTTGAAGGCAGCCGAGGTTGTGGGCACATCCGGATAGGGCGAGTTGGTCTGCCCAATGTACTTGGTCGCCAAGGTGTTGTCTCCGGTGATCTTGATCAGCAGGTCCTCCAGGCTGAATGCCAGTTCCTTACGGGAGATGGGTTTGGCCGGATGAAACAAATAGGCCTTGGATGTCTTGTCGTAGGTAGGCTCCAGGCCACGAACGCCCCATTTCTGCACGATGAGGATCTCTGGCTTGAACATGTTATCCGCAATATCGGCCGGGACAAATTCCGGTTCCCCTTTCTTTTCAGGGCCGCCCAGGCGTCCGGCCATGAGCCGGTCCAGATGTACTTCATCCACCAGAAGGGCAGCCGCATCGGCCCGGCATACCTCTTCCTTGACCGCAATCTTTTTGGCCACATCCGTCAGAGTGAAGGAGGCGGATGCCCGAATGATCTTGTGGACCTTGTTGAAGAGCTTGGAGGCCGGTTCATGCCAACGTCCGGGAGAGGCGGACATCACCTTGGAAAGGGCATCCTCTGCATCACGGAACTGGTAGGCCTTGTAATAGGCCATGCCCATGAAGTAAGAGGCCGCCTCCATGCTCCGGTAATAGGGAAGTCCCTCGCTCTTGACCTTCTTGAGGCCCATGGCCTTCTTGTACTGCTTTTCTGCGCCATTGATCCATTTCTTGGGCCGGGCGTGGGTATAAACCCGAATGCCGGTCACCCGAACCTGAAATTCCTGGGAATCCCCGTCCGCGGCGCTGTCGGCCTTGTCCAGTTGATCCAGTGCCCGTTCCAATTCCACGGATTGGTGCTCCTTGTCCGTTTCAGCCCCCGTTCTCATGGCCGCAACCAGGGCCTTCCCGGCCATGGCCGGCGCGTATTTGCGGTCCAGTTCCAGCGCCCTGTCAAAGCGCGCCTGTGCCCCTTGAACATCCTGTTTATCTATCATTTCCATGCCCATCAGGTAATGATGGGCCGGGTTGTCCTCTTCGGACACAGGGGTTATCGCCTTTGGCGCACACCCCGCCACCACCAAGACAAAACCTACAATAGATGCCAGTGCAAGATGTCTTTTCATTTTTTCCTCCTTTTTCTCAAAGATTCATATCCGTGAACTTAATACGCCATTATCGTACAAAACAAAGTCCATGTCGTTTACATAAAACCCTTACCGTTGAACAACTGATTCGGACTTCAGTCTTCAGTGATGTCCATTCTGGCTACTGATTCCTCAACTCAGGCCCCTTTCATCTTGTTTTCCATCTTCACCAGGGCCTCCAGATAGTCTTTGAACTTGGCGATGCGGTATTCCTGGGATATGGCATATCCCCAGGTCTGGGCATAGTTCACGGGCAGGGTCACGATGCGTTTTCCCAGGAGTTCTGCCCGCTTTGCAGCGAACGACCCGCTGGCGATGCCCTGGGTGACCAGGTAGGTCATGCTGGCATTCACCTGATTGGATCCAAAGGAGCGCAGGGCCAGAAGATCGTCCGTGATCTTGATGGTCAGGGCGGTCATGGCCGTTGAGGTCTGGTCGAAGCCGTCGTCCAGAAACTTGATGATCTGCAGGAGCTTTTTGGCCTTTTCCACCTTTTCGGGCGTGACCTCCAGTGTGGTCAAGGCGGTTTTATAAAGTTTTTTCTGGGCCTCGGTCAGGCCTTCCAGGCTCTTTTCCAACCTGTCTTCTTCCTTGCTGAGGGCCTGCTTTTCTGCGGTTGACAGGTCCTTACCCTTCTGCCTTGCCTTGGCCTGCTCCAGGTCTTCCATGGTCTGTTGCACCTGTTCATCCACCTTCTGAATCTCCTGACGCAGGTGACCAGGGAGAAGGGTATAGTACACATTCTCAAAGGAACCGAGATGCTCTCCCTCCACGGTCCGGAAGCATTCGGGATTTACCTGAAGGTCTACCCAGGAATCGAAGCCATTGTCTCCAAACAGATAGGTATAGAGCATCTGTTCGGTAGGTTTATCGAAAAAAGGGCAGTCATTTCGGGATTTTGCCTGAAGGCATGGGGCGCTGCCCGGCGTCAGGCTTAGAAACCTGGGGCTGTAGTAACGGCATTTGCAGCCAAACGGGTGGTGACTGAGCACCCATTTGGCGTGTTCATACCGTCGGCCCAGTTCCTTGGCCCCCTCGATGATAAGGAGGTCCCTGGCTGAAATAATGGCCCGGGCCAGAATGCCTCCCGAATCCCCACCTAATAGGTTGAAATAAAGGGCATAATCGTAGGTGCGGTAGAAATAAAAATCTTCCTTCAGGAGATTGGTCAGACAGGTGTCGTATGCCTCCTTTGCGTTCAGTTCAGACTTGGCAGGCTCGATCGTGTAATGATTGAGCAGCTCGGGCCAGGGGTCGAACATGGACACCGGCATCCTTTCGAGGATTATCTCATTGAGCTTGGTAAAGGCTGCAATTTCATCCAAGAAGACCAGGTCCATCTCCAGCTCCATGACCGGGTTCATGTTCTTGGAAAGCTGAATGCCCGTGGCCTGCTCGATGGCATACATGCATCCGGAAACAAAGGGCAGGCAGCACAACAGGAAAAGTATCCGTTTCATAAAGCTCTCCTTGCGCCCAGCCGGGCCTATAGTGTCAGTACCAGAGACAGGATCAAAAACCCTTGGGCGCCTTCAGACCCTCCAGGGTCTTCTTGGTATCGTTCTGGCGAACAAAGGAAGAGAAGAAGGTGTTGAGTTCGTAGTCCAGTTCCCCTTTGGCCTGCTGAATATCCCCATCGCCGGGCTTCAGCATGGCTGCCCGTCCGTAGTAGTCGCCGGCCTTTTTAAGGTGCTGGTACTGACTTTTCTGATCGTTGGACGCATTCCAGGCCCAGCACTCCAGGGCTACGCCGGCATTGTAAAGGGCGTCGGCGTCGTTGCAGGCAGGCGAGTTGACCGCTGTCTTCAAAATCTCGTATGCGCCAAGGCAGTTTCCTGCATCGATCATGGCCGCCGCCTTGCCGCTCAGCTCACTGCCGGACTTGACAGGCCTCAGGACCTTGCTTTTCACGGGCACGAATTGTCGGACGACCTGCTGTACGGCCTCCTTGACCATCTGCTGGGCCACCACGGCATTTGAAGGAAGCTTCTCCTTTTTGTAGGCGGGCATTTCATAATGTTTCTCAATCAGGATGGGGGCGCCTGTTGCGCACTCCAGGAGCCCGGCCTGACGGATGGAAAAACTGGCCTCAAAGATCCCGTCCTTGGCAGCCTTTCCGCGATCGCTTTTCGTTTTGACCAGGTACTGATGGACCCGGATGCTAAGATTGGGATATTCCCCTTCTTGCGCCACCATGGTGACAGGGTTGATGAACCTCGTTTCCCCCAGTACGGAACGCGCATACTGTGCAATCACCTGTTTTTCTTCGGGCGTCACTTTCCCGCTGATGGTGTCCGCCCCCACATACATATAAGAAATGCCGGACTTGCCCTCTACGGAGCAGACCATGGATTCCTTTACGGTGTTGGGCCGGTATACCTCAACGAGGGCCCCCTTGGTGGCGGGCGTCAGGGTGGCGCAGGCCCCCAGAAGAGAAAGGCAACTGACCGGAAAGAGATAGAAAAGAAATCGCTGCATCCTGCCCATATCAATATCCTCCCTTTTCCTTGCCATCCCAGATCAGGCGGCTGCCCACCATCTCAGTGGGCGTCAAGGCAAGCTGGGCCTCTTTGATCTTGCCGCGTACAATAGATCGAACGGAGGTAGGATCCGCCTCGGCAAAGACCTCAAATTCGACGTAATTCCCCGTCTGCCGGGTGACCCGGACCTTCCATCCGAGGTCCACGAGGATATTCTCCACCTTTTCCTGGTTTTGGGTGGATATGTTTCGGAAAATGAGGCTGACGAATTTTGGCTTGCTGCCGCTCAATCGCTCCACGATTTTGAGGGTCAACCGATCCACGGCATCGGGTCCCACCTTGATGGCAGCCCGGGCTACGCCATCCTGTACGGCGTAGTCACCCTCCCGGGAGATGGTTTTGTCCCTGTCCTGGACATTGGCAAATAGTTCGCCGGTGGATGTATCAAAGGCCTTCAGACTCAGCGTACACATGATTAGATTATACCCATCCGAGGTTGGCTTCTTGGCCGCATCAAAACTGACAAATACCGCTGCATCGGCGGTTTCCTGTCTGGCAATGTCTATGGCCGTCTGCTCATCCACGACCATTTCTGCAGCCTTCCCCCGGATTCTTGTCATCTGTTCCGGCAGAAAAACCCGGAAACCGTGTCCGGTGAGCTTGTCCTGAATAAGATCCATCATGGTCTGAACGCCTTTCGAGTCGGCCGGGAGGTCAAATCCGGTTCGGGGCACATAAAAGACCGCAACCCTTCTTTCATCGAATTTGGTCTCCTGAAAGGTGCGCTGGGCCCGGGGGTCTTTCAGAAACTCCTCTGCCGCCCCCTTCAGCTTCTGATCGTCCAGTTTCACGTTCAGCTTGACCTTGTAGATATCGCTGACCGGGTCCTTTCCTTCGGCGATTACGTCATAGCTCTTCACATAACCGGCACTGGCCGAGGCAATCCGGTCCCAGATCAGCTTCCCATCCGTAACCTGGGTCTGAGATTTCACCAAGGTACCCAGGGCCTGTTCCACGGCCGCCTGAAGCCCGTTGTTGATGGCCTCCTGCCGCGTTCGCCCCTCGCCAATGGCACTCGTTTCGATGGCCCACGACAGGGAACCCAGCAACAGCACAATGGCCAGGGCCGTCATAAGCCCAATCCATCCTCGATTTCTCATTCCTATAATTTTTCCCATCGCTCCCTCCTTTTTCAGTGACGGTTCATGCCAAGCCAAAAAAACCAAGTTACGTTCGCCCCTGTTTGGGGGTGTTCCCAGGCAGGCGCGGTTTCAACCGCATTTGCTGCGCCGCCCTCTCTCCCGGGCAGGCGCCAGACCCTCTCTTCTTAAAATCCTTCCATAATAAAAAAAGTGAAGGAATGATATGCCATCCACGCGTGGTTTGTCTACAAAAAACCACATTTTGCCAGGGTGCTTTCGTTCTGCCAGATTAAATAATATCAATTAGGCAAATAAACAATTATACAAACCTATCTGGGTGAAATAAAGATTGGAAGCCCTTATTTATTTAAGCAGGAATCCACTCTTAAGACCCAGGCTGGTTTTTCAAAGCAAGTAAGGATTTACAAACCCTCCAATGTAGAGTAAATACTCATGACAGGGCGTTCGTCACCCCCGCGCATGGAAATACTGAGGTCCGGGGTCCAAGGTCCGAAGTCCGGGGGTGCATTCGTGCCATCAATGTTATCCGTATCAAGAAACCCACGCGAAGCCGGGGTACCAGCAAACCCCTGAATGTTTGAACCCGTATTTTTTCCAAAAGGAGGTCCCATGATGAAAAGAATATTCGGATTTCTATCCCTGGCCATGGTCTTGGCCCTCGTAACCGCCTGTGTTCACACCCCCACGGCGCAGATGTCTGCCTCTTCGGTCATGGATGGCATCGCACAACGAGGCGTCCTCGTCGTCGGGACGGCCGCCAGCATGCCGCCCCTCAACATGACCGCAAAGAATGGGGAGGTTATCGGTCTGGAACCGGACATGGCAAGAATAATGGCCGATGCCATGGGCGTAAAGGTTGAGTTCAAAGCCATGCCTTTTGCCGAACTCCTTCCCGCACTGACGGCCGGCAAGGTGGACATGGTTATTTCCAATATGACGATTACAGGCAAGCGGAACATGGACGTGGCCTTTGTGGGACCCTATTTCGTCTCCGGAAAATCCTTTCTGACCAAGGCCGCATGGCTGGCAACCGCAAAAGACATCCAGCAGGTCAACAGCCCCAAAACTCGCCTTACGGCCCTGAATGGCTCCACATCTGAAATCTTTGTAAGAAATCAACTCCCATCCGCCACCTTGGTGACAGGAAAGGACTATGGCGAGATGGTCCGGATGGTGTTGGACGGGAAGGCAGATGCCATGGTGGCGGACTATCCCATCTGCGTCTTTTCCGTATTTCGCTATCCCGGCCAAGACCTGGTCTCCCTGATGCCTCCCCTCAACTATGAACCCATCGGGGTTGCGGTTCCCAAGGGAGATCCCCTCATGGTCAACTGGGTGGAAAATTTTCTAGATTACCTGGAAGGAAGCGGAGAAATGAAAAGGCTGGCAGACCGGTGGCTCAATGACGGGGCCTGGATCAAGAGGCTGCCCTGAGCCTTTGCCGGAAATCCGTTGTGTTTCCAAGTGGTTGACCTGGCGACGGGAGAATTCAGTGTGCTCTTGGGCGAATATTCTATTAGCAAGTTTCCCTCCCGTTCCAAGCTCCAGCCACCTCTCTCGTTCCCACGGTCCATGGGAGGGTCTGTCGTTCGTCGTGATGAGACAGGCCGGTCTGCGTTCCCACGCCTGCCTGTGCGATGCACGCAGACAGGCCGAAGTATGGGAACGAGGGGGTGGGTGGAGTGTCGGGACGAGGCAAAAAATATAAAGGGCCCCCAATCTCACTCGCGGCCTCGGTCTTTGTGTTGTTGCGGTTTTGTGTGAGACCCTTTTTGGTCGCGGCTGTACCGCGCTAAAGACATAGAGAGGATGTGAGAACCTGCGATTAATCACTTAGGAACCTACCTTCCGTTCCCCGTGCGCCCGCTTTCAAGCTGTGCCCCTCCCTTGATCTTGTATTCCATTTTGTCCACTTTACGCCGATCTTTGCGGGGATCAAGGGGCTGGTGCTGTGGGTCCGGGATGGTCTCGATTTTCAGGGGACCTAAATCAGCATGCAGGTTTTTATCGGCCCACTCCTGCTTGATCTGCTTCAATTGTTCCTCCAAGGCCTCCTTGCGCTTCGTGGCAGCTTCCCGGCTCTCTGCATCCGCCCGGGTATTCAGAATCGGCGTCTCCCGCAATCGGTTGATGATGTCGGCTTCCTGATCTGCAGCTTTCTTATGCGCTTCGGAAACATTTTTGAACTCCTGATAGATTCTTAAGGCCTCCTGCTGTTTGGGCGTCTGAGGCGGGTATTGAGTCTCGGTATAATCTTTCCCTGGTATCGGATGGCCGAACTCTTTTTCGTAATCCTTCTTGATGTCTTGCAGTCGCTGTTTAATTTCGGCCATGTTTTTCAGGTCTTGGTTTAGGGGGTTCTCTATCGCGTTTTCCCAGGCGCGGTATTGACTCTGATACCAATCCCATGTCTTCAACAAGGACTCCTGTCTGGTCATTTCCGACACCGGCCGCGGTGCCTCTTTTTTGGTTGGGTCTTCAGGTTTTTCCTTGTCGGCGGAGGCTCCAGGGGTTATGGCCACATCCGACGCCTGTCCATCCGGTTCCCTTTCCTTGACCAACTGGTCCAGTTTTGCCTCTTGTTCCGGGGTCAATTTCGCACGCTCTTCGGCCTGCTTTTCCGGGCTCAATTTTTCGAAGTCTTTTGCGTAGTCGTCCCAGCCGTATTCAGTTGTTTCCGCTTTTTGCTCATTTTTCAACTTCGTCCGGACACGATCCAGTTTTGCCTCTTGTTCCGGGGTCAATCTCTTACGCTCTCCGGTCTGCTTTTCCGGGCTCAATTTTTCGAAGTCTTTTGCGTAGTCGTCCCAGGCATCTTCGTCTGTTTTCTCCTTTTTCAGCTCCGCCCTGGCACGATCGAGTTCGGCCCGTTGTTCCGGG
>CAYPDL010000015.1:0-15832 GCA_964409475.1 uncultured Desulfobacteraceae bacterium | reverse complement strand
CTCCTCCGGCGAATATTTTTCGAAGTCTTTTGCGTAGTCGGACCAGGTGTATTCGACTGTTTCCTCCTCTTTCTCCTTTTTCAGCTCCGCCCTGGCACGATCGAGTTCGGCCCGTTGTTCCGGGGTCATCCTGGCGATGGCTTCGGCCTGCTCCTCCGGCGAATATTTTTCGAAGTCTTTTGCGTAGTCGGACCAGGTGTATTCGGTTGTTTCCGGCGCAACTGGTTTTTCTGGGGTTCCGGGACCAGGCGCCCCTGGTCGATTCTCCGTATCGGGCGGTGAGGCAGTAGATCCGGACGCCCTCCAGCTTCCGGATGCGGTCGTTAAGGCAGATGCTTTCCAAGTCCCGGAAGCAGCGGTAGGAACCTGGCCGGATGGATCTCCCAAAGGTCCGCTGACAACAACGGTCCCAGTCATTCTGCCTGAAAAGGCCGTAGGTTCGGATTCCTTTCCACCTTCCGATGAGGGTGGTGTCTTAATTATGCCGCTCAACGTTGTTACCATCCTGCCATCTGCAGAGACACTTCCGGAGAAACTTCCGCTGATGGAGTCCCCCCCCCACGAGCCCGAAACCGAACCTGAAACAACTCCTCCGTTTACAGAAAACGTTATGGAACCGGATCCTTCGCCGGCAAAAGTACCTTGATACTGTCCATCGAAGACAGCGGCCTTCACTGTCGCCGGTGCAAACAGAACCATCGCCGTTCCCAGCAACCACAGACCTAATCGTGAGGGGAAACCATACCTGTTTGCTCTCTGTCCTTTTTCGGTCATTACCCCATTACCTCCAAATTAAGGGACGCCCTTTATATATTTATATTTAGCAACTCGACCAATGAATACTGGTTTTCAAAAGCGATCCGCGCTCCTCTTTTGGCAGCTACGCTTGCGGTCGGGACTGAAATTCCCAGTGCTGCCGCCAAATGGGTCATTGTCAAACCAAGTTCCGACGTTCCCCAGTAACAGATGAGACTCCGGGCTTTGACCACATCTCTTGCCTTTCCGGGACCAGCGATTCTCTCCGGCCGGATGGACAAAAGTTTAGATGCAAACCGGACCAATTGACCGAGATCAACTCCCTGAGCTGCCAGGGCGTACCTTCTCTCCATTGCCTCATCGGCTTCAGACAATACCTTCTCCACAAAGTCGCTGTCACCTAACAACCGTTCATCACTTTTGAAGAAAATGCCCTCTTTGCCAAGGGATCTTACGGCAGCCCATCCGCCTGCACTGCGAACCAGCCCACCCCCGATAAGGTCCCAGCGCCTCCCCTGATCGATGCCCGCCTCCACATATTTTCGATAAGCACGCCGGGCCGTTGTAATCCGGTGGGCAAATAACGAGAGCACAGAATCAACTGCCTGCCATTCGCGCTTGCATTTGCCCATAATGGTGCTGTGGCCCGCATACCCATATGAATCAAGCTCGTTAAGGTCCCTTACAATGTTGGCGCGCAGAGGATTCAAATGGATGTAGCGAATCAATTCCTTGAGATAGGCGTCCTCCTGGCAGAGGATGGATTTATACCGATTCTGAAAAAGATGACCACTTCGCCTGTGTCTGTGGTTGAACCGTATCACATAACCGGTCAAAAGTCGCCGCATGACGGTTGCGACAGGGACGTTCCCGGTTTTCAGCAATAAATGGAAGTGATTCTGTACCAGGCTCCAGGCATAACAGGGGGTGCTGGACTCGGCAACAATGTTTCCCAAACGCTCCATGAAATCATCACGGTCCTGATTGTCCGTGAATATTGTGCGGCGTTCAATTCCCCTCGCAATCACATGATGCAGAGCACCCGGCGCATCTATTCGAGCTTTTCTCGGCATAAACAGTCAATAACATATTGGGAAATGACTGTAAATATAAATATATAAAGGGCGTCCCCAAGCTACGGCACGATGTTCTGCATCAGAGAATGGATGTCCGGAAAGCGATTCTTTAAGGCCTCTAGGCCTCTCCCAAGACGTCTGGTCCAGCCTTTGCCGCGTGTTTCAACGGCCTCCCACGCAAGGATAAGGTCCCCGGGCCGATCCTCTGTCAGGACCTTGATAAGCTACGACGCCTGAAGCAGGTCCTTCTCTGCCTTGGTGTGCGCTGTCACGCCCCGTTCAGCGAACAGGATCAGCTTGTGGAGGGCAAACCTGGCCGGCGAAGGCGCCTGAACCAGTACGCCGCCGCTGTTTACGATAACCCCGTACCCGGCCTGTTCGATGAGGAAATCCAGAAAGGGGAGGGGTTGAGCGGCCATTCCAAAACGGGGCAGGTGTACAGGCTGCGTATCCTGAGACCCCTTTGCAGGGGTTAGAAAATCCACCCGCAAAGATTTTCCCCGCACCTTGAAAGAGGTCGAAGGCTGGCCCGGGTTAAAGCCGGGGACAGGCAGGAAACCCATCTCGAGTTGATCGAGGACTTGGGGTATGTCGGCCCTTTTTACTTGGGGGAAAGCGATGTCAAGACGTCGTTCACCGGCAATATCCACATCCTGGGTTTGCAGGGCTGAGTGAAGCCATTTCACGCCCAGGAGATTGCCCAGAACCGTGAAGGCGTGCGTCCCAACCAGGACCGCACCCGCTCTGAAAAGCCCGCTTTGGGCAAAGGCCTTGAGCACTCTCGATGATGCGCTGTCCGTTGTCATGGCGCCGCCGGCCCGGAGCAGCGCGCATAGGCGTTTGACCTCATTCTGGTCGTTTTTCACGGCCTCCCTGTCGGAAGAAAAGCGATGCATGACCCGGTCGAGCGAAGGTCCCCTTTTCCCAACGTAGGTTTGTCGTTTCCGGCCGCCAGGGTCGGAATATTGGAAATAGACATATTCCTCCCCCTTGATTTTTTTCGTGGTAAAACACCCCTGAACATCGCCGATGCTCCTGCTCGCCTCCAGGGCCAGCATCTGCTCCATGAGTTCGGCGTACAGGGTCTGTACAACCAGCGGCTGTCTTTCCAAAACCTGTCCATCCCTTCAAGTCTGTTATACGCAGTATACCACAAATCTGCGTATAACTCACGGATTTTCGAGGACCCGAAAGCCCTTTCCTCTCGTTCCCAATCTCCTCTGGACCCTGGCGTCTCTGGCCGAGGCTGTTTTGGTTCTGGATATGCGGCTTGGGCGTGGATCATTCAAATCAGCCCCGAGCCCTTAAACCCCTATTCATAGCCAACAACTGGTTGACAATCAAGAAAATTCTCACACTACTTCCCCCATTGGAGGATAGACTCCATGGGCCTTGATCATTGTTTTGGCCAATGAATGCAGGCCTGACTTTCGTGGCACGGGACCGGCGACCGTGCGCCTGAATCAGGTCCTAGTTTTTTAACCGGCGTGTCGAATTCTCGTTAGGGGGCCACTGCCCATACCTTGCAATGCCATTCTGTTGACATTTGATCGTCGCTTTTCTATTCTTGTCTCATCTCAAAGCCATCACAAGACGAGAAGAGATTCCCCATTTGCAATCCGCCCGAGAACACGATGCCAGGCCGTTGTACAGATTCTGTCTCTTATAAGGTACATCCGGTCACTGCGTCTGGCAGGGAAAGGATCTTGAACCCAATAGGAGAGGAAGACAGGTGCACTATGAAGAAAAAAATGGTAACGCCAGGCATAAGATTGATCGTGGTTGTGGCTTTTCTAACCCAGCTCCTGCCACTTGGAAATAAGGGACTGGCATTTACATCCTGGGAATCCATACCCGTTGCTCCGAGCGGAGGCTCACGCTCACAGCCAGAAGAGGGACCTTTTACGGTTAATGGCCAACGCCTCCTCCTGGCAAAATCTGAGGGATGGAAATCGCTGAATGAGGAGGAAAACAGAGAAGCAGGAATCCCCCCGAGCACGCGTCCGAGAGGCAGTGAGGACCCAATGAGGGGTGGACAGGGCGAATGGAAGCCGATAGGAGGGCAAGCTGTCCCGGTCGGGAAACCGCTAACCCCTTCAAAAACCACTCAACCGGATGAATCCGTTATTCCAGGGGTGCCATCCAAAAGCGGCCCCTCCGCGGGTACCGGCCCGGTGGTCTTCCAGAAGGATCGGCTCACGATCGCCTTCACCCCGGGTTCGAGGGCTGTAGAGCGCCTCCAGGTTGCCCGGGTTAAGGCGTTTCCTCCTATTCAGGGTACCGCAGAAGAACGCAAGGCCTGCCAGGAGCTCCAACTCGTAGGCGATGCATGGGAGATCCGTGATCTCACCGGCACGGTGGAACCGTATGAGATCGAGCTGCGTTTTGACCCCGCGGATGCGAGGGGAAAGAATCTGATCCTGCTCGCCGTTTCGGACGGTCGCGTCTGGCTCCCGCGTGTGTTCGCGGCGGACCCGAACGAAGGCTACGTCATCGCGGAGGGTGATCATTTCTCGACACTGGGCGTGGTGGTCGTGTCCGCCATGGTGGCCACCCTGTTGGGCGTCGCGTACCAGAGCTACGCCTTTGTAAGCAACGAGATGACCCCCTGGGTTCTCATCGAGCCGGGTAATCAGAAAATAAAAGAGTTCATCAAGAAAAACAAGCTGGCCCTTCCCAGCATGTCTCCAGGGACGGAGCGCGTGGAACTGGCCAACTACAACCGGGTGTTCGAAGAGCGAGAGGACACGGCATTCAACCGCGTCGTTCACCTGACAGGTAAGAGGGGTTCCGCGGTCCTTGACGAGACCAAGGTCGCCTGCTGGGACCTGACTACGCTGTTCGCATCCATCCTGTACACAATGGACCCCGACATCCCGATGCGGCTGGTCAAGGGGACCGCGGACGGGGGCCGGCACTCCTGGATTGAGGTCGTGATCGATGGTCAGGTCTTCGTGGTGAACACGGGAGCGAAGGGGCTTACCGCCTTCGAGTTCGTGGCCCGCGATGTGCTCTATCGGCAGCAGAAGCTCAAGCCGGGCAAGTCCTACACAAAGGACGCAGGCTCGTTGGGCAACTACGACCCCGATTGGTTCAAGCTCTACCTCGGCGCCGACGGCAAGACCCAGGCCAAGATCGACGCACTCAAGGCACGGCACGCGGCGCTCCAGGTCGAACTCCAACAACTGGCCGCTCTGGGCACATCCATCAGGCCCGAGGACGAAGCTCGAATGGACGCCATCCGCACCGAGCAGAGGCAGATCTACCAGGAGGTCCTGACGCTCCAAAAAACGCTCTCCCGCTAAGATCGCCTCCGTCTGCCTTGCCGGTGGTGAGGGCATAGGGGTACGTGGGAGCCGGATCGGGATCCAATCGAGGCCCCGCAGAAGGAATTGGCGGAAGCCCATGGCTGCCTTGATGATGCCGAAGACCGGCTCGACACTGCATTTCCTCTTGGCGTATACCGTCCTACCGGCAATTGTTTTAAACCAGCGTTTCATCTCTGTTCCCGGATTCGCAGGGGCAGTCAAGGGGTCGGGCTCGATGAAGCTTTCCTGGGGCGGCGCGTTGTGCCGTTGGCGATCGGCGGAAATATAGGGGACAATATCATTGGTTTCGTATTCCTCCACATTGTCTCCGCTGAAGTAACCGGCATCGGCCAACAGCGTGTCAACCGTGCAAAGGTTTCCCGAAGGCCGGAGAAGTTTTCCCCTGCAGGGGTTACCTCCAGTTTGTCGTTGCTTTGCTGGGCGATGTGGTCTTCCACAATGAGCATGGAGCAAATAATTGAGGGAAGGAGAGAGGATAGATGAAGAAACGGAAATGAGACCGGCCAAAATTAGCGGTTGTCAAACGCCTGGTTTGGGTGTAGTGTCGATCAAACCGTATGATTCTCTCAGACAATCGCCCCGGGCCGGGGTGCATGGGGGTTTCCACAGGAGGAACAGGATGCTGCTGATCGAAGACCTTAGGGTAAAATTGGGGGACCATCTCATCCTTGCCAATATCAACCTGGAAATCAAGGCCGGGGAGACGCATGTCCTTTTCGGTCCCAACGGGTCGGGAAAAACCTCCCTCCTCATGACCATCATGGGGTATCCCCAGTACCAAATCGTTGAGGGGAGAATCTTATTCAAAGGGGTGGATATTACCCATCTGCCCATCAATGAACGGGCGGATCTCGGCATCGGCATGTCGTACCAGCGCCCGCCCACCATTAACGGCCTCAAGACGCGGCAGATGGTGCAGATATGTGCAAAGAATGAGGGCGCCGTTGAAGACCTGGCCCGGCGTGTCAACTTCGAGGAGTTTCTGGACCGGGATGTCAATGCCGGTTTTTCCGGGGGGGAGATCAAACGTTCCGAGTTGCTCCAGCTCATGGCTCAGAACCCTGAACTGATCCTTTTCGACGAACCTGAATCGGGCGTGGACATGGAAAATATTACGCTTGTGGGAAATACCATCGCCTCTCTCCTTCAAAAGGGCTATGCGTCTGTCGTGGACGACGATGGGCAGTGCAAAATGGAGTTGAGGCGCAGGCGCACCAAGATGGGCCTGATTATCACCCATACCGGGTATATTCTGGATTACGTGACAGCGGACAAGGGGCAGGTGCTGTTTAACGGCGTCCTGAGCTGCACCAACAACCCGCGGGAGATTTTCAAACAGATCAGCAAGAGCGGTTATGGAGAATGTGTCAAATGCATTTCGGAACGGAGTTGAGGAAACAGGCCGAAACGGCGAAAGACAAAAAGGGTTCTATCGGCCCGGATGTGGATCTGGGCGCATACGAAAAGGGGCCTGTCCCTCACGCATATCTGTCCGACAAGGGGATGCAGGACCTTCCCCGGGAGGAACAGGCACGTTTGTTGATGTCAGGCCTGGACATCTCCAAGAAAGGGAGGGGGGGGACCTTTTTTCAGAAGGACACGGCTGTTGTCCACTGCGGGAGCGACCAGGAAGGGATTCAGGTCTTGCCGATCCGGGAGGCCCTGGAAACAGAAGATTGGATCCGGGACTATTACTGGAAATTGATCCCTGTGGATACGGACAAATATACCGCGGCCGCAGAATTGGATCTTCATAACGGGTATGTGATCCGTTCCCTGCCCGGAACCCGAAGCGTCTATCCGGTTCAGGCCTGTCTCTATCTGGACAAGGAGGGACTCCAGCAGACGGTTCACAACATCATCATCGCAGAAGAGGATTCAGAACTCCATATCATCACCGGCTGCGCCACGTCCCCTCACCTGAAAAAAGGCGCCCATCTGGGCATTTCCGAGTTCTACATAAAAAAGAATGCAACAGTAAGCTTTACCATGATCCACAACTGGGCCGAGGATATGGTGGTGCGGCCTCGGTCTGCCGCGAGGGTGGAAGAAGGGGGCCTGTTCCTCAACAATTATATCTCCATGAAGCCTGCAAAGAGTCTCCAGATGTATCCTGTCACCTATCTGGTGGGAGAGGACGCGATGGCTCGATTCTACAGCATCATCGTCGGGAGCCCGGGGTCTGAATACGATGTGGGGGGCCGGATTTTTCTCCAGAAGCCCCGGAGCCGGGCCGAGATCGTAGCAAGGACTATCAGCAACGGCGGGAAGATCATCGCGAGAGGCCATCTCATCGGGGAGGCGCCGGGGATCAAGGCCCACTTAGAGTGTAAGGGCCTGATTTTGAACGGCGGGATCATCCACGCCATTCCGGAACTGGAAGGGCATGTGGACGGGGTCGAGATGTCGCATGAGGCCGCTGTCGGCAAGATCGCCCAGGAGGAGATTTCGTATCTCATGTCCAGGGGACTTGATGAAGACGCGGCCACATCCACTATTGTGCGTGGTTTCCTGAACGTTGACATCCCCGGCCTGCCCGAAGCGCTGAAGGCTGAAATCGACAAGGCCATCGACACGGGCGACAGGGAGATGATGTAATAACGAGACTGTCGCGGATGAGAGACCCTGTCACTGTCGCAGGAGGGGGAGCAGATAGAAGAGATTGTCTCCGGCAAACAGATGGGCCAGATAAAACATGGGGCCGATCAGGATGCGGCCGATGATCCCGGTATGGGCGAAGTTGTCGAGCAACACAATGCCGATGAGAATGAACGGCCCGTAGCGACCATACTCCCGGAACTTTTGGGCTGCCTTGGGCGGCAGGATGTTCTCCAGGACATGTGAGCCGTCAAGGGGGGGGAGGGGCAGGAGGTTGAAAACCCCGAGCCCGATGTTCATGAGAATCAGCCAGAGCAGCACTTGCAGGTATATCTCAAGCGGGAGCATGAAAAACCGAATCAGCAGGCCGGCTATAAAAGCAGCCGCCAGGTTTGCGATGGGTCCGGCAAGCGACATGATGATCACGTCTCTGCGCATATCTTTGAAATACCTGACATCGACCGGAACGGGTTTCGCCCACCCGAAGTTAAAGAGAAACAGGCAGATCGCCCCTAAGATATCCAGGTGGCTCAAGGGGTTGAACGACAGCCTTCCCATGAGCTTTGCCGTGGGGTCTCCCAGGGCCAATGCCGCCCTGCCGTGGGCATATTCATGAATGGTGATGGCAAACAAGAGAACTGGTATCTTGATGATCCACTGGGTGATGTCAAGGGACATATGGGCACCTTTCAACAGTTGGGGTTTAGCCGGATACATATCAATAAACCGAGATTACGGCAAGAGAGAAAATTGGAAGTGCCTAACCCGATAAATTGGAATTGCGAATTTGGGGATTTAGGGATTGAGGCAGTTACCGCTTGAGTTTTGTGAAAGAAACACAAGAAATTTTTTGCAGTGCTGGAAAAGTAAATAGTTCAAAAGGGTTATAGGCAATGAATGACAATTCAATCACACAAAGCCACAGAGCCCGCAGAGGGAAATCACAACAGAAGTATTTTTTAATATAGTCTCCGTGTCTCCGTGTGAGGCCTTTTTGGTTCCGGCTTGTCCGGGTTAGGGATTTAGGAATCGTCAATAGTAAATAGTCGATTGGAGGGGGTGTGTCTCCTACGAAGGTAAGGCGCGCGGATCTTGCGGGTTCCTGGTATCCTGCTCGGGGGTCTGATTGCAGGAAGGCTATCGAAGGATTCATGGATCCCTCCCTTTCCTGCCCCGGCGCCCGAGGTGAGGCGGTCGGAGGGATTGTCCCCCATGCGGGATGGGTGTTTTCCGGAAAAATTGCGTGCAATGTGATCAAATGTCTTGATGCTCAGGATGGACCCGATACCTGTATCCTCTTCGGCCGGCACCTTCATAAAGGGAGCGCCAATTTTATTATGACAGAGGGGCGATGGGACACGCCGTTGGGAGAACTGGCCATAGACAGCGACCTTGCAGCAGAACTGGCCGGGGAATTCGAGTTTACCATAGAAACCACTTCGCGGTACGATGGCGACAATACCATTGAGGTGCAGCTCCCTTTTCTCAAGTATTTCTACCCCGATATCAAGATCGTGCCGATGGGGCTTCCACCCCATTCTGGTTCTTTGGAAATTGCGAAGAAGGCGATTGAGATATCGAGACGAATGGGCCGGAAGGCCGTTGTCCTCGGGTCCACGGATTTGACCCATTACGGGGATAATTACGGGTTTATGCCCAGAGGCGTGGGCGAAGAGGCTGTTCGATGGGTAACACAATTCAATGACAAGCAGGCCATTGACCGGATGATGAAAATGGATGAACATGCTGTTTTGGATGCGTCCTTCAAAGAGCGCAATATCTGTTGTCCCGGGGCTGTCGCAACAGCGATTGTTGCGGCCAGAGAACTGGGCGCTGTACAGGCAGAGCAGATGATTTACGGGACGAGTTATGATGTGCGGCCGGACAGCAGTTTTGTCGGTTACGTTGGGATTGTTTTCATAGCCAAATATGCCGGTTAGGGGGGCTCTCTGAGTTGATTTTTTTTAAGGGAATTGCTAAACTCATAAAAATTGGAAAGGATGGGGGAAACGGGCCTTCCAGAATCCAGAAGATACAACCGGATTCTGCCGTCATGGCGGAATCGACCGACAACCACCCAAATAGCAGAGGACATATGCCCACAGGCCGCGATAGGATCAAAATCGACCTCCTGATTCATGATCTCAAGGTGCCGCTTGCGGTCATTGAAGCAGGGCTCGTCTCATTGTTAAACAAACAGGACAAATACGGGCCTGTTACAGGGCAACAGGCCAAGGTTCTTGCCCGTGTCTTGAGGAACACAAAGGTTTTGAAGACGCTGGTCAACGACGCCCTGGAACTGGGAAGATCCGAAAAAGGGGTCGTTAATATGTCACGGTTCAGGTTGTCGAGCCTGATCGAGGAGGCCCTTGAGGAGATCTTTGACCTGACCGATGCCAGTGCCTCAGAGGAGATCAAGCGATGTACCAAGCTGTCGCGATTCATGGAAATTCTGGAGACAAGGGGAGTCGTGTTGTGTGTGGCGGAGGATCTGTGGGTCGAGGAGATCTGTCAGGACCACGCAAAGGTCAATCAGATCTTGAGAAATCTCCTGAACAATGCCCTGAAATATCGTAAAAAGGTGGTGGAATTAAGGTTTGATAGGACAGATACATCTCTCAGTTTTTCTGTCAAGGATGACGGTGATGGGATTCCCGCAGCCTATCACAAAAAGATTTTCGAGTGTTACTTCCAGATGGAACCCGATTCAAAGGGGTCGTGCAGCGTCAGAGGGCATGGGTTGGGGTTGGCTGGCGTGATGGTTTTGGTGGAAGATCTGGGGGGCAAATTGTTTCTTGACAGCGATGAGGGTCAGGGTGCAAGATTTCTGGTGAAGCTCCCCTTGAAATAAAACGAATGGAAATGCCCCATACTGATCGGTTCGCGTAACCCTTCGATGTACAGAGATTTTTTGCTTAGGTACGGTGGGATTCAGGAATCCCGGTCACAGTCAGAGACATCTCCCCACACGTGGAGGCTCCCTCCTCGATCAGGTCGGCTATTCCTCTCAGGGCGTATCCTTTTATCTACATCATATTTTCAATTTCGTCGCGACGGGCGCGATATTTTCGATCAAAAATTTCCCAGAATTCCCTGTCTTTTTGCTTCCACCCCTTTCCGAATTTCCTGTCAAAGTAGGGTTCGAGCCTTTCGAACCATTTGGCGTGCTTTTCTGTGTCGCCTTTTTCGCGAACTTCCAGTATGTCACGGATGTAGAGGGGAATATCGGAGATCTTGTCTTTGGGCAAATAGGACTGGGCGCCCCCTTTTATGGATCTTACAAGATTATCAGGGCTGACAGCGTGCGCGGTAAGCATCAGGGCGGGGATATCTCTTTCGTTGGCCAATTCCAGGAGGTCGTAACCCCTGACACCCATTATATCGAGGATCGCCAGGTCGTATGTGTTTTTGTTAAGAAATTTCTGGGCTGTTTCAAAATCGGGGGCCGTATCAATGAGACACATATCAAGAATTTCCACCAAGGTTTCCAGTATATCAGACTCATCGTCAACAATCAGTATTTTTTTCCCTTTAAGAACATCCTCCATGTTTAGCCCTCCTTGTTGGTGACCTCAAGATTTTGGACTGGATATTAACCCTACAATCCATGATCCGTCAATACTTTTATGGCCACGTCTCCGTTCATGGTCCGCACATTCAAATTTCGTTGACATCCGGGCAGACATTCTTTAACTTCAAACTATCGAGAAACCCGTAAGGGTTCACAGGTTCCGGGTTCAACGTTCAAGGTTGGCAATAAGGACAGAATTGATGACCCGAAGACCTGGCAAAGCATGCTGTCTTTGCCAAATGGCTTCCATTGGGCCGCCGGTTTTCGGGGTTGGAATGGTGAGCGCGGGGGTTTTCAAGGGACAATGCGCCTCCAAAGTGGAATCCCGGGAACAAAAATGAAACCTTGAACCTCTGAACCTTTGAACCCGTGAACGGTTACAGAAACCCTAACCAGGGAGGTAACACATGGATTTTGTTGAAAAGGCAAAGATTCGGTTGGAACACTGGAGGACGCACAATGATCATCACCACGAAGAATACCAGATGTTTACCGAACAACTTGAAGATGCGGGGAAAACCAAGAGCGCAGAGCATATCCGGGAAATGATTGAACTGTCGTCCAAGATGAGCGACTGCTTGGGGAATGCACTGAAAGAGATCGATCAGTAAGACAGCATGCCTGCCGGAGCATCCGGCAACCAGCATCAAGTAGCCAGTATGCAGCATCGAGCATCCAGTAACCAGTCCCGCTGAAGACGGGATTTCCGCTTCGCTACAACGAGCAACCAGTAACCAGGATCCAGTACCCAGCATCCAGTATCGAGATTGGATTGCAGGTTTTTCAATCATCGATCGACAATCATCAATCCAATGAAGTTTCATACGAGGGAGGTGGAAGATGTGCGAGGCCCATGCGTATCTCCTGAAGGATAATACCGAAAACAAGATCTTAGAGAGTGTTGACCTGGTAGAGTTTGAAGGTGACGAGGTAAGATTGGTCAACATTTTCGGCGAACAGAAAATCCTTAAGGCACGGCTTAACCGGTATAACAGCCGAGAAGGAAAGATCGTTTTCGAATCGGTTTAGGTCCAATGGAGACCAAATAAAGTAAAGACAGGTTACATCCCTATCCTTTTTTGGGATGGGCCCGAAATTCAATGGTGAAATTTTATGGTAGAAGACCCCCAGGAAGAGTATTCAGTGCAGGGGCTGGCAGAGCAGGCAGCGGATATATTAATCAGCTCGCAGGCGACTCTGGCGTTGACCGGCGCCGGGATTTCCGTGGAGTCCGGTATCCCTGATTTCCGTAGCGCAGGCGGGCTCTGGTCGCGATACGACCCGGCTGAATATGCGAACATTAGTGCATTTAGGGCCAACCCCCAGAAGGTGTGGCAAATGCTCATGGAAATGGATTCGATCATTGGACAGGCAAAGCCCAACAAGGCCCATCTGGCTTTGGGAGAGCTTGAGGCGATGGGCCTGCTTGATTGTGTCATCACGCAGAACATCGATAACCTGCATCAGGCCGGGGGATCGAAAAACGTCATCGAGTACCACGGCAATTCGAGTACCCTCTCCTGCCTCTGGTGTGGAAAGAGATATGCGGCTGAAGAAAAGAGGGGTGAAAACCCTCCCAGATGTGCGTGCCGGAATGTGTTGAAACCGGATGTCATCTTTTTTGGCGAGGCCATTCCTGAAGAGGCAATGCGCCGATCCTTTGATCTAGCATCGTCGGCCCAGGCCCTGTTCATTATAGGGACATCAGCGGTTGTTTCGCCCGTCAATAGTATCCCCTCCATTGCCAAGCGAAACGGGGCAAAGATTGTCGAGGTCAACAAGGAACGGACGCACTTGACCGATACTCTGACCGATATCTTCCTTCAGGGAAATGCCGGAGAGATCATGCCTCAAGTCGTGGCGGCGGCAAAGAAGAAAAAGGAGGAGTTTACCTCGAGTTGATATAGTCGTCAAGTTTGATGACTTTTTCGCTTTTTTTTATGGTTTCCTTCATGCCTGCCCAGGATGCCCGTACCTTTGCCTTTCGAATTTCACTGATCATGGTCTGAAGTTCAGGGTTGCCGTCAATCAGGTCCTGGATCTGCCGGTTAAGTTTTTTCCACTCGGTCTCCATCTCCTGGGTATCCAGCTTAAATTTCCCAAAGAACGACAGCAAATTCCCCAGGTGGGCCAAAAGGCCGAAATGAACGGCCCCCTCGAGATAATAGGGGCAGTGGCACCAGAGGCTCAAACTCTGAAACCCCCTTTTCTGGGCCTCCAAATGTATGGTCGAATGAATGGCGCTCTGGCCCTGGTAGTTTATCGGGATGACCTGTTTCTGTTGGATATTGGAAAAGAGTGCCTCATCTGATGCAATCCCCGATACAATCCTGTCGGAATGAAGCACATTGTCATACATGCTTCCTACGGTGAAGATGGATTCGACACCCAGGTCTTGGCAGAGGGAGAACAAAATGTGCATAAACTGGCCCCACCTCAGTTGGGGCTCTTCAGATTTTAATATAACGATATCCCTCCCGCACGACCGGGCCTCTGCAACGTAGAATGCTCCCCCGGGCGGGGAGATTTCTTTTAAAATTCCCTCCCTGATGTCCACAAAGGGCCGGCTTTTGTCGTACCGATAAAAGAGGTCGGGATTCACCCTGGCAAAGCGTTTGGCGCCAAGTTTCCGTATCAGAAAGGAAACCATTCCTTCTGAAACGTTCAAGGCGTTTCCCCAACCCTCAAATCCCGCGATGAACAACGGGCTTTTCAGCTCGGGCATTTCTTCTATCTCAATTCCTTGTTCACGCATTATTGAATTTTGGCATTCAGCCGGGGGATTGTCAAGAGAATCAGACCATTCCAGTTCCGCGAGGATGCTTAGTGATCCTAACCGGGTGTATTCATTGGCTGTTCAGGATAGTATCATTTTTATTGACAACCACGGGAAAAAGTATAAAGTTACACAACTTAAGAAGACGGGGCAGATCCACCGTTGATCAGCCCTGGGCTAAATGAACCGAGACAACGGGATAGACCCGAGGGATGACAAGTGGCCATTCGGATACATCATGAGGCGTTGGAAAAAGCGTGCAAGGAGATTATTGAAACCATACTGATCTGCCTGCCCAACGCCTTTAAGGGCACGGTTTACCGGATCGGAGATCCCCCTCAGATGATCGCAAAGCGGATTACCTCCGGGATCATCGATGAGGAGAGGAGAAGCATATCGTGGGGTCTGCCTGAGAACTCGGACTATAACCCTCCAGGAAAACCCTTCGGCGAATACAGGGATGAACCGGGCCGAGCGTTAGAGGCCATGGGATGGTGTGTGGAAAGGCAGGAGAGCTGGACGGCCGAGGACCCCAAGAACGACGCCCGTAGCGTCCGGCTCCAGGTGGAGGGCATTTGGGCCGATTTTCACCATATGGAACCGGTCCTGATCCGGAAAAAAGATCTCTATTTTGGAAACGGACGTCAGGTCGCATATTGTAAAAACTACAAGGGAGAATTTCTCTGGGAACATAGCGAGTATGTTGTGGCAGCGGTGATAAAGATCCATTTTCGTCCCTATACCATCAAAATAGGGAGCCCGGAGACAAGAGTCATCAAGAGGCTGTCCCGGGCATTGGGCACTGAGCTCCTGTCGTATCAGTTAAGGGAGCAGTCCCTTGAGGCCATGCAGCATCTCGCGGAAGACAGACTCAGCGCCTGCAATATCCTGGCGGATTCCGTCAGGAACGTCATCACTAAGTACGGGTTGATTTTTTCGCTTATTAAGCTGGAACTCGGTTTCCTGAGGGAGCAGTGGGAAAGGGTCGTGTTGGAGAAATCTGACAAAAAGGAGATGCGGCGTGATGCGATTCAGGGCCTCAACAAGGCGGTCAGAAGCATTTCCGGTTCCCATGATGCGATACAGAAGGACCTGACGAATATGCAGAATCGGTTTCTGGATATCCATTTGCCCCCCGAGCAAGGTGAAAAGTGGCTGCGTATGCAGATTGAGGACAGATGGAACCTCCTGATCCGGGAGGGCGTGGTTGAGGAAAATACCGTAAAATCGATCCGGGATGGGATCGACGATCTGAAGAAGTCTCTCTATCTGGGTAAGGCACCGGATGTCCTCGCGGTTTACAACAGCATTCCCGAGCATATCAAAACCGAGTGGGTCAATCTGCTTTACGCGAATTCAGATGCGGTTGATCTGGATCTCGTGGAGCGATTGGTGCATGTCCTCGAGAGCAGCTATTTTGAGTTTCCTCTTAAGGATAAGTCCATAAAGAGCCTGATTCGTCTCAAGGCCGTTGCTGAGATCATCGGGCAGATGGAAGAGAAGACCAATGTTGTGCTCAGACAAGTGCTGAACGGGCACCATGAAAACGAGATTCCCACCGTGTCTGTCAAGAGAGGCCTTTGACGCTTGCCCGAGACCTTTTAGTTTCGGTTTTATGTGGGTCAGATAACGAATAAGCACCTGCGCGCCTGTAGCTCAGTTGGATAGAGCAGCGGACTTCTAATCCGCAGGCCGGGGGTCCGAATCCCTCCAGGCGCGCCAGTAA